>CAZDBE010000205.1:0-10373 GCA_964503675.1 uncultured Pirellulaceae bacterium | reverse complement strand
TCTTCAATCTTGCGACTCACATCGGCAGGACGTTTCATATAAACGCTTGGGATGTCGTAGGCCGCGGCCAATTTGCAGAAGTCAGGGTTGCCCACAAGATCCACGCCTGAGGTGCGATCTTCGTAGAACAATTCCTGCCACTGGCGAACCATACCCAAGTAATGATTGTTTAGAACGACAATCTTGATTGGAAGCTTGTGAATTGCAGCTGTCGAAAGTTCGAAAGCCGTCATTTGAAAACCACCGTCACCTGAGATCGAAATCACAGTCTTGTCAGGACAACCTAGAGCTGCACCGATTGCTGCGGGGAATCCGTATCCCATAGTGCCTGCGCCACCGGATGATAACCAGTGATACGATTCGTCATTCTTGTAGAATTGCGCCGCCCACATTTGGTGCTGACCAACGTCGGTCGCAACGATCGCTTTGCCTTCGGTTTGTTCATACAGTTCGTGAATGACCTGTTGCATTTTCAAGCCACCCTGCTTTTTGAATCCAAGCGGGAATTTGACTTTATTGCTTTCCATTTTTGCCAACCATTGTTCGGTCGGAAGCGCTTTGATACTTTTGTGAGCGTTCAGCTTCTTTAAGGCAGCAGTGGCATCGCCGATGATTTGAACATCGGGTCGAACCATTTTGTCCATTTCGGCCGAATCGATATCGATGTGGATGATCTTGGCGTCGGCACAGAATTTATCCGCCTGTCCAATGATCCTGTCATCGAATCGTGATCCAACATTGATTAGCAAATCGCATTCGACCATCGCTTTGTTGGCGTAGGCCGTTCCGTGCATCCCGAGCATGCCTAGCGACAGCTCATGCGATTCGGGAAAAACACCTTTGCCCAGCAACGTCGAAGTAACGGGTGCTTGAAGTGTAGTGGCCAATTTCATCAGTTCTTTGTCAGCGCGAGAGATCATGCAGCCATGGCCGGCAAGGATCACAGGCCGCTGAGACTGAGCGATCATGCGGGCGGCTTCATCAATGTCTCTTTCGCTAAAGAGGTTACATTTGTCGGGTTGATAGCCGGGCAATTCCATCGGCGCGTTCATGTCGCCAGTAAAGTCGCCTTGGGAAACGTCTTTTGGCACATCGATTAGTACTGGGCCAGGACGACCGGTCGTCGAAATGTGAAAGGCTTCGCGCGCGACGCGAGGCAGGTCGTTTGATTCCTTAACCAAGTAGTTGTGCTTAACAACTGGAATCGTGATGCCAAAGATATCGGCCTCTTGAAACGCGTCTTTTCCTAGCATCCAAGTAACCTGTTGGCCACAGATCACAATCATAGGAACAGAATCCATCATGGCCGTCATCAGACCGGTCACGGTATTTCCCGCGCCTGGTCCGGAAGTCACCAATACTGCTGCTGGCTTTCCCGTGGCGCGAGCGTATCCATCGGCCATGTGAACGGCACCTTGTTCGTGACGAACAAGGATGAACTTCATCTTGGTTTTGACCGTTTCGAGAGCGTCGAATATTGGAATCGCGGCTCCGCCGGAATAACCAAAGATGTACTCGATTCCCAGATCGTCCAAAGTCTTGATCAGGGCTTGGGCCCCATCGTATTTTTGCGTCGCCATACCAAAATCCGCCAAAAGTGAGAAAGTTCACGTGGTCTGTTGTAGTTGGAGCTGCGAAAACAGCTTCAATTAGCCGAACTCTATATAGTTTCGGGGAAATGGCAAGTGAAAATTGGCCAAAAAATGCGAAGTTGCCATTTTTCGGGACATCGAGTGCTTGCAAATCCCCGTTTTTGATCGAAGTCCGCGTTTTGGCCGCAAGATCTGTCGTAGTCAGAAAGAAGGTCGATTGATCGGGGATCCGTCTGGATAGGTCCGATTCGGAGCGTCCAATGGCGGCATGGACGTTACTTGTTGACCGCCTTCGACCGTTGAGAACTCCGCCCAGACCGGCATGTGTTGGGAAATGGCATTGGCGTCGGCCAGTGGCAAATTGTAGGCCGAAAGAAAATCGAGGACACCGCCCTGCCCTGTAAACTCCACCGTTGCGTTCTGGGCGAAGACAAGATTATCGTACTGGCTTTCCTTGTCGGTGGATGTTGCCGTATCGTAGACCACCCAAGTCAAACCAGCTCGTTCTCGCATCGCTGAGAGTCCTCGATCGCCAGCGTTGAAGTTGCCTGTGATAATTACATCGTCTTCACCACGTCCATCTTGCCGAATTGCTCGGAACAGATCACCAATGTAAGCCAGTTCCAGATCTGGACGGTGGTCGTCCAATTGAATGTTGGCCAACGTGAACGTGAACGCTTTTTCGGATTCGACCCCGCGCGTGCGAAACCAACCGACAAGCGGTTCGCGCGTTAGGAGTTGGTCGGGATCGTTGACAGAGTACCAGTTGGCAAAATCAAGATCCAAGGAGGTGGTGTTGTACAGGATCACAAAAAGAGGATTGCCGGGGCCTACTTTGGCCACGTCTGAAATTGCCCGAAACTGAATAGCACCGTTCGATTTGGCAGCAGCCCTCTGACCAATCTGCTCCAGCAAGGAAATCGATTGGCTGTTGATTTCCTGAAAAGCGACAATGTCGAACTGGCTGCAAAGGTCAGTCAGGAGTTCCAGAGATCGTAGCTGAATTGCCGGGTCAGAGTGAGCGTTCATTTTGAACGACGCGATACGGATTTTGTTGGCCGATGGAGCAGGCAGTCCCGGTCGACTGCCGATAGATAATGAGCGCTGACTAGCAAACTGAAAAGGATCAGATGTATTAGATATCGGTGAAAGATCTGGGCGTGAACCGGTGCGCCCGCGTGAGAATCGGTTGAGAGGCAGAGAGTTACTTGCTGTTTGTGGAAACTGGGATGATCCGGCTGTCCAATCGGAATGCTGATTCCAGCCCGATTGCTGGAACGCGTTCGATGTTGAACTGCGAAAGTTTTGAGCAATATATGCAGACAGCCCGCCGGCCTGTTGGATCTGCTGTTGATTGAACAGAACCCACAGTCCGCCGACAATTACTAGCGCCAACAGTAATGTTTTGAAAGAACGGTTCATACCTTTGGTTTCGACACCGTGGCGACAGGTTGTCCGCAAGAGTCGATGCGTTGACGGTTGTGCTACCCAGAAAGCTTGTCTGACCAGAAAAATCTGCCGGATCGTGAATATTGGATTTGGTTGCCGCCCCTACCAAACGGATTCGCCGAAGAAAATTTCCCTTTCTCGAGCGTGTGAATAGCCACGTGATGGTCTGTAAGAATGTAGAGAACGTTATTGGCATCCAGTGAACCTGAAACGAATTCGAGGCTCTTGCCTATCGTCGAGTTCGAATTGAATACTCTTAAATTGGCCCAGAATCATGATTGAGATTGATGGCTCAAAAGGCGAAGGGGGCGGTCAGATTCTCCGTTCATCATTGGCTCTGAGCGCTGTTACGGGTAAGCCGTTCAGCATCAACAACATCCGTGCCGGCCGAAAGAAGTCCGGCCTCAAGCGTCAGCACGTAACCGGTGTCAATGCTGCGCGAGAGATTTGTGGAGGAGCCGTCTTCGGAGCTGAATTAAACTCGTCAGAGTTGACTTTCATTCCTGGGTCAATTCAAACCCGCGATTTCCATTTCAAAATTGGAACCGCAGGCAGTGCGATCCTAGTTGCCCAAACTGTTCTGCCAGCGCTGATGGTGGCTGTTCTTCCGTCGAGCATTACGATTGAAGGTGGTACTCACAATCCCGGTGGACCTCCGTTCGACTTTCTCGAACGAGTCTATTTGCCCCAAATTGAGAAGATGGGGCCCACGTTCAAATCCAAAATCGATTCTTATGGTTTTTTTCCCGTCGGTGGTGGCAAAATTAGAATCGAGATTACGCCGTGCGAGTCCCTCAGTAGATTGAGCTTGATGCAACGTAAACATAAAACCAAAGCGAAGCTAATGGCCTTGGTTTCCAAGCTACCGCTTCAGATTGCTCAGCGTGAACTCGATATCATTCGTCGCAAAGGCAAATGGCACAAGTCGGAGTGCTATCCAGTCGAAATCAAGAATTCGCTTGGTCCCGGCAATGTAGTGATGATGGAATTTGATAGCGGTAACGTGAACGAGATCATCACAGGTTTCGGAAGTCCGGGAGTACGGGCCGAAGACGTCGCTCGCAAAACTTATCGAGACGCCAGACCGTACCTCGCTCGGGACTATCCGGTTGGCGAGTACTTGGCCGATCAGTTGCTTTTACCAATGGGATTGGCAGCGGCTCAAAAAGACACTCCGGTCTCAAGCGAATTCGTGACCGGTCCATTGTCGCTTCATGCAACGACGCACATTGATATCCTTAAGCGTTTTCTGGACATCGTTGTCAGTGTGGACGAACTAGAACCGGGTGTCTTTCACGTCTACGTAGGGCCAGCATGACGGTGCAAGCGTTACTTGTTTGCGCGGAGGGCTCGCAGTTCTGTGGTGGCCGTTCGTCCGACTAAGTTAGTGCGAAAGAAAACCAGTAGCATCATTGGCATGTACCAAGCGGCGAACAGCCCTCCACCGAATCCGTGCCAAAACTGGACTCCAATCATGACCGCCCCGCTGTATGCGATCAAAACCCCGATGTCTTTGCGCGGAGGCCAGAGGGTAAAGGAAGCGCACAGAATCACAAAGGCGATAAGAAGCGGCAAACGCCAAACGCGATCCCATCCCAGTGCCCAAATGCCTTCCAGTCCCTCCATCAACGGTTGCCAGAAACCAAACATCTTTTGCAGTTGTAGGAAATAGTCAGTGACAGAGATCGACGTGAACATCGGCCCGATCACACAGAAGAAAATAGAAACTCCGAAGCAGATTGCGAACCGCCGGAATCCACGTTCCCAGTAGAAACTCAACCATAACGGCAACAGAAACAACGGGTAGTAAGACGCACCGGTTGCTAGACCTAGAAGTAATCCTGAGAGAGCCGGTTTGCGAAAACACACTAGCGCCCACAGCATCAGCGCAGCAGGCAGCGCGTGCTCCACATGGCCGGTGTAAATCGCAGTATAGGGCAGCAGCAAATATACCGACGCGATACCAACGCCGATGTAGAAACTGTTGAAGTTGTAGACCGAAAAGAGAATCAACCCCAACACGATCAAAGACTGGCTGACGATCGCTAAGATTTTCAAAACCAAAAT
Organism: uncultured Pirellulaceae bacterium; assembly: GCA_964503675.1. GTDB lineage: Bacteria > Planctomycetota > Planctomycetia > Pirellulales > Pirellulaceae > Mariniblastus. The sequence continues at coordinate 5,265 of CAZDBE010000205.1, read as the reverse complement.
GTAACGTTCGTAGTTTGTCTCCTGATCAATCACGATGTCATCGACTTGGTCGTTGTCAGAGAACACCGAAATGACCGCGACGAAAAACAGCATTTGATAGCCCGGTCCACGTTTGCGAAGTGATAGGGATTCGGTTTCGTCGGCCGCTTGTCGCTTGGCCATGCGGATGGTCGACTTGACCATGTTCAGTTCGTCGGTGGTTGGTTTGGCACTGAAGATATTCGCCAACAGCAACGCGATCAGGCACACGCCCAAAAAAATTAGGCCACCTAGTGAGAGGTTTGGATTGAGCAATGGTCTGCGGACCAAAACAGGGTCGATCAGCATCCTGATCAGGTAGAGTGCTCCAACCACGAACAGTCCGACGAAACCACTTCGTTGCATCGCGCGGCCAGGAAGTGATGCATTATCGTCGTCTGATAGATCAGGTGACGTCTCCGTCGCAGATGTTGATTGTGATGAAGGCGGCTCTCCGATCGAGTCTGAGTCTACTGCCTCAATGGCTGCCGGCGTGTCGGTGTCTCGTTGGTGCTGGCTGGCCAGATTCATTCCGTGGGTGACCATGAGCAGAAACGGAGCCATGGAAATGATCAGCAGCAAATCGAAGTTTCTGACGCTCCAGAAGCGGTTGAACTTGAAAAAGATGGAGAGTGTTAGCACCGAAGCAGCGGCCGCCCACGTCGTAGGGTCGATTTGCTGATAGGCCAGTAAACAGAAATCTATGTTGGAGAAATCCATAAAGGCGGCTGAGTAGATATCGATGTCGAATGGGCGAGATTCAGGATGCGCCCGAAATCAGGGGCACCCTGCTACCGCCGTTGTAACCTAGATTGCTTCCTCTTTGAAGCTGAACGCTGGATTCTGTTGGCTCGAACTTGGAAAAACGGGGTTGTTTAGAGTATTTCGTCGGGAGGTGGCCAGCGTTGGCCTGCCAAGCGTCGAGAGGAAGTGGCGTAATCTGCATAGCCACGCCGTGAAGGATGTTGCGTAGCCGATCTCGTCCAAAGTTTTGGCGATGTCTTAGCGCTTTTGGCTACCTAAGGCTTTCCCTTCTTCTCCAACATATCTTTGTTCACGATGTTGGCCGCCACAATCGTTGCACGGTAAATCAACGGCGAGCCTTTATAGGGTAGCCACTTTTCAATTTGCTGCAAAACAATTTGTGATCGGTATGCCCGCTTGTTAAACTGACCCGGCAGGCTACTCGCCTCTGCTTCACTTCTTAAATAGGCTTTAGATGTTTATTCCTTACGGAACTGATGCGCCAGTTTATCATTGGCCTTGGGCAACGGGAGTGATGGTCGTGATCAACGTCGTGGTGATGATCATGCAGTATCTCAATCCCGAAGGCGTTGCTCCGCATGACGCTTTTCTAGAATTCCAACTGGTGTTTGCCGACGGTTTACATCCGATTCAGTGGTTGACGTCGAATTTCATGCATGCCGGTGCGTTGCATCTAATTATCAACATGGTTTTTCTAGCGATCTTCGGTTTCATCGTCGAAGGCAAAAGTGGGCCGTGGCTATTCACAGCGATCTATCTGTTGGTTGGCGTAGTGTCAGCCGCAGTCGGGCAACTCTTGTTTCTGCCATTTGTCGACTACTATGAGGGCATTTGCTGGCTGGGAGCAGAAGGTCCTATTTACGGGTTGATGATGGTCGCAGTAATTTGGGCACCGCAAGACAACATCAAAATGGTTTTGATTTTCAACGCACTGTTTGCCATCTTTGTAATGAAGGCCATTGCGTTTGATGTTCCTGTCCTGATGTTTTCTCTAATTTTTATTGTTTGGAGTTTTGTCGTACCCTCCATGCTGGGCATGCCTGTTCTTTTGTCGATGGTAAACATTACTGGAGCCGTATTGGGAATCGGCTTGGGCGTAGTTCTATTGTTGGCATCATGGGTGGATGGCGAGCAACGTGACTTGATATCGATGTTTTCTGAACTCGCCGGCTATGCACCGATCAAAAAGAAGCTGACTAGATCTGAGAAAGAAGCGCTGCGGGAGCAGAAACGCGAGCGCGCTCAACAACGCAAAGATAATCTTGTGCTTTACCGGCGTTCGATGGCGGCCCACATCAGCGCCGGCAATCCTGATGCGGCGGTCAAGACATTTCGGAAGATCCAGAAAATTGACGAAACTGCGAGGTGGGGACAAGCAGAGTTGCTAAGTCTGATATCGGCATTTCAAAAGAAATCAAACTGGGACTCTGTAATCCTATATAGCCATCAGTATCTGCAAGAGCATTCGGTAAAGCGCGCCTCAGCTGCGATTAATCTTGCTAAGGTTTTACTTATCGAAAAACATTCACCGCGGAAGGCGATGGATGTGATTAGGGGCTTGGGCGACCTAAATCGGTTGTCCGATAAGCAAAAGACGATCATCAAGCAGATCGTGGCCAAGGGAAACAAAATGATCGCCGAAGGTGCCATCGAGTTGGACTGAACTTACGGTTGGCATCGAGTTAGGCTCTTATGGATCTGATGACTTGGGCGGCCAACGAATCTATTCTTTTGGCTCTGAGCTTTTGTTAGTCGGACGTGCAAAAGACGAGATTGAATCGCTCAGCTGCTTGATTTGCTGTGGAATCGCCTCAGACTCTGCGTTGCCTTCTAGTCTAGGCTTGGCTTGCGGAGAGGCAGGTGGTTTTTCTGAAGTCTTTGAAGCAGGCTTCAAATCTGCCGGGCCGACGTCAGTGTTGGATTTCCGCCGAACGACGTTGGGGTTGGAATCACGAGCCTCTCGCATTAATCCGACCAGAGAATTGTCCAAGACCTTGCCGGGGACCGTTGCCTCGGTAGATCTCAGGTTGGTGGCTTGCGTTGACATGGAGTCTGACTCTTCAGGTCGAATATCATCGACGATACCGCGGACGCTATCATGTTCGGCAAGTGATTTAGCGATGTCGACAGGACGCACGTTGGATGGGCGCCGCTCCATTGGCAGAGTTGAATCCGATGGGTCCTGCAGTTCGCCAGTGTTTCGATTGGTCGGGGCATCTTCCAATGACCGTGCGTAGTCAGAGATCGATGGCGTCCGCGTCGATGGTGCTTCTTTTGGTGTCTGGTTGATGGGGTCTTCTAGGTTCGCTTTAACCTGCTGCAAAATAGATGCATCGACAGGCGTGCTTTGAATGTTTTGCCGAGGCTGATTGGACGCTGAAGGAGTCTCTGTCGGGTTCTGGCCCTGAACCCGGCGAGCACTAGACTCAATTAGCGATTCGGCAGTGATTCGACCTGCTGCGACAGAATCTGGCACTTCAGGAGCCAGGGTTTTTTTACGTTCCACTACGACAATATCTGGTTGTGCAATAGTCGGGTCGAGGGCTCGTTGCTTCTGTTTCTGTCTAGCTTTTGCTTCTGATGCGTCCAGCTCTCGCAGCTGCTTTTGAATTGAATCAGCCGTTTGTGATGGAGTTTTCTCCGGTTTGGGAATCGCAGTTGGTGAAGCAGATTGCGATAGGTTTGTTGCTGATGTTGCGGGGCCTGCCTTACCCGCCGGACTCGTCTGTGCGGCTTTGAAAGCAGAGATCACATCTTCGGAACTAACTTTTGGGCGCTCGTTGGAAGCTGGTGCTTTTGCCTGCTGCCCGGCGGGAGCGCTGGGGGTGAGAACCGCTTTCGCTTTGCTTTTCAAGTCGGCCATGTGTTTGGCTACTGACTCAGGAATCGCTGAACCCATGGTACTGGACATCAGGCTTGGCGCAGATTCTGGCGTTGCGTCAGGCTGCTTCCGCTTTTGTTCTTGATTTGCGTGTGATTTCAATCGAGATTCAGACACAGTTTCATTGACCACAGAGGCGGCGCTTGGTGTTGCCGCTGTGGCAGTGGATTGACGGGGATTTCGTGGCCTTGGCTGATTTGGATTGCTTGGCGTTGGCACCATTTGAGAGCCGCTCATAGGCATCATCACGGGTTGATAGGCCACTGTCGAACCGGACGGTGGAACGGCTAGGGCGACGAGTCCAAGCCCGATTAAGAGTCCGCCCGCAAGTCCAACCAGAACGAGCGCTTTTTTGCCAAGACCATTAGGTCGACTTCCAACCTGCGGCTCACCCACACGCGTTAATAGTTCAATGTTTTCGGACGAATTGGTATAAGACCTAACCTGTGACAGCTTGGCCTGAACATCGCTATGAACTTTTGTTTTGTTCGTCACGTCTTCTTGGAGTTTGGCGTAGGGTACACGCTGTTCGGTTAATTCGAGCAGTTTTTCTTCGAGTTCCACGATCGATTTGTTCAATCGCTCAACTTTTGCCTCGGCCATCGCGATTTGGGAATCGACGCCGACAATGGTAGGCCCCAGAGAATTGAAAAGCATCTCTTCTTGGTGTCTGACGGCTTCGCGGCTGGCTTTGAGTGCCGGGTGTAGCGGTTTGTAGCGGCCTTCGTCGATCGAGAGTTGCTCCCGGGCAGTGTTCAAGCTGCCCATCATCACACTTAGCGCTGGTTGCATTTCCAGAAGTTGGCTCGAAGTCACTAGGGACTCATTTGCCTGAGCGTTCTCTAGCAGGATTCTCTGCTCCCTAGCGGAGGCAAGCGTGGAGACCGCTTCGCGCTTCTCCAGTCGGATTTGATTCAATTTCAGGTCGAAGGAATTTCCTCCCTGAGGATCATTGAGTTCACGGATGGTGGTGATCTCAGTTCCGAAGCCACGCTCGATCTCTTGGAGTTGATTTGAAGATTCATCGAGACTCTTCTTTGACGATTCACTAGCTAAGGCCAGCTCTTGTTCCATGCTTTTGAGTCTCTGACGACGGACGTCGCTCAATTTAGAATCAATCTCATCAAGCAGTAGATTAGTGAAGTCTTTAGCTTTGTTGCGCGTAGCAGAGGTGACCTTCAACACAACCGCTTCGGTTCTTCCGAACTCGGCACCGTTGGGTGCACCAAATTCAATATTCCCCTGCATCTCTTCAATGTCTTTATCGCTGATCCCACCGCTTCCAAAGAATGTAGAACGACTCTCTTCCATTTGCTCCATCACGTTTCGGATTACTTCCGGTTTGCGAGCGATTTCGAGAATGGTCTCTTGGGCAGACTTCATCGAGTCTAGCGATTCAAAACGACTGGGTTTAAAGGAGTCGCCCATCAAGTCATCCCGCACAATCAGTGATTGGCGAGCTGTGTAGCTGGGAGTGTAAAGAAACAATGAGTAAACAACGCTTAAACTTAGACCAAGCAGGCACGGGATAACCCAGAGATACCAGTAGTCGATCAGCGACAACACAATATGGTTAAGGCGATTCGAATTTTGCATCAAAG
>CAZDBE010000204.1:2634-10409 GCA_964503675.1 uncultured Pirellulaceae bacterium | reverse complement strand
TTCCTGTCATTCGCTGGGGGAAACCCTATGAATCACTCGAAACGACCGAAGTCGTTCACTTCAATACTGGCGAAAGCATCGCCAAAGTTCACTCCGCCAACGGCGGCTTAGTCACACGCGACATGCGGACGGCTTCAAAAGCCCGTGACGCACTTCGTCAATTCTCTTGTGCCGAACTGATCGAAAAAATCGGCCAAGCTGCCGATCTGTTCGAAAACGGAACCGTTCCTCTTGGTGATGGCACACAGACGGCCGACGAATTTGTGCGTCATCAATCCGCCTCAACCGGTCTTCCGGAGCACATGTGCCGTTCCAACATGACCAAAAACAGTTTCGTCATGCGGAACATGACTGAAATTCTTCAGTGCCTCACGCGCGGTTTGGACTTGGACATTCTCAGCCGAGGCTACGGCAAGGAAGATCGCGGCGTCGTCGTCAGCTACCAAGCGCAAACGCCAGTTCTGGGCGCCGTCCTTCCGTCAAATTCACCCGGCGTGCACACGTTGTGGCTGCCGGCGATACCGCTACAAATGGGACTGGTGCTCAAGCCCGGTTCGCAAGAACCTTGGACGGCCTACCGCGTTGCGTCTGCTTATAAAGAGGTCGGCATTCCCTCCGAAGCCGTTTCACTTTATCCCGGCGGCCACGATGTTGGTTCCGCGTTGATGGATTCCTGTCCGCGCAGCATGATCTTTGGCTCACAAAACACGGTCAACCAGTTCTCCGGCAACCCAAGCGTTCAAGTTCACGGTCCGGGGTTCTCAAAGATCTTTTTGGGCGATGACTGCGTCGATAACTGGGAGCAGTACTTGGATGCGATGGTGGAAAGCGTTTACATCAACGGCGGCAGAAGCTGTATTAACGCGTCAGCAATTTACGCCTCACGACACACGCTGGAAATTGCACAGGCAATTGCAGAAAAGATTGGTCCCGTCGAAGCACTTGGTCCCGAAGATGAAAACGCTGGCTTGGCCGCGTTCACCGTTCCCGGCATGGGCAAAGCGGTTTGGGATATGGTCAAGAACGATCTGAAAGAAGACGGCGTCACCGATTGCACTGAAAAATATGGTGACCGATTAGTGGAGAAAGAACGCTGCTCTTACTTGCGGCCGGTCGTCGCTCATGCGGAAAGCCCAGAGTGTCCAATTGCCAGCAAGGAGTTCATGTTTCCGTTTGCGACAGTCGTCAAATGTCCTCAAGACAAGATGCTCAAGGCGGCTGGTATGACGTTAGTCGGATCGGCAATTACTGAAGATCAAGCTTGGATCGATCAGCTGACAGATGCGACGTCGATTGACCGTTTGAACATTGGGCCAATCCCAACAAACCGATTGAACTGGCTCCAGCCTCATGAAGGCAATATTATTGACTTCCTGTTCCGCTCTCGGGCTTATCAGATGAGCGACGCCAGAGTTGCCGCGCTGGCTTAGCAAGCAGCGGGGGCTTCAAGCCACCGCGTCAAACAATGCGGTGCCGGGAAGCCACCGCTACAACAAACACTCCACTCTTAATTCAATTCATGCAGCCGATCGACTCTCATCTTCGCACTAGAATTGTTCACGCGGAAGATGCGATTGATCAATTGGGAGAGCTAACAGCCGACTCGGGCTTTGCCAAAGCGCTGGTCGTCACCGATCCGGGCATCGTCGCAGTGGGTCACGTTGCTCGGGCCGTTGCGGCACTAAAAAAATCTAACATCGATTCGCTTGTTTTTGATGGAGCGCGCGAGAACCCTACAACCGAACACGTCGAAGCTGGACTGATCGTGGCCAAAGACTACCGGCCTGATCTATTGATTGGATTGGGTGGCGGCAGTTCGATGGACTGTGCCAAAGGCATCAACTTCCTCTACTCTTGCGGCGGCAAGATGGAAGACTACTGGGGAGTCGGAAAAGCGACGGGACCGATGTTGCCGATGTTCGCTATCCCAACCACCGCCGGCACCGGCAGCGAGATGCAATCCTTCGCGCTTATCTCGCAGACCGACACCCACATTAAGATGGCTTGTGGCGACAAACGGGCCACTTGCCAGATCGCCATCCTCGATCCGCTGCTGACGCTGACGCAGCCGCCGAGTGTCACAGCGCTGACGGGTATCGACGCGCTATCGCACGCCGTCGAAACTGCCGTGACAACCAAACGCAATGAAACCTCATCTGAGTTCTCTAAACGATCATGGCAATTATTGTCTGAAAACTTACCTGCCGTGATTCTTGACCCATCAGATGTTGCTGCACGATCCGCTATGCAACTTGGAGCCGCATACGCAGGCGTCGCGATTGAAAACTCAATGCTTGGGGCTGCTCACGCATTGGCCAATCCTCTAACTGCCTCCTGCGGCACTGCACATGGGCAAGCTGTCGGTTTGATGTTACCTCATGTGGTGCGTTTCAACGGTAGCAAAGACAGCCAATGCGAAAAGACTTACTCCACCATGGGCGGCAGCAGTGAATCGTTGGCCGAAACGTTGACGGGATTTTGCGAACACTCAGGACTGAAGAATCGGCTATCTGAAATTGGCGTCAACCAAGGACAACTGCCCCAACTTGCCGCTGCAGCCGCCAAACAATGGACGGGAACCTTCAACCCGGTTGCTGTTGATGAAGAAGCCTTTTTAAAAATCTATCAAGCCGCATTTTAGACACGTTGGCACCTAGTCATGAAAGTAGTTCACCGCAATCGGAACTGGCGTCGACACAGCTTGCTGGTAAGCCTGCTGTTATTGTGGTGTGCGAATGTAGGCCAAGGAAACGCTCAAACCGCCAGCTCCGATTGGACGTCCTTTCGAGGCAATGCTCAATCGACCGGGTTTGCTGAAGGAGAAACCGGCGACACTCTTGTGCCGGCGTGGAAGTTCAAATTGGACGATGGTGGCTTCGAATCGTCCGCTGCCATTGTGGCTACTAAAGATGCCTCCACGGGAACAGAGCAAACAACGGTATACATTGCAGGGCTAACCAACGACGTCAAAGGAAAGCTATTCGCGCTGAACTTAGAGGACGGGACGAAAAGTTGGGAATTCAACTCCGAAGACGGATTCTTGACCACGCCAGTTGTTGATGACGGCAAACTGTATCTGGGCGACATGGAGGGTCAGTTCTTTTGCATCGACACTACCGGAAAGAAACAGTGGACCTATAAGACAGAAATTGAAATCAACTCAAGTGCCAACACGTATAAAGACTTGGTGCTGTTTGGCTCACAGGATGGCGCCCTGTACGCGCTCGACAAAGCTACCGGCGATTTTAAGTGGAAGCACACCACTGAGGACCAGATTCAGTGCTCGATCACTGTCGCCAAGAACCACGCGTTTTTGGCCGGCTGTGATAAAATGCTGCATGTGATCGATCTGAATACCGGAAAGGAAACTGGCAACATCGTCCTTAGCTCGCCCACCATTTCCACACCGGCGGCCCGTGGCGACACCGTCTTCTTTGGAAACGAGAAAGGTACTTTCTATTCCGTCGATGCGGCAACCTTGAGAACAAAATGGACCGTTGAAGACGAACGCGGCGGTAACTCGATTCGTTCATCCGCCGCCGTCGCTGAAGGCCATGTCGTCGTCGGGGCGCGGAATAGAAAGCTATACTCATTCAATCCGGAGACGGGGGCCGAGAACTGGTCAACGACACTCAAGAATAAAGTCGATTCTTCGCCAGTGATTGTAAAAAACAGGGTCATCGCGGCTTCCAACGATGGTAGGCTCTATTTACTAGATCTTGAAAACGGCAAACTACTTTGGCAAAAGCAGTTCAACGGCGGCTTTACCGGATCACCAGCATTCGCATACGGATTCGTAATCGTCGCCACCGACGATGGAGTCGTGTACGCGTTAAAATTTGCGGAAGCGAAACCGAAAACTGAAAATTAGAACCGCACACGACATCCATGACCGAATCCACAAAAACAGAAGTTGGCAGCTACTTTATTTCCAACTATCCGCCGTACTCCAAATGGAATGCGGACCAGTTAGACGAAGTCACCCAAGTAATGTCCGGGCCTCCCGCCGCCGATACGCCTCTCGGGTTGTACTTGCATATTCCCTTCTGTCGCAAACGCTGCAAGTTTTGCTACTTCAAAGTCTTTACCGATCAAAATGCAAAAGACATCGAGGCCTACGTCGCTGCTCTGTGCAAGGAAATCGAATTGGTTAGCAAGCAACCAATCATGGGCCAGCGTCCGTTTCGATTCGTCTACTTCGGTGGTGGTACCCCGTCCTTTTTAAGCTCAAAGCAATTGACCTCACTGGTCGATCGGTTGCGTGCCAATATTAACTGGGATCAAGCGGAGGAGGTCACGTTCGAGTGCGAGCCGGGAACGCTACAAGAGAACAAGATCAAAACACTCAAAGATTTGGGTATCACTCGGTTGAGTCTTGGCGTGGAGAACTTCACTGATTCGGTTCTGGAAGAAAACGGACGCGCTCACCTTTCCAAAGAAGTGTACAAATCGTGGGACTGGATTAAGGCAGCCAATTTCGACAATGTGAACATCGACCTGATCTCCGGGATGGTCGGTGAAACATGGGATAACTGGAAATACAACATTGCCGAAGCCATCAAGCTCTCGCCCGAAAGCGTCACCATCTACCAGATGGAGCTACCGTTTAACACGGTATACTCAAAAGATATTCTTGGAGAAAAAATTGAAACACCGGTCGCCGATTGGCCAACCAAGCGCGAATGGTTGAACTACGCGTTCGACGAATTTCTTTCAGCCGGATACAAGATCAGTAGTGCCTACACAGTCGTCAAAGACAACAACAAAGTGAATTTCAGCTATCGGGATAACCTATGGCAGGGGTCTGATCTACTGGCCACCGGCATCGCCAGTTTCGGGCATATCGGAGGCGTGCACTACCAAAACAAAGCCGATATGAAACAGTATCAAGCTGACCTGATGGAACATGGAAAGTTGCCGCTAGGACGTGGCTTCCGACCGTCGGCGGATCAGTTGTTGATTCGCGAAGTGATCCTGCAGTTGAAGCGCGGTTATTTGGAGGTTGGTTACTTCCGAGAAAAATTTGGCGTCAATATATTGGAGAAGTGGCAATCCGAATTTGCTCAGCATGCCACCGACGAGATGCTGACGATTAACGATTCGAAAGTGACTTTGACCCGCAAAGGTTACCTGCACGCCGACGCTCTGTTGCCGGTTTTCTTTGAAACTGAAAACCAGAACGTGCGTTACACTTAGAACAGGTTCCCGCTTCCTCCCCGCATTCACATCTCAATCGCGGCTTTTCGCCTTCCGCAACATGCCAGAGACACTCACCTTCATGATGGGAGAATTCGCAGCCGAATTCCCCACGGATCGGCAATACGCCGTCAACCACATGTGGGCTCAGGAGCAGCCCGACGGCAATCTGCGATTCGGGTTCTCCGCTTATGCAGTGCGTCTATTGCAAGACGTTTACTTTCTGGACTGGAGCATGGATGCGCCGGCTGCGCTGACCGCCGGCCAAGAGATGGGTTCGATCGAAAGCAAGAAAGCCGAAAGCAGCTTGTACTCGCCGCTTCAGGCGAACCTTCTGAGGTTCAATGACGAACTGATGGAAGACCCCAGCGCGATTAACACCGACAAACACGAACGCGGCTGGTTGTTCGAGACTGACAACCAACCGCAAGAAGAAGCGCAACAACTTCTCTCTGCCGAAGCTTATCTGGAGCTGCTCGTCACCGTTTGGGAGAAAACCCAACGCACGATCAAAGGCCAGCTGAACGAGTAGTACCTCATGAATCGACCCACAATCTTGCTGTTAACAGGTCTTGCTCTGGTGGCGGTTGTGGGTGGATACCTAGCGGCCACATCTTTCTTTCGAGACAACTCAGTTCGTTCTCTCGAAGGAGTTGCCGAATTCGTCATTCCAGAAGCCTACAACACAACAAGCAAGTTCAGCAAATTGGCCGATACCCCCGAAGGCCAAGGCAAAGCCCTTTTCCCAGATGTCCCCGAGACTGGCAGCTTTGCGCTCAAGCCAGAGTTCACTCGAGAAGAAGGATTCATTGGCCCCGGCAGCTGCAAAGAATGTCACGCCGAATACTACGAGGGATTTATACAAACGGCTCACTACAGGACTTCAATCCGACCTTCCCCGGGAGCAGTCCTTGGGCTTACCGACAAGGTCAATAAAGTCACCACCCGCCAGAATCATCTCAGCTACGAAATAAAACGCGTCGGCGAAGCTGTCGTTCAGTTTTTGAAAATAAGACATCAAGGGAAGACTTACCAGCACCAACAAAAAATAGACATCGTGACGGGGTCCGGGCTGACTGGACAAACACATCTGTACCTTGAAGAGGACCGACTTTATCAGCTGCCAGTTTCTTGGCTGGCGTCGCATGGTTGGGTTAACAGCCCCGGCTATACAGACGGCTTCGCCAATTTTGCACGTCCAGTCAAAATAGCATGCATCGCGTGCCATGCCACACGTGTGGAATACGAGACGCGGCATGTGAACTGGATCGATCCCAAGTCCATGATTTTGGGTGTGACATGCGAGCGGTGCCACGGCCCCGCAGAGGCGCATGTCGATTTCCATCGCGCCAATCCACAAGCCAAAGAAGCAAAGCACATTACACATCCCAACCACCTTTCTCGGGAACGGATGAACGACATTTGCGCTCAGTGCCACAGCGGAAGTGCCGATTTTTTCAAATCACCGTTTAGCTTTCGGCCAGGTGATCGATTGGAGGACTTTTTGCGGATCGACGAGAACCCAGACCAAGTTGGTGCGGGCGTCCACTCTGCCAACCAGCTTCCGCGTTTAAAGAAATCGCAATGCTATACTCAGTCGGACAGCATGAACTGCTCGACTTGTCACAATCCTCATCAGAACGAACGAGATAACGTTGCCTTGTTCTCGAAGCGTTGCATGGAGTGCCACACCGCCCAAGACTGTGGTCAATTTCCAGTTTCCGGAGAACAAATCAGTAAAAACTGTATTGATTGCCATATGCCCAAACAACTTGACGAGACCACAAGGATAGAAACCAGAGACGATTCCATTTTTCCAGAAGTACGAGATCACTTTATCCGGATCGATGCAGAAGCAACTCGAGCATATCTGAAGTCAACCCACCCAAACAAGTAGTATAAAATTCTCATCGCCTACTTCACCACCTCCATCACAGTCCGGTGTTCGCCCGCATCTTTGAGGCGAACCGTTCTACGCGTGACGGTTTCTTCTTCCGATCCAAACCCCTTGAACACAGTAAGATAGACTTTATTCTTTAGGCTGGTGCGGTTCTGACCGCTACCGAAGAATTTGACAGCGATTTTGTAAGTCCCATCAGGTGCCGTTTCATTGAAATACATTTCAGGACCGAATCCCGTCGTGATGTCGTCGGTGATCTCGCCGCCTGACTTCGTTTTCTTGTGCGAGTAAAAACACTCTTCACCCGATGGTTCAATCACGTGCAAGTCCACATCAGTCTGATCTTGGTTCCACATCATTGTCACCAACATATCGGCTTTGGACACCGGCATCTTTTTCATCAGAGTCTCCAAACGAGCCCGCGCGAACTCGACGACTGACGATTTCGTTTTTCCACCGACAATTCTCCGCAGCAAGTGCATGTAGTCCACCGCCACGATCTGACGGAACTTGGAACCCTGCCGCTGGAATTCCCCGGCCAACGCGACTTCGTAGTACACAATCGCCATGTCGGCTTGGCCTGCCTGAGCCAAGCACTGGGCGATGGCGGGGTAAATGCTGCCTTGAAATGGCCGCTGCCGAACAACGTTGCGGAGTAAATGATAAGCCTGCGCCGGAC
>CAZDBE010000204.1:0-2624 GCA_964503675.1 uncultured Pirellulaceae bacterium | reverse complement strand
CGGTAACATCACCGGGGCTACGCTCGATCAATGAGCTAAAGACTTTGATCGAATCGTCGATCGACCTGCGACCACGCTTCTTGGCTTGGCCCGCGATTACATCGTAACCAAGTTTCTCTTGGGTCAGTGCGTTCAAGTATCCCTTGGATACATCGTCGCGCGACACGACCGTACAATCTAGCGGCTGCGACACGGCAACGACATTGATGTCATCAATCGCCAATTTCAAGGCCGTTGGCATCGCGAACTTCAACCCCTGCATCGTTTCGAGACGCTTCAACCACGCGAACAGTTGAGCCTTTGGATCGGCCAATCGATCGGCTGCTTTCTCCAGCATATCGGCAACGAGCTTTGACGCCGGCTTAGACTTGATCACAAATTCGTCTTCTTGTGGCTTGATATCAAACCGCTGGTAGTCCGCTTCCGACTCGAGCATCAATAGCGAACACGTGTCACCGGTGATACGGAAGTGGCGTGCGTAAGCGGCCGAGATATCAAACACCTCGCTGCCCATGCTCTCCAATTGCCCGACCGAGACCTGCCCGTACAAGCGACTGGCAAGTTCCGAGACGATTCCCTTGGGTTCATTAGTCACCGACATCGGTGTTCAAGATTGCTCAACCTCCAACTTCCACGGACCAGAGACGACTCCGCGTCCCACGAGCGTTAGTGTCTGCCCCGGATAAACCCACTCGGCCCGTCCGGCAGTCATTACATCGCTTGCTCCTGCAGCAGAGATAACGTTCAGTCGCCAAGGGCGCTTGCGATGCGCGGTCGAGGCAGTGGCGACTTCATCTTCCGATGCCACGCTGAAGACAGCGCCACCAGCTTGACCAGTTAGGAGTCGCAGATTGGCGATCGCGGTGCCCGTCATGCCCGTTTGATAAGCAAACAGGCTGCCGGTTTCTTTATCGGCAAGTAGCTGTCCGATCAGGCGCTGATTCGTTTCGCCCCAGTTCGCCGCTCCATCAGATAGCAGGAACAGATCGGGAGCCTCACCGTCGATGACCCAATCGGTCGTTGTCACTTTTTGCATCGCCGCGTACAGATCGGTGGCTCCTTCGAGCACCAAATTCTCAAGCGTGCTCGTCAACTCGGCCACATTGTCTGACGTGTTGGCAACGTACTGCGGTTTCCAGAAATGTCCGTCGACGCTGAACATCAAGACACCAAACTCTTTCATTGTGTCACGATTGTTGGCCAATGTCGTCTCCAGCAGTTTCAACCACACGTTGAACTTATCCGGAGCACTACTTAGCGACGTGTCGAGCATGAAAATGGCTCGGCCACTACCGGCCGTTTCTTCGACTGGTAATTCTGGCGTAATCTGAGTCGCCCAAAACTCGTCGGCCAGCTCTTTTGATTTCAACAACAGCGGCAGTTCAGTGGTCGCCGTCAACCTGATCCCGTTTTCGGGTCTTTGGTCGAACGTGAATCGCTGATGAAGTTCGTCGTTGTGATCGACTTCGACCGGCTCAACCTCCGGCTGAATTTTGTACTGGACGCCTTCAACGTCCTGAGCATTAATTTCGATGCGGCAGTCGCCGGTGCTTTCAGGGAGATCCAGTTGATAGGTCAATTGGTCGCCCGAACGAGTCAGATTGACATCGTAACCAATCACAACGCGATGAACTTTCTTCGGAGCCAACGGGAAAACTTTCGCGTTGAACACTCCGGCACCCGACCATTCCACCAATGCTGGATCGACACGTCGGCGAACTGTTTCGCGAAATGCGTAAGCCGCTTGTTCACGCGGGACCATCCGAGCTTCTTTGACGTTTCGCCAGACGTCGCTACGTGATTTAGCAACCGCGGCAGGAGCGAAGGAAACGAAACGGGTTCCGTTGTCTACAAACTCACGCCTTGCCAGTTGCCGCAGCGGTGTCAGTTCGTTGGCACTTTCCCCAAAGGCGAAGTAGTACAGCGACGAATCTTCTGGCAGACGCAGTTTGAAATTGCCTTCTAACTGGCGATCACGATCATTGTAGTAGAGGTAGTCGATCAGAACTCTTGCCCGAAAGCCATCAACTTGCACGTTGACTTGCATGCCGGTCAAGTCGAGTTCTTCTTTGTCGCCCACCATTAAGCGCGTGGTATTGGGGATCGCTTTGACACGCTTCCAAGTCTTGGGGGCTTTCTTTTTGATGGCTAATTTTGGTTTGGCCGGTTTAGCTTTCCGGTCTTCTCCACGTTTAGCCTCCAGCTTCTCTTCTTCTGCAATCGCTTTTTTTCCCGCCTCTTTAGCCCTCGCCATTATCCTCTCAACAAGAGCCTCAGCATCCTGCATTTCTCCGTCTGAGGAACCTCCGGCTGCATCGCCCTCCATGTCTAACAAATCATCTAGAAAACTATTGGTACTGTTAGCCGCTGATTCGTGACCTTCGAAGCCGAATCGCCGAAGAGCTTCCTCCTCATTCTCGTCAACACCTAGCAACCTTGGACTAGCAAATTTGGCTCGAGATTGCTTGTTCGCCAGCCATTCACTGGCATCAGGAAAATCCTCGAAATCGCCGTCCAGCGACGCTCTCTCAAACCTTTCGTTCCCATCCGAGCCTGTGAGTATTCTTGTGGTTCGCTGCGGCGATGCCGGTGCCGGCATGCTCCCTCCCATACCTCCGCCTCCG
>CAZDBE010000203.1:0-10427 GCA_964503675.1 uncultured Pirellulaceae bacterium | reverse complement strand
AGAAAATCGCCAATCATGTTGGGGGCAGATGCACCTTCAGTAGCAGACGCAGAGTCTGCAGCACCGGCAATTGCCGCAGCCGAAAGGCCTCCGTTTCCTCCACCAATATTGCCACTGTCCCCGCCTCCTGCACCGGCGTCTGTGCCGACGGCGGCTGCTGACGGAGCTGCACTCACTGCTGCTCCGATTCCAGAATCACCCTGCGCCATCTCGGGTTGAGCGAAACTGGCCGCTGGTGATTGGCCTGCAAAATCAGGTTGGCCAAAATCGGCCTGTCCTGGGAATGTTGGCGTCGGTGAAAATGATCGTGGTTGGGTGGCTGCTGCCCCAAAGTCTGGTTGGGACGGGAACTGCCCGAGCCCTGTATCGGGAGAACGAGGTTGGGTGCCTTGAAACGGTGCTGCCTGATCCGAAAAACCCATCGATGGTGTTCTTGGTTGTGGGAACTGTTGCATCGGTGTCGCAGAACGAGGCTGCGTAGCTGCGTCAGAGAAATTAAATTCAGACGACGTACTGCTGGGCGCTCTAAGCAGGCGAGAACCCGCTGGAACTCGAGGACTTGTCGCTGGGGGAAGATTCCCGTGGCCTTCCGCGATGCAGGACGGGCAACAGTCGCATGCATCGCACACCGGGCAATCCTCATACTCGCATTCGCAGATACTGCATTGCTGTTGGGCGGCGGCCATTACGACCATTCCCAACACAAGACATATCGAAAATACGCACGCACTTAAATGAATAAAACGAGTTCTCATGGGTCCATCCTTGGACTGGTTCTGGGGCAGTACTTTACAACGTCGACTTCACAAACGTTCAGTTGCAAGCGTGCCAATCTGGTCATTCACATGACGCAAACCACGGGAAGCTCTCTCGCAAACGTTGCCTCTGGCAGTTCCGCCAGCATGGTGAAAATCGGCTTCCGTGTTACGACAATATTATCGTTTTTTCACCCTAGCATGAAAAAAACTATTCTTTGCATCCTCCCGATTGCGTAAAAAGGCCCGATCGTCCGCTACGGTGGCAGCATAGGTTGAGTCTAACGATTAGCCTCAAAGCGATTGTTTTGCCTTGATTAGAGTTGGAACTTGAGCCACAGGAATCGCTTGGAAGCTGCCCCACACCGCGTGCGGCCTCGGACGTTGTCAATCTTGATGATCCCTTGCCCTTCGAACTCTCCAGCAGATCGCAGCAATTGTTGCTCAATGGATCTGATTGATGAAACGCACCGCCCGTTGATATTCAGGATCACGTCACCACGCTCCAGTTGCATCCGAGCGGCCGCCGAACCGGGAAGCACATGGGTAACCCGAAACCCCCAACCGGGCACTAACTCTCCGGCCACTCCCAATTGTGGATGCGGTAGATTCTGCCGACCCGTCAGCGGTGCGGCCGGGCGATAACCACGCAGCGTGGGCATCGCTTGCTCAACCTCCGGCAATGTATATTCAGGTTCACCGACAATGATCTCATCCGGCTCAACCTCTCCCGGTGCTGCCAGTCCGGGCGCCGACTGTAGATCCTCCGGAGACATTGGCTCAATCACCACGGATTCTCCTTGACTGCCGAATATCTCGATATCCGAATCAAGTTTGTCTCCGCGGTCAGGCGCTTCAAGAACCGGCATGTCCTGAAGGGGTGTAGACAATTCCTCGACTTCAGTAGACTCAGCAACCGATCCAGACGACTCCAGCTTTGGTTGGCTCTGCCCATAGGCGGTCTGAGCCAAGCACGAGAATGTAAAGACGGTTGGCAAAACTGCGGATAGATAGTTACGGCGACGACGGCTGGTGAGACGTTTCATGGGAATATCCTTTCAAAAGATGCGACCGCTAGAATGGCCGATCGTTCGAGACTTTCAAACCGAAGTCACACTACCAGCCTTTCTATTGCAAACGTCCAACAAACGGCTTTCTTCCCTAATTTTGACAAAACGTGTCAAGCTTCCTTTGATTTATTGGTCAGCGCTAATGCGATTTTACTGACTAGATCATCGGCCGCGTTTTTCACAATGATCATTTTGCGGGGCTCGCCATCGAGCACCTTGGCGTCAGCCAACAATTGATCAATGTCCTCTTTCCACAACTCACACTTTTCAATAAGCCACGCGCGCTGTTCCGTGGACAGTGGCTGATGAGGAGCGTCGATCAAACGCTGACATCCGGTCGACAAAGACTGTAGGTTAGTCGCCAGTTGTTCAGGCGTTCCTGATTTCTGATCAAACCACTCTTCTGCCGAATCGCTCAGAGACTCTAAATATCGTTCGGCCGATCCGCCCTCGGGCATCGCTTGGGCGGACTGCCATCCCCATGGCGTGTCATTTACAGATCCTGCACTTTGAACGAAATAAACGCCGCACAGCACAGCCAAAATCGAAGCGGCAATCGCGAACAACTGACGACGCGAAACACCCGTCGTTGACGGCGCTGACTTTGTTGCTCTACTGAGATCTCCAGCGCCGTTTTGGCTATTGCTTAACGACTGAGTGCCCAATATTGACGCCGCAGAACTCTTGAAGAACTGATCCTCTTTGGCCGTCGCCGGTTCGAGTTTACTCATCCAATATTCTGCGCCGATCTCGAAAATCCGCTCGTTCAGCTCAATCAACAGTTCAGGGTTCTTCAACAAATGGCGGTATTGGTCCTGCCCGATCACCGAAAGCCCACTGTTAATGATGGCTTCCTTATTCTCTTCTGACATCGCGGGCGATTCGACGGCAGGCACACCTTGCCGTAGAAACGCAAGCTGGCTGACGAGGTCACCGAAGTCTCTGGAAACCAACAGGCTTTCTAACCAAGGCCTAAGTTCGGTCTCGTTTTCCGGGATGTCTAGTATTTGAACCACTATGTTTTTCCCCGCTATGACTTTTCTTCAACACAACTTTTGACTTCATCCTTTACCCGGCTAAACCGGCTACCGACGGTCCCCGAGGGGATATCCAGTGCCGTGGCGATGGCATTGTAGGAATCGCCCAATATTCTCATCTTCAACAGACTCTGCTTCACCGGCGTAAGGCGTTCGACGCAATCCTGAAACTGTTGCTTCATTTCCGAATCCAAAAAGTGATCCAAAAGCGACGCAGATCGATCGACTTTTGTCTCAGCGGCAAGATTATTGAGTTCTGGTTTTTTCTTCTTTCTGGCATCATAGATCGTGTTCCGGGCAATTCGATATAGCCATGCACGGGCGTTGCTGCCATCAAATTTCTCGATGTTTTTCAGCACCTTGTGCCACATGGTTTGAAAAGCTTCTTGGCCATCATCGTGCCCCATCTGACCTTTGCAAAACACCAGCAATTCGCGTCCAAACTGCTCGTACCACGAACCGATCAATGCGTTGGCGTCGGATTGTCTTACGCTTTCTGTTACCACGAGCGAATTGCCTCAAGCCTTAACCGTACAACGAACGAACAAACTCTTTCTTCCAAAGAAAATTTTAAACCCATCGCGGCACCTGTTCTACCTGCGTTTCGCCTATTTACGGGCAAGTCCCAGTCAAAATCGAAGCTTCTAAATGCGATTGCGGCAATCTGGCGATCTGACGGCATTACAAACTATTTGTTAAATTGTTTAATCAGCGAGCAAGATGCAGGAATTTCCCTTCCCAACAATTCAAACAGGAACCCAGTGATGGCTAGAAAACTTCCCGAGAAAACTGCTGAAACATCTGTACCGGTCGCCGCGCTGATCGCAGCACGTTGGAGCCCGCGTGCGATTGCGCCAGACCAACCAGTGTCAAAACAACAGATCACCGCCCTTCTCGAAGCGGCTAGATGGGCGCCGTCTTGTTTCGGCGATCAGCCTTGGCGAGTGATGGTCTTCGATCAAAACACTGACAAGGATGCGTGGACCAAAGCATTTGATTGTTTGGCCGAGGGCAATCAAGTCTGGGTCAAAAACGCACCAGTGATCCTAGCTGTTGTGGCGTCATCCAAATTCCAGCACAACGCAAAACCCAATCGATGGGCTCAGTACGATACGGGCGCGGCGGCGGAAAACTTGTGCTTAGAAGCGACCAACCAAAACCTCGTCGCGCATCAAATGGGTGGTTTTGATGGTAAAGCGTTAGCAACAAGTTTTTCGATTCCTGATGACTTTGCTCCCATGGCCATGATCGCCATTGGGCATCCGGGAACCGACGACGACCTTCCTGAGGAACTCAAAGAGCGCGAGCAGGAACCGCGGCAGCGCTTGGATCTCGGAAAAATTGCTTTTGCAGGGAATTGGGAACAGGCGTGGGAGTGACAGAAGCCGCTTCCTATTCGCCATGCCCCGATTTTTGATTTTCAGGCAAACTGTCAACGTCTACTTGGTCGTTCAGAAAAGCGACCAGATCACGCAGTTCGGACATCGTCAATAGCTTGTGCAAGTCTTCTGGCATTCCTGATTTTCCAGCCTTCATTTCATCGATCATGTCCTTCTCAACACGGACGACATTTCCATCGCTGTCCATCAACGCCATTAGCGTATCGGTCTCTTCTTTGACCACGCCGGTATGCATCATCCCCTCATCAGTCAGCACGACGACTTGAGCATGGCCCTTGGCAATCTGCTTGCTAGGTTCGACGATCGATTCAAGAATGTATCGTCGATCATGCGTCTTGCCGATCGCCGACAGGTAGGGAGCAACTTTTCCACCAGTCCCGCCGATCCGATGACATCTCACACAAGAGACTTCTGTTTTTCCATAGAAGATCTTGGCCCCTTTTTCGATGTCGCCGCCATAAAGTGTGTCGGCGTACAGGTCCGTAGGAACGCCGGACTTATTCAATTTCTGCTGGTGCTTCTCCAGCAACGCGTTGCAAGTCTCATCTTGTCGAGCAGTCGCAGCCATCACTGCGTCCAACCGAATTGGCGCCGCCAATTTGTCCTCGGTCAACAACTCCATTGACGACTTCAGGAGATTTGCCGACACAGGATCTTTCATTTCTCCCAACGTACGAAGGGCCATCTGACGCTCGACTAAACCTTCGCCCTCCATAGACTGACCGACTTCGATATCGGAAAGCGATTTCGTCAACAGGCCGACCGCCTGATCGGGCGAGGTCTGGGATACCAACTGCGCCGTTGTCGCCGCCAGCAAACGCGGTAGTACGTCGTAGTCGGCGGCAAGCGAATTCAGCAGTTGCTCAAGCCCCGGATCTTTCAGTTTTCCCAACGCTTTCAACGCCGCCACCCGCGTCGATTGTTGGGCTTCTTTATTAGCAATCAGCTGACTCATCGCATCGCCAATCTCCTTCAGCTCCAAGGCCGAAGCCGCTTCGATCGATGCGTCGGTCAGCGCTGTTTCACCGCCGACAAGCCTGTTAAACACTGCGGAAACGGCAGACTGAGCATCGGCAAGATTGCGTTTGGTCATATTAACCGGACGCCAAGCACCGTGAACAGGATCGCGGTTGGACGGCTGCATCCACGCGCCCAACAAATTCACAGCATCAACGCGTCTGTCGAGTTCTTGAGAATCGTCGGCTGCAAACTTCGCCAACGCTTGCGCTCCGTCGGCGGTACCTCGATGATGATTGGCGCTGATAATTCGCCGCGTCCGGTGGTCGGACATTTCTCCATCCGCGTTCGATGCCGTCAACTCCCCCACCAAGTGCATCTGTGAGGCAATAGGCAGGTCATGGATTGCTCGAACCGCTTCCAAAGCAACTTTAGGATCAGCGTCGTTCAACATCCTTGCAATCGACTCTCCAATCCCGGCCAGATCATGTCCCGAGGAATCAATAGAAAACAAGCCATCTTGATACATGTGCCGCAGTGCCACACAAGCCGCCAAACGCACCGATACGATTGGGCTTTCAATCGCAGCGTCTAGACTCGCCACCCCGTGCCGCAGCGCCATATGCTTCATCGCCATCACCCCGCCGTGACGAAGAACGGGATCTTCGTCAGAATTCTCTTCCAGAAGTATAGCAACGTCTGGCAAGCCATTGGCCGGTGCGATGCGTCCGTAGGCAACTGCCGCAAAGTAACGGACGCGCGAACTTGAATCTTTCAACAACTGTTTCAGCTCTTCGCCCACCGTTAATTCCGCCTCGCCCGCAATCAACGCCGCTTGAGCGCGAACTTCATCTTCTGAATCGGCAAGCAACTTTTGAACCGTGGTCATCAATTCAGAGTCTATCGCTGGTGCGTTAGGGGCTTGTTGAGATTGCCGCGATATCTGTCCTAGTCCCCAGATCCCGTGAAGGCGCGAGAGTAAATGCTCACCGTCGGCGGCCCCCTTCAGTGCCAGATCGGTCAAAGCGACTCTTTCGCCTCGCGCCACCAATTCAAATTGAGCTTCTTGACGGACGCGCTGGTCAGTGTGACCAGTCAGCTCGACAAGTTGCTTCACTTCGGATTTCTCGATCCCGCCGGCAAGCAGAGTTTGAACTTGTTTGATGATTTCAGACTGCGAATTCTGTTCGTCAGAGAAAGCAAAGATACGGCCGCGATCTTCGCCGACCCAGCCTGTCACCCAGTCTGACAAATACAATTTTCCATCGGAACCAAAATCAATGTCGGTCGGCAAACAGCCCCAAATCGGCTGCGTCTGATCGACCACCTCGAAAAATGCTCCAACTGGCTTGTTGCGAAACGAACGAATGCCGCTGTTGGTTGGGCCGCCGCGAAAATCGCACAAGAAAAATCGATTCTTGAAATCTTCCGAAAACCCTGTGCCCGGGTAGTACTCAAGTCCCGAGGGGCCATCGCTAAGATTCTCCACTGGCGGAATGATATAGGCCGGCACGTTTGGTTCGTGAGCGTGCCAGATCTTTTCCCGATTGAATGGGCCGCGGTCTTCAAGGTACTGATAGTAGAAGCGCCATCCGGTGTCTCCGCCGGGCACCACGAAAACCCAACGCGCCATGTCGCCACTATCAGAGTTGTTTTCGCCAGTGAACAGATTTCCGTAAGCGTCGAATGCCAGCTCCTGAGGATTTCTCATTCCCGTTGCGACCACTTCCAGATGACTGCCGTCCAACTCACAGCGGAACACGCCGCCTGAATCGGGATTCTTAATCCCCTGCTCCGGCAAATGATAGCCACGATCGCCAATACTGAAGTACAGACGGCCATCGGGTCCCACGACCAAGCCGTGCAGATCATGTCCACGATAGGCAAAGTGAACGCCGTATCCTTCATGAAGAGAATTGCGAGAGTCGCTAACGCCATCTCCGTCGCTATCGGTTAATTCGAACAGAGTCGGAATATTCGTGTAGTAAACCTTGTCGTGGTAGGACAGCACACCTGCCCCGCTACCGCTAGAGATCCGGTTGAAGTGCTTCGCAAACACCTTGGACTGATCAGCTTTGCCGTCAGCGTCGGTGTCCTCGATGACGCGAATTCGATCGTCGAAGCGCGTGTACGTCTCTTCGGCATCCGGATGATACTTCAAGATATAGTCCACACGGTCCTGAACAGTTTGAGCAGCCAGTTCCTCATCCATCCAATAAGTGTGAGCCCGATTGTCCTCGATGCCTTTGTCTTGTCGGAACGTCTCGCAAACAAACATACGTCCTTGATAGTCGCGATGAAACGCGACGATATTGGCCACTTCGGGCTCGGCCGCAAACAGTTCGCATTTGAGGCCCGGATACTTGATATTGGCGATCGCACTCTGCCCGTCCCCACTGGCCTCGGCCACCGACGGTTCGTTCGGCTCTCGCAAAGGAGGCGCATCGATAGGATCACTGGCCGCTAAGCACACTCCGGAACCAACTAGAATGACGACAGCTGAAACCAGCAAAATGCATTTTACCAATGCGGTATTAGGCTTTTTTCTATGCAAGAGAGTCGCACTGCTCATTCTTCTGTTCCTTTTACGATCGTGGTCGATCTACTTTTGGGGTGAGAGCTGTTAGTTCCGGCCTCTAACAAAACCCTTAAACGGCTTTGTAGGACTGACAGAACACCGCTGAAGGGTCAATTTAAGTCGATTTGGGGTTTTTGGGCACCCGAAGTGCACCGATTGAGACAATTTGTTCGTATCGCAATACCCATTATATAAGGGCAGGAAATGGTCTTCCCTCAATCGACAAAATAACTATCATTTTGCCTTGGAAGAATTCTGCCCCTTAGTCCGCAAAAACCGGACTCTCAAGGCTCACCCGACCACGGGTTCTACTTTACAAGACGGGTGTCTTGTGCGCGTTGTGATTCAACAACACTTTGGACTGATAGATGAAACTTAAAAACGTACGAAACATTGGTATTTCCGCCCACATTGACTCGGGCAAAACCACGCTCAGCGAGCGCATCCTTTATTACTGTGGCCGTATCCACAAAATCGAAGACGTCAAAGGCGGCGGCGATGGTGCGACAATGGATCACATGGAGCTCGAGAAAGAGCGCGGCATCACGATCACCAGTGCGGCGACAACCGTGCAATGGGGCGATCACACGATCAACCTCATCGATACGCCAGGCCACGTTGACTTCACCGTTGAAGTAGAGCGTTCGCTACGCGTGCTTGATGGTGCGGTTCTAGTTCTGTGTGCCGTCGGCGGCGTTCAGGCTCAGTCCTTGACTGTTGACCGTCAGATGAAGCGATACAAAGTTCCGCGTCTTGCGTTCATTAACAAGATGGACCGAACCGGTGCGGATCCCGAAAGCGTTGTCGAGCAGATGCGAGACAAGCTTGGCGCTGAAGCCGTCATGATGCAAATCGCGATTGGTGCCGGCGAGACTTTCGAAGGCGTCGTTGACCTGACAACCATGAAAGCCTTTTATAACGACGGCGAAAAAGGTGAGAAAGTACGCGTGGAAGACATTCCTGCCGAACTGGCTGACAAAGCCAAAACAATGCGTCAGGAAATGCTTGAAGCGATCTCCATGTTCAGCGATGAAATGATGGAGCTCCTGCTCAGCGAAGAAGAAATTCCTGAGAAGCTGATCACCGAGACCGTCCTCAAAGGTGTTCAAGGCCTTTTGTTCACACCGGTCTACATGGGAACAGCGTTCAAAAACAAAGGTGTTCAGCCACTGTTGGATGCGGTCACCGCATTCCTGCCATCACCGCTGGATCGCAAAATCAGCGCCAAGAATTGGGAAGACGCATCAGTCGAATACCCGCTGGAGCCAAAGCAAGATCTGCCGTTCGTCGGCATGGCGTTCAAGATCGTCGAAGATCCGTTTGGCCAGTTAACTTTCATGCGGATGTACCAAGGCACGATCAAGAAAGGCGAATCGTACTACAACCAACGTACCGGTCGCAAAGAGCGTTTCAGTCGTATCGTGCGAATGCACTCTAACAAGCGTGAGGAAATCGACGAAGCATACGCGGGCGACATCATTGCCGTGATGGGCATCGACTGTGCGTCTGGTGAAACTTACGCCGAGACTCCGAAAATGTGCTCGCTGGAAAACATGTTCATTCCAGACGCCGTTATCAAAGTGGCCGTTAATCCGAAGGAACGTACCAACACTGAAAAGCTCGGTAAGGCTCTGCTACGTTTCCGCAAGGAAGACCCAACCTTCCGTGTTGAGACTGACGACGAAACGGGCGAGACGTTGATCTCGGGAATGGGTGAACTTCACCTAGAGGTTTACGTTGAACGTATTCGCCGCGAGTATGGTATCGACGTTGAAGTGGGTGCTCCTCGTGTGAGCTACCGCGAACAACCGACAGTAGCTGCCGATTTTGATCATAAGCACAAGAAGCAGTCCGGTGGTTCCGGTCAGTTTGCCCACATCAAAGGGAAACTTGAGCCGTTCGATGAAGAGGCTCTGGAGGAAGAAGAGAAGGAAGCAGTTCAGGACAACTTCATCTTCGAAGAGAAGATCGTCAGCGGTCGCATTCCCAAGCAGTTCATTCCTGCTGTTGAAAAAGGCCTGCGTCAGTCAATCGTCAAAGGCGTTCTGGCAGAATACCCGGTCGTTGGTCTGAAGTGTAACCTTCTTGATGGTTCTTACCACGATGTCGATAGTTCGGAGATGGCATTTCAAACTGCCGCTCGCGGTATGTTCCGTGAGTATCTTCCTAAGACCAAGCCGATTCTGCTTGAGCCAGTGATGAAAGTTGAAATCGAGATCCCTGAACCTTTCCAAGGACCAGTGGTTGGCGATCTGACTTCTCGTCGCGGCATCATGGAATCGACCGACGTCAAACCAGACGGATCGGTTCTGATCCTTTGCGAAGTTCCACTTAGCGAGACTTTTGGTTACGCGACCGACCTGCGTAGTATGACTCAAGGTCAGGGAACGTTCTCGATGGAAGTTAGCGGTTACCGCCAAGTACCTTCCAACGTTCAGACGAAGGTGATCGAAGATCGCCGCAAGGAAAAAGAAGCGAAGAGAAAGTAATCGTACAGTCGCCGTTTGAATGGCGATTTAGAGACGATTCGAAAAACATCAAAACGTCGGCGTGAGCAATCACGCCGGCGTTTTTTTGCAGGTGCTCCATTGCGGCTCTTGATGGCTCAATACCAGCCGTTGGGTAGCTGG
>CAZDBE010000202.1:0-10440 GCA_964503675.1 uncultured Pirellulaceae bacterium | reverse complement strand
GTAGTGCATGACGAGCCCTTCGCCGTTAGATAGCGGCGTCAATCTGTTTTCTGGCTCAGTGCGCTAGCACAATAGGTTCATTCCTCCTCGGTCGAAAATAGCCGTCTCCCCAATTTGAAGATCTCTATGCCCCCTGTCTAGCCATACGAGTATATCAATGCCGAACCTTCCATCGTTTTCGATTCTGCAGTTCTCTCGTAGCATTTCCGGCAAGGCCGGCCCTCGAAAAGGTCAAAGCAACAATCGACCGTCTTACGAGGCGCTGGAACCGCGCCAACTGTTGGCTGCCGCCCCAATCATCACGGAATTCGTTGCCTCGAACCAAGACTCACTTGTTGATGGGAACGGGGCGACTCCTGACTGGATTGAGATCTACAACAATGGTGACCAAAGCGTCGACCTCACGAATTATGCATTGACCGATGACCCAAACGATTTGGGGCAGTGGGAGTTTCCCTCTCGCACCCTCGAGGCCGGTGAATATTTAGTTGTCTTTGCCTCGGGCGATGCAGTTCCTGATCTGGCTGGAAATCTGCACACGAATTTTTCACTCGCTGCGGGCGGCGAGTATTTGGCGTTGTCTGATCCCAGCGGTGTTATTCTTTCGGAATTTGGTTTGAGCACAATCGACTATCCCGCTCTTCAAGCTGACGAAGCGTATGGCCTTGCATTTGATTCAACGGTAAGCGAGGTGGTAACGCCTACCAGCAGTGCCAAGTATTTCATTCCGGGTACTGATGACAGCGTTGACGCGATCTGGACAAACAACATCTTTGATGACTCGGCGTGGACCTCGGGTTCGGCCAGTCTTGGGTATGAAGCAAATCCTGCTGATTACGACGATTTGATCGTGACATCCTTGCCGGTGGGAACGAAGTCAGCCTATGTGCGAATCTCTTTCGATCTGACTAACGCGAATACGTTTCTTGATACGTTGCAAATGAGGTATGACGATGGCTTCATTGCGTATCTCAATGGTACACGTATTGCCAGCGGCAACGCTCCTGCGATCGTAGATCACGATTCAACTTCCGACGGTGAGCGTCCGGATAGCGTTGCGAGAGAGTACGCAGACTTTGACGTGAGTGCTTTCTCAAGTGAGCTGGTCGTAGGCAGTAACACGCTGGCCATCCATATGCTTAACAAGAATAGTGGCAGCTCGGATCTCCTCGCGGTTCCCAATTTGATCGTCACCGAGGGCGGCCTAATTGAACCGGTCGTTGAAGGACGGATGCTGGAGCCAACTCCGCGGCGAACTAATACCAACCTGCACGCGAGCGACGTCAAGTTCGCTCGCGCTGGCGGCACATTCTCAGTTCCATTTCTAGTGACGATAACATCTGACGGAACCAACGAGACGATTCGCTATACGACCGATGGCAGTCTGCCAACCGAGAATTCGTTGCTTTACACCGGACCGATTGCAGTTAATTCGACGACCCAAATTCATGCTCGCGCTTTTGGCTCTATAGGCCAAGAGGGGACCGCTTTTGCCGAAACGTATACGTTTGCCGATTCGACCGTTAACAGTTTCACTTCGGATCTGCCGATCATCGTTATCGAGAATCAGGGACAAGGTGTGCCGGATGCGGATTTTGAGGATGCCAGTCTAGCGCTGTATGAAGTCGACGAGATCACTGGCCGTAGCTCGCTGGCTGGACCTGCTGATGTAACATCGGTTATCGGGCAGCATCGACGTGGTTCAAGCACGTTCAACAACCCCAAGCCTAATCTCCGGATCGAGCTGCGGGACACCGCTGGAGATGATCAAGCCCAGTCCCTGCTTGGCTTGGCATCGGAGTCAGATTGGATTCTCTACGCGCCTTACAGTCACGACCGAGCGATGGTGAGAGACACGCTGATGCACGAATTGAGTCATCAGATGGGCCAGTACGCTGTGAAGTATCGTTTCGTTGAAGTCTACGCCAACACCGATGATGCAACTCTAGACTCGAGTGACTATCTGGGTGTGTATGTTTTGTTGGAGAACATTAAGATTGACGACGGCAGGGTCGACATAGCTTCGCTGGACGAAGCTGACAATGCCGAGCCTGACATTACCGGTGGCTACATTCTCAAGATCGATCGTGGGGGTGGCTTCGAAACAACTCGCGGAGTGCCCAATCGAGGCGGTGCAAACTTTGTTCATGTCGATCCTGAGCAGGCCGATTTGACCAGTGAGCAGACTGACTACATTCGCGGTTACGTGCAGGATTTAGAAGATGCACTGTACGGTCCCAATGCAACGGATCCAGATCTAGGTTATGAAGCGTACCTTGATGTTGATGCATCAATCGATCATCACATCCTTCGCACGCTCAGCTTGGAACCCGACTCACTTGGACTTAGCACGTATCTCACGAAGGACCGAAATGGTAAGTTGAGTTTTGGGCCAGTTTGGGATTTCGATCGAGCTCTTGGCTCCACTGGCAACGACAGCCGTTCCGCCGATCCTGAGGTTTGGTTTTCAGGAGTTGACTTCTTCGAGTTTGATTGGTGGGGCGAGCTGTTTAACGATCCTAACTTCAAACAACGCTGGGTCGATCGGTGGCAAGAACTTCGAACGGGAGTATTCAGCGACACCAACGTTCTCTCGACTCTCTTTTCGCAAACCTCGCAGCTTGAAGAATCGCAAGTTCGGAACACCGCGAGGTGGCCTGCGGTGTCTCTCAATGGCGGACCGTACGCTGAGTCAGGGCTGAGTGGATGGGAAGCAGAAGTCAGTCATCTGGAGGGCTGGCTGATGGCACGGTTGGCTTGGATTGATGCACAACTTGTTTCTAACGTCGATCTCGGCGTCAGCCCGGGAAGTGTCACTGCTGGTAGCCAAGTGACGCTTAGTTCAAACCAATCCGGATCGGACATCTACTATACACTTGACGGTAGCGATCCTCGCGCTGATGGAGGAGGTGTCTCTTCCACTGCGACCCTTTACACTGGTCCGATTACGGTCAACGCGTCCACCACAATTACGGCACGCGCAATGGATACGCCGGTTGATACGGTCGGTAGGACTCCCGGCAGCAGTCCTTGGAGCGGAGTGGTTTCGGGGCTTTATTCGGTTGGAGTAGTTCCTGCGTTACAGTCCGAACTTCGCATTTCAGAAATTCATTTCAACCCAGCTGATCCAACGCCTGCGGAGATTTCGGCTGGTTTCAGTGACAACGATGATTTCGAGTTTCTTGAACTAATCAATCGATCTACGACAGGCACGATCAATTTTAGCGGTGCTCAGCTTTCCAATGGCGTCACGTTTGACTTTGGCGATACTGATTTGCTGCCTGGTGAAAGAGCTGTGGTGGTGGAAGATATCGATGCTTTCATGGCTCGATATGGCAATAGCGCTACGATTCTTGGTGAGTGGTCAGGCGCCTTGAGCAACGGTGGTGAACAAGTCACCCTGCTCGACAGTAATTCGAATGAAATAATGTCAGTGAATTACGGCGACAATGATCCTTGGTACAATCCCGCAGACGGTCAGGGGTTCAGCATGGTTCTTGATGATGCAGTTAATACGCAGGCGAACGAGCTTGGCAAGTATTACAGTTGGCGATCAAGCACCGAGTTGGGCGGTACCCCCGGAGAGGCATCAGCGGATCCTTCTGGCGTTGTGATCAATGAAATTCTTGCCCACACCGATTTCCCACAGTCCGATTCGATTGAGTTGTTCAATTCGTCAGGATTGGCAGTCGATGTCGGTGGTTGGTACCTAAGTGATCAAAGTAGTGATTTGCTGAAATTCCAGATTCCTGCCGGGACGATTATTGATGCTGGCGGATATCTGGTATTTGACGAGTCAGATTTCAATCCGAATACCAATGGATTTGCTCTGAGCGGATCTGAAGGCGACCAAGTTTATCTGAGCCAAGCAGCGGGAGAAACATTTATTGGTCTGCAGGATTCAGTTCAATTTAACGCGACTTTCAACGGTGAGTCAGTTGGACGTTTGCCTAATGGGACCGGTCGATTGACTCGTCTTGCTTCGAATTCTTTCGGCAACGCCAATGGTGCTGCGGAGGTCGGCCCGTTGGTGATCAGTGAAATCAACTACCACTCAGAGAATCCTTCTTCTGCAGCTTTGGCGATCGATTCAACATTGACCGACAACGATTTAGAATACGTTGAGATAGCCAACCCAACGTCGTCGTCGATCGATTTGACAAATTGGCGCCTACGTGGTGAATCTGACTATGATTTCGCGGCTGGTACTTTACTTGCGGCAGGAGAGGCAATCGTAGTGGTGTCATTCGATCCGTCGGACTCGTTTAACCTGTTTAAGCTTGCGGCGTTTAGGGAACACTACGGCATTTCCGCAGGGGTCACTATCGTTGGAGGTTTATCTGCTTCATTCTCCAACAGCACTGGCAGAATCGCGCTGCAACAGCCAGACACGCCAGATCTGCTTGGCCTGATTCCACACGTTGTCGTCGATGAAGCAGTCTATGATGATCTTTCTCCTTGGGGCGATGCCGATGGTTCGGGGCAAGTGCTGGAACGCGACGACTTGTCAGCCAACGGCAATCTTGCGGGAAGCTGGATCGCAGTTGCCCCGACGCCTGGTTTGTTTGAGGATGAGTTTTTGCTGGGCGATGTTAACTTGGACGGTGCGATTGACTTCTCCGACATCCCGTCATTCATTTCGGTTCTGCAATCTGGTGTCTTCCTTGACGAAGCAGATGTTAACGGAGACGGAGTGGTCGACTTTTCGGACATCCCGGAATTCATTAATCTTCTTATTGCCCAGTAGTGAATTCTAGCCTCGATCGAAGAAGTCGTGGCTTTTTTCACTTTGAAGAGGTAAGCGCAAAAAAGTGCCAGCGTCGTGTAACGCTGGCCTTTCAACTCTATCAACTAGCAATTTACGACTATTCGGTCAAAGTAGAAGTCATGGTTGCTGCGTCGTCAGTCGGAACTTCAACTGGTGAAATTGAAACCAGTGTTTCACCCTCGGCTAACTCAGGCATTCCATATTCATCAGCCGCAGCTGCAATTGGCGATGCTTCAACAGGCGTTTCTGCGGCTGCAGTTTCGCAGCAGCAAGGGGTGGCTGCAGGGGCAGGCTCTGGCTCAGGTTCGCTTGCTTCGCAAACTGGCTCGGGGCAGCACGTAGGAGCTGGCTCAGGTTCCGGACAACAAACGGGAGCGGGTTCAGGTTCTGGGCACGGCTCCGGCTCTTCAGCTGCTGGGCAACAGACTGGCTCCGGAGATGGTGCTTCACAGCAGGCTTTCTTACGGCATTTGAAAATTGGGAACAGCTGTGCATCAGCGGATTCGGTTAGCAGAGTGCTGACGACCATCACGACGAACAGTCCCAGTCTTGAAAATAAACGCATCAATCGTACTCCATCTTGGTAGGGTCATTTGTCCGAGGGGTCTCTCGGTGAAAAACTTCCTCCACGCGAAGCAAGCCCCATGCCATACGGTAAAGAAAAGTCCGACTATCACCCAATTGGAAAGCCTGCATGAGTTCCGCCGCCAGAAAACACGATGAAGGTAAGGTTAACGCAGACCGCGGCCGATTGTTAAGGAGATATGAAATTCGGTCTGCGCGTCTTCCATCACTTCGATGGGCGTTACTGCTTACCTATTGCTCCAAAGCTGCCGAAAACAGCAGCAGAAACTGGCTCTTCGGATTGCGGCAACAGTCCAAAAAGGTGAGCTGAGCAGCTGACTCTACGGCATTACTGTCATCGACGGGGTTAACAATGCCCCGGCAGCCCCACTAGTCGCCAACGGAAGTTCTTTTGGCGACGACCGAGGTGATTTCAACTGTTAGTCGTCCAACGGCATCACTTCAACTTTGCGAATTTCGACCTTGCTACCGGGGTCGTGTTGTTGGAATGCGAAATGACCCGCTCCAAATGTTCTTGCGAAATCCATGTACTCGTAAAGCTCATTTCCATCAACGGTTACTTTGATGCGTGTCATTTCTCGGCCCCGCCAGATGTCATCGCGCACCTCCAATTCGTAGACAAACCAAACATCTGGCTTTACGTGCTGTTTATAGACATGGCAGAATCCGTACAAGGATCCAGTTCGGATAGGATCTTTGTGAGTGCTGTCAACTTGAGCTTCGTAGCCGTCGCGAAACGTTGGCTTTCGTGGGGTGCGAAAATAGACTCCTGAGTTACCGCCATCATTAATCTTGACTTCCACCCGATAGCGAAAATTCTTGTACGGCCCTTTTGTGCAAACCAGCATCGACTGCGTGCCCGAGCCAGAAAGCGCACCATTCTTGACTTCCCAGTGGCTGTCGTCCTTGCCCACTTTGTCCCAGCCGTCCATTGTCGAACCATCAAACAACGCTACCCAGCTGGTTGCATTGGCTATGTCCGAAGCAGCGCGTTCAGGGGAAGCTAAATCTTGAGCACTAGAAAGGGAGCAGAAAAGCGTCGCGAGTAAAAACGAGACGGCGCTAGGGCTGCGAAATGTAAACAACATTAAAATGTCCTTGCTTGGGTAGGTGAAATTTGCTTCGCAGGGGCGCAGTCAATAGTCTATGGCTTCGAATCGAGTTTAATACGGATTACTGAAGCTATCTCGTCAGGTGCTGCCTTGGGAAGTGTGATCTTGACGCCACTAGAGTCTTGTTCAAAATCCAACTCGCCGTTGTCGCCGCCGAGCATGGCGACCGAAACAATTTTTTCTGAAACCGCCGGTAGGACCAAGGAACCTTGAGGCCACTCGAAGACATGGACAAAGATTTGACCGGGTTTGGTCGTTGCACGCCACTTCCACGCAGTCACTTCCTTCTTACTGCTCTTGCCAGTTGCCTTTGTTTTCAGTTCTTCTCCAAAGGGCGTCGGACCACATCCATAGACCGCCTCGCCGTTGGTCTTCAGCCACGCACCAATCTCAACCAATCGATCAACGCTAGGTTCAGGGATTTCGCCTTCGCCTGTAGGACCAACGTTCAGTAAGAAGTTACCTCCTTTGCTGACAATGTCGATTAGATTGTGAAGTAGTTTCTTAGTTGTTTTCCATTGATCGTCGGCGCGATTGTAACTCCAGTGCTTGTTCATTGTCATGCAGGATTCCCATGGTTCGAAAGAACCATCGGCGGGGATTTCTTGCTCCGAGACTTTGTAGTCACCAAGTTTATGGCCGATGCGAGCATTGATAATACAATCCGGCTGCAGCTCCCGAATGATTTGCTTGAGCTCGGTGCTTTCCTCTTTGCTGATCAAGCCATAGGTGTCGAACCAAAAGATCCCGATTGGACCGAAGTCGGTTAACAGTTCTCGGACCTGCGGTTTGACTTTGCGTTGAAAGTAGCGCGCGAAAACCTTCTCGTCTTCTTTAGGAAAGTCGATTAGGTTGCTGCGGAATCCTTTCTTTTCACCGCGGCCTGTGGGAACGTCGGGATCTTGCCAATCCCGCCCCAGTGAATAGTAAACGCAGAACCGTATCCCGTGACGGGCACACGCTTGAGAAAGTTCTTTGAGTGGATCGCGTTTGAAGGCGGTGCCGTCGACGACGTTGTGATCGCTGCAGGCAGAGTCAAACATCGCGAAGCCGTCGTGATGCTTGGACGTGATTACTAGGTACTGCATCCCGGCGTCTTTGACGATCTTTACCCAGCGGTCTGCGTCAAACTTCTTTGGATTGAAGTCCTTCGCATATTCGGTGTACTCGGCCAGCGGAATCTTCGCCGTCAATTGCAGCCACTCGGCGTGATCAGTTTCACCATTCCACTCGCCAGCGGCCATGGAGTAAACGCCCCAGTGAATGAACATTCCGAATTTGGCTTGTCGAAACCAATCCATCCGCGATTCAGCCTTATCTTTACTGGCGGATTCTTGAGCAGTTAGATGTCCGGGAAACAGTGCCGCGAAGCAGAATAGCGCAATGATCGTACTTTTCATTTCTCTCGATTCTTGTGGGAAAGAGTTATAGTAGAACGAAAGTGTCTCGCCTAAAGCCCCTTCCTGCAACCCAGAACAAACGGCTACTCAAAATTGGCTGAATCAAAATTGATCTCCATCGATTTTCCCTCTTCGACTTGGGCAGTTAGGTTCGTGGAGTGGCGCGCAGAGTATTTCTTCGGAATCACCCACTTTACTTTCTCTCGAGCCCATACTGGTCCGGTTTCTTCTTCAACGCTGTTGGCTTCTTTTACACCTTTGGGCAAAAAAGTTTTTTGAACGAAGATTGTCACTTTGTGTGATCCCGGAGCGACACCGTCGCCACCTTTAAACGTGGTAAGCTCGTACCGTCCATCAGGTCCAATTTTCGAAACAGCCGGACGACCACCACCATCTGGGTAGAACATGATTTGTCCTTCAGAAACGGCTTCCCCTTCGGCCTTCACAATTCCGCTCACAGTGGTCAGGCTTGGGGAACCTCCGCATCCATTGAGGAGTAAGAGCATGCAAATTGTCGTTATTGAAGTCCACGTTAATGTGGGGCCAGCACGTCGTGGTTGCATTTCGAAACCTTATTTTAGTCGGATGAGTGGAAGTGACTGTAATTGGAGCATCCGGATTGGACCAACATCGCTTCGAGTAAATGCCATCGCCTCTATCTTGATCGACATGGAGCACGGAATAAGGAGAGCGGAGGCCGATCGCGACACTAGAAGTCATCTACACCGACAGCTAGTCCGTCACCTCTGTTACTCAACGGTTGGAGCACACCGGTGTGATCAATCGCATCGCTCAAGAGGTGGACAGATCCATCGGCAAGCACGAAGTTCGCTCCACCGGGATGTTTACTCCCGAACGGAGTGATTGCGTTATTTCTAGTGTCCAATGAACCACCCGCTTCTAAAATGTCAAAATTTATTGGGTAGTGAGTATTTCGAAATGCTCGACCGTTCCAACCAGCAGTGTAATTGCCACTCGCGCTAGGGTGATCGGGTTCCTCGTAATCGTCGTCCCCCGGGTGTCGAAACCCATCGCAACCGTGGTACCAGGCAAAACCACCGGGCTCAAGGTAGACGGGACCGCCTCTTGTTACGGGATGGCTACTTTCGCCAAGCATGATCGTGTTACTTGAACCATCTTGAATTTGCTCAATTGGAAGCTCACGATTGCCGGCAAAAATGCCGTCGTTGTAAATTAGTCCTTGGCTTCCACCGGCATGTCGCAACCACAATCCACCGCTGCAAGGATAGTAGTCTTTTCGCGGGTTCCAGCCTTCAGCAGGTCCTGAATAAGAAGGGCATTTAAAGATCGGAAATCCTGATTCGTTAACGTCCTGCGTCTCGGGCCATGCATGATTGGCAGCGTCCTTATAACCTCTGGGACGACCGACCAAGTACTCGCTATGCATTGCGGATTGTTCGAAGAAGGGCAGTAAGTAGGCGTAAAGATTGTCGCCTGCAGATTGCCCAGCACTATAGTCCCAAGCAGTGTCCGCTCGGTTACGAGTTCTATCTAAAAGAAACGTCACGCCTGCTGGGAGGTGCCCGAGTGCTGAATCAGCAATGTGGCAAGCAAGGCCCAACTGCCTCATGTTGTTTGCGCATTCGGTACGACGAGCTGCTTCTCGCACTTGTTGCACGGCCGGCAATAACATTCCGATCAAAATGCCAATGATCGCTATGACCACCAGTAACTCGACCAAAGTAAAACCAGACTTTTGAACACGTCCTAGAGTGCGAGAGTTGAATAAAGAAATACGCATGGTTTCCTCGGGAAAATTATGACGCTCTAAAAAAGTTATGCATCGATTTCATCATTAAAGCCGCACGAGAACACGGAGTCGCAGATCGGTCTCTTGTGCGACACAAGGATATCGGACTTTCTCAATTATGACTCGAACGGCCCGAAATCTCAAATAGTAAACAGCTGTGAAATCGGTTTGTTACGGTCGAAAGTGAGAGAAAAGAGCTGCGTTGTCGAATTGACTCCATTGATCAAACGACACCTAGCTTCTCTTGCATCTTCTCTAAAGGTACGCCTTTGGTCTCAATCACCATTGTGGCGACCCAAAGCAGTTGTAAGACCATCATGAAGCAGAAGAACCCAAACACGTACCCTGGTGGGAACGTACTGATCATCCACGGAAAGGCAAGCGTTAACATGGCCGCAAAGATCCAGTGCGTAAAGCAACCGAATGCTTGGCCAGCGGCTCGGTGGCGATTGGGGAAGATCTCGGAAATAAGCACCCAAATCACGGCTCCCTGTCCAACGGCGTGGGCGGCAATAAAGCCGAAGATACACCACAGAACTGTGTTGCCACCTGAACCCGAAGCGCTCGCAGCTTCCTTAACGGCTGTGTTTGCGATTGCAGTCAGCTGATCGCTTGTATGTGAGGCCGCGACGTCAATCGACGTGCCCGAGAAGTCCTCATCACTGACCGCCGCTGCCAGCGCGGCTTTCGCTTTTACCAATCCCTCGTTAGCTTCCGTTACGTCAGTCGCCAACGGTGCATCTAACGCGTTTAGCTTTTCGATTTTGCCAACTGATTGTTTGAGTGAAATCGCTTTGTTGGCAA
>CAZDBE010000201.1:0-10522 GCA_964503675.1 uncultured Pirellulaceae bacterium | reverse complement strand
CCTCACGAGCGACCAGAATGTCCAAGCCGGATGTTGCCTCGTCGAAAATCAGTACAGGCGGATCATGCACAATCGCGCGAGCAATGGAGACCTTCTGCATCATGCCTGTCGACATCTTGCTGCCAAGGACGTTGCGAATGTCATTCATCTGGAATCGTTCAAAGATGCTTTCCATTCGCATCTGTAATGTCTCTTCCTTCATTTCATACAGCTGGCCGAAGTAACGCACCAGTTCCCACGCCGTCATGCGGTCGTAGATTGCGGTATTGCAGGAGACAAATCCAATCTGGTGACGGATTTTTTCAGGCGACTCATTCACGTCATAACCGTTGATCACCGCTGTGCCGCTGGTCGGCTTCAGGACTGTGCTGAGTATTCGTAGCGCCGTTGTTTTTCCCGCGCCATTGGGCCCTAGCAAACCGTAAATCTGACCGGGCATTGCATCAAAACTGATTCCGTCAAGTGCAGTGAATGTGCCTGTTTGCAGGTCTTGGTAACTTTTGCGTAGTCGCCGGACGTGGATCATGGTGTTGCAGGATTTGGGGGCAGGCAAATGTAACGATGCCAACGAAAACATCGATCGCTTCTATTGGGTTGTTGTCACGGGAAGTAGTGTTCCGATGTCAATAACTCGGCGCTATTTAAAAGAGGCCATGGAACTGTAGCTTACTTTTCCTGTCGCCCCTGAATTCCACTGTGTCGTTTGGTAATTGGGCATGAAGCTCCACTTCCAAGCGGCTCAAAGGCGGAAGAATCGTTAAGGTCAATACAACGTGCCGCCAATATCTGGATCAGTCGGTTGCAAAATCCTGTAGTCGCAAGGTGATTCAGGCGTTTTAAGGCCTTCCGCTGATCTACCAAGACCAACTTAATCTACCGTTAAAAGTCTGAGCTGAAGCATGAACAATCAAACCGAAACGCCAATGGTTCCCGTTCCTGGCCAAATGACACCATCAGTCGAGGGCTTCGATCCGCGCGTCGAGCAGGTTCCGCATCCGCCGGAGTCTCTGAAAGCCGCAGGACTTCATGCGAATGATATTTTTCCATTGGTACTAAAGTATTTGTTCCTGCACGGTGCCACCAACGGAAACAGGATTGCGAAACAAGTTAAGTTGACCTTTCCGATTATTGAACCGGTCATGGCATCTCTTAAAGCGGACCTTTTGGTCGGGCATAAGGCGGCTTCCGGGGTCGGTGACTACGTTTACGAGTTGTCGCCTAAGGGAATTGAGCAGGCCAAAATGCACCTATCGCGCACGACCTATTGCGGAGCTGCTCCCGTGGGCCTAAAGCAGTACACTGAATCGGTGAAGCGCCAGTCGATTCGTCATCTTAAGCCAACGTTCGAAGACGTGCGTGGCGCCTTGGATGATCTGTTGGTCTCCGACCTATTGGTCTGTCAACTGGGACAAGCCATCAATTCGGGACGCAGTATGTTCCTGTTTGGTCCTCCCGGAAATGGAAAAACATCTTTGGCCAAACGAGCCATTCGTTCTGTGGCCGAGGTAATCTGGATTCCTCGCGCTTTAACCATCGGCGGAGAAGTTATTCGAATATTTGACCCCAGCGTCCATGAAGAAGCTCCCTTGCCAGACACCGATTCCATCACGATCGACAACCAAGTAGATGAACGCTGGGTGCGTATCAAGCGACCAACATTGGTTGTCGGCGGTGAACTGGAGATGAAACATCTGGAGGCCACTCTCAATCCAGTGACGGGTATCATTGAGGCTCCGATTCACGTCAAAAGTAACTGCGGATGTTTAGTCGTAGATGACTTTGGGCGTCAGCAAATCACTACTACGGAATTGCTCAATCGTTGGATCGTTCCGATGGAGGCAGGGCATGATTTCATGAACCTGCCGTCAGGTCGACAAGTCTCTCTACCGTTTGAGCAGCTGTTGATTTTCTCAACGAATCTCGACCCGGCAACTCTCTGTGACGAAGCATTTCTACGTAGGATTCCTTACAAGATTGAAGTTTTTGATCCCAACGAGATTCAGTTTCGTGACCTGTTTGATATTCTTTTGGAGCAGATGGGTTTCGAGGTACAAGAGGGCGTCGTGGACCAACTGATTGAGTATCACTACAAACGAACTGGCCGACCTTTCCGTTTCTGCCACGTTGGTGATTTGCTCAATCAAGCGCGGGATTTTTGTGAGTTTCACCGTCGGCCATTGATTTTCGACAGAGATATCGTGGAACTGGCCGTGCTGAATTACTTCTCGGGTATGGAAGGGATTGACGTTGGAGCTGCACAGCGTCGTCATTAAATTCGGAATCCAAATTGAAAGGCGATTGTGTTTGGGCGAAAACGGGCCCCCGTATTTCGCGCGTGCAAGCGTTGTCCTGTTGGGTTCGCCTGGCGTTGTGTTATGGTGCGGTAACACCTTAAAAGCCTTCGTGCGGCGAGAGGAACCTTGCTTAAATCTGGGTTTGTTGCAACGGTAGCAAACTTTTCTTCGTGACCGTTGTATTTGGCCTGTGGGCAAGCAGCGGAGGTTGCCGCTACAATCTGGTAGGTCCAGATTTGATAATCGAGGGCTTGTCCACTCAGATTCCACCGCCCTGCAAAAGGTATCCACCATGCGTACTCTCATCGCACTAGTTGTTTCTGTCTCACTAACATTTGTATCGCAACTCGGTCTTTCTCAAGACCTGTTGCTAGAAGACTACGAAGGCAACGGTCATCTCTCCGTCGCTGATTGGGCTAACACCGAAGCAGATTCTGAGGGCAATGCCAACGCATCGCAAGACGCCGGCGAGTACGCGACCGTCAGTTGGGCAACGCAGTGGAGTGGACTGCCGTCAACGAATTATGATGAGGCGATGGATCTGTCCAAGTACAAGACTTATCAAGTCGACGTGATGGTCGAAGAGGGGCAGCCTACCGAAGAGGGCGCAAATTTCTATATGCAGCTGCTGTGCAAAGTTGATGTCGGCTACGCTTACTGGGAAGCCTATGTTCCACAAAGTTTAGTGCCTGCTGATGGAAAATGGCATCGCGTGCGAGTTCCAATCGAGTCAATGAATGCTGGGTCTGGCGACGGAGCCGACTTGCCAACTGACCGTAAGGCGATTATGGGCTGCTGTAATGGAATGACCTTCGACGAAGACGGAAGCAAGTTCAAGTTCAAAAAGTGCGCGTTCGACAATGTCTTCGTCAGCACGACGGAAGTCGCAAAGACGGTCGTTAAGCCAGTAACGGCCAAGGATTCGCCATTCGTGGAATAATCAGCCGAACCCAAGGCAGTTGATGCCGCTGGACGGCTAGTGCTGTGCCGAGTTGTTCACCAACGACATGAATTCGGCGCGTGTCGCTTGGTTGGTCTTGAAGATGCCTCGAAGAGCACTCGTAACGGTGGTGCTTCCGGGTTTGCGAACCCCGCGAATTCCCATGCAAGAATGCTCAGCACTGATCACACAAGCGACACCGGCGGTGTTCAAATGACGATTGACCATGTCTGCAATTGTCTGAGTCATGCGTTCTTGGACTTGCGGGCGTCGAGAAACCTCTTCCACTACCCGTGCGATTTTGCTCAAGCCCGTGACTTTGCCATCGGGGACGTACGCGACATGAGCCACACCGGTAAACGGCAGCAAGTGGTGTTCGCACATGCTGGTAAATGAGATATCGCGCACCAACACCATTTCGTCGTACTCCTCCGGGAAGACAACTTCCAAATGGCGTTCGGGTTCTAGGTGCAGGCCCGAAAACATCTCTGCGTACATGTGTGCCACTCGACGAGGCGTTTCTACAAGTCCCGGACGATCAGGGTCTTCGCCAACGGCTTCAAGGATCGTTCTTACCGCGCCTTTAATGGCGTCGAAGTCCACGGGGCTGTCTTCCAATCGGAATTCTTTCAATTTAGTATCCACAAAATTCGTCGGTCAGTTCCTGATGACCATTCCCCAGCACTGTTGCTATGAATTGCTCTTAAGGCGTACATGATAACCAATCCATGACCGTCTTTTAAGTTTCTTAGATGATTTTGGCGACGGATTGGTGATTTCCGTTGGTCGCCTTGTATCATTCAGCGGCAGTAGACTGCGCCAATTCAACGCACCTTCGCACGCTCAAGTTCAAACCGGTCAAGGCTACGACAATAGCTTCTCCCACCTAGTCTACCGATTGCATCAAGCTTGCCGGCATCAATTCTGCCGTCGGTCGATACTTCATCGGCCACTCTGACCAGAAGGATCTTGCCAATGACCAAATTGGCCGCCAGTGGTCCTTGGCCAACCTCTACAATCTGAATTAGTTCGCATTCCATTTGAATCGGAGATTCTTTCACCGATGGAGGTGCGACTCTTACGGATTTGCTTGGCGTCAGACCGGCGGCTTCGAACTCACTGATTGCTGCTGGAAACTCTGCGGAGGTCAGATTCATTTCTTCCGCCAATGAAAAAGGCACGACGTTGATGACAAACTGTTGATTGTCTCTGATGTTGACGACCGTATCTTTACTTGAGCCGTCGGGACGGTTAACGGGCGAGAACATGATGCTCGGTGGGCTAGCGGTGACACCGCTGAAGAAACTAAACGGAGCAAGGTTTGCGATGCCTTCATTGGAAACAGTGGATACCCAAGCGATTGGCCGCGGCACGATCGCCGAGACCAACGTGTGGTAGACGGCAGACGCAGACATTTCTTTCGGATCAAGAATCATTGTTGGCTCTGTCTTGTTTTGTATCGAAGTATAAAAAAGGTCGTTCTGGAAATTTAGTTGCCAGAACACAGAGAAGTGTAGTTGGATTCGACAGAATTCCTTTTCTTGGTCAGAAGTTGGTCAGAAGGGATTTCTTTGCGAAATCCACTACTCCATACCGTAGCCACTAACCTCCCGGAAGAGCCATGAAAAAAGCGGCACACGGAAAAACCGGATGCCGCAGAACCGAATTAAGCAATTCAACACTTTGTTACCGATTACTTGACACGTTTATCCAAGAACCGAGCGGCCGCGTCGCGCCCGCCAAGCCCGAATGCCAGTCCAAGTGCGAGAGCAACGCCGCCGAGCGCCAAGCCGACACCGAGATCAACGATCTCGCCACCGATTTGCATTTGTTTCAGAGCGATCACGCTGGTCATTACCATTACGCCAGTGAAAGCCATGCCTGAAACGCTATCTGCATTGGCCATGGAACTTGCTTTGACCGCGTTGCGTGCCAAGTTGGCCAGCCATAGGCCGGCCGCCAAGATAACAACGCCGGTGATGACTGGGCCCGCAAAAGAACCGACTTGAGCGAACAGATTACTGACGACTTCCAGCTCCAACAAGTTTACAGCTTGGGTGACGCCAGTCAGAAGAATGACAAACATTGTAGCTTTACCAGCCAACTCCGAAGGGTTTACATCAGGATTGTCTGCTAGGCCAAGGTGCCTCGGGATTTTGTTGAATCCTGTTCCGCCAAGAAAATTTGTTAGCAGCGTTGACGCCAATTTCGCAATCAAGAAAAAGACGGCCAGAATGATTGCGGCACTGAACAGTTTTGGCACAAAGCCGA
This sequence comes from uncultured Pirellulaceae bacterium, assembly GCA_964503675.1. Classification (GTDB taxonomy): domain Bacteria; phylum Planctomycetota; class Planctomycetia; order Pirellulales; family Pirellulaceae; genus Mariniblastus. The sequence continues at coordinate 5,017 of CAZDBE010000201.1, read as the reverse complement.
GAATCGAATCGACGATACCTTGGATGGGTCCGCTCAATTCTGGCATCTGCAAGGCGGCGAAAACGGCTGGCAAAATCAGCAGCATGATCAAACCGAACGCAGCCAGCGGCAATGAATTCGTAAGCGTGCCAGGTGCAAGCTTCAAACGAGAGTCGACTTCGCCTAAAGATAATCCTTTCTGAACGCCCATCTTCACGATGCTTGCGATCAAGAAGCCCACGCCTCCGATGATGGCGGCTTTGATAATGTTCGGGACAGCTTCAAAGAACTGGTTTAGCAATCCACCCAGTGGTTCGCTAACAGACTCCAAGCCCAAGGCTTTGAGGCACGCGATGGCGACAAACATCATCATGATCCAGAACGCACCGCTGCCAAATCCTTGGCCAACACTGCCTTTTTTCTTGCCACTGGTCGGAGTGCTTCCCAGCATGTTGGCAAGCTTATCGCCAACCCCAGTTTTGTTGACGACTTTGGAAACAATCCACGCAACAATGCGAGCGATGATGTAGCCGATGACTAGAATGGCGATCGCAGCAAGTAGTTTAGGGATAAATTCACCAAATTGCGGTCCCATGCTGGATCCTATATCGCTGAACATCGAGAACGTATCCGATGCTGCATTTGCTGCGGTGCTTCCTGCACCTCCAACGACATTGCTAATAGAATCTGCGGCTTCGGCAGCACTGGAGAGAGGTGGGAATTTCACTGGATGGACTCCGGGTTTGGGGAAAGAGAGCGAGTTAAACAAAGAAGCGCAGTCGATCGTCGACATGAAACAACTCCTCAAATCGCCTGCCTACGATATCGTCTTGCTTGAGAAAATTCAACGAGTTGAGAAAAATTTCTTAACGCTCGTCGGCCGTTAAACGATGGAATTCCCTCAGGAATACGTTAAAATCGTCCTCGTAGACATGCCCCATGGTTGAGTGGTCTTATCTTTGAGACACTTCACTTACCCGCTTAAATCGCAATACTTTGCTCGCAGCGAGCCGCCTTCTGTTCGGTTGTTGATTCACCTCTGATCCCCAAAATTAATTTTATGAATTATTTATTATCACGCCGGAAATCAAATCTAGTTCCGATCGGTACTTCTGTTTTTAGTATGACCTTCTTTTCTGTGCTGAGCCTTGCGTCTGGAGTGATGTTCTCGCAAACTCCGTCGAACGTTTATCGCCCTCCTGCCGATAATTTTGTCCCAAACAACCGAGTCATTCGCCAAGGCCAAGCTGGCCCGCAGGTCATCCAAAATTTCCAACAAGGGCGAATCTATCAGTCCGTTCCCCAATACCAGACGGTTCCTAGTACTCCCCTGTACACCTATCCGCAACAGTCCACTTACCCCTTGCAAACCCAGACACCCATCTATCAGCAGCCGATGCAGCAAGCACCTGTTCAGGTAGTCCCACATCCAAGCCAAGTTTCGCCCGCTCGAAGCGTTACTGAAAACAACGAACTCAAACGCTCGCTTGTGAAAGCTAGGGAATTAATGAGGAAATTCCAAGGCAAGCTCGAAGAACTAAAAATCCAGAATCAAGAGCTTCAAAACGAAATTGAGAACCTGAAAACGTCTGGCGACATGGGCAATTCTGACACCTCTAATGAACTTGCTGACGCCAAGGCCGCGGCGGCCAAAGCCAGACAACAAATATCTGGAGTCAACACGCAACTTCAGAGCACGCTTCAACAGCTACAAACGAGCAAGGGCGAGCTTGATCGTCAGAAACAGAATGCTGCACAGCTGCAACAACAGGTCGTTTCACTTCAGAAAGCGGCCCAGATGGCTGCAGGCAGCGACGAACAAGTCGCCGAGCTGACGAAGAACTTAGAGATGTCCAAAGCTGAAAACGACCAGTTGAATGGGAAAGTAACAGCTCTGCAAAATGCGTTGCGAGACAAAGAGACTGCAGGCATGGGGGCAAGTCAGCAAGTCGCTCAGCTAACGAAGAACATTGATCAGTTCAAAACGCAAAATAACCAGTTGAGCGTGAAAGTAACGACACTGGAGAATGCACTGCGGGAAAAAGAGACGCAAATTTCTAGCATGGGCTCCGATGAAAATACGCAGCTGGACGATTTGAAAGAACTGCTAGAAGAATCAGAAACCACTAATGAAGATCTTTCTGCGAAACTGAAAATTGCTCAGGCTGAATCGGCTGAGATGACTGCACCGCAAGAGGGGCCCGCGCTCGACCAATTGCGAGCAGATAACCAACGGCTTGGCAAGCAAAAAGAGCAGCTAGAATCTCGAATCAGTCAGCTGGAAGAGCAAAATAGCAAGTTTGAGATGCGAGAAGGGAAGCTTGAGACTCGAGAAGAGCAGCTTAACGACATGATAGAGAAATTGACGGCAGAGAATCTTGAGCTCGACGCGACGGTGACTCGTTTGTCAAATATGCCGGCACCAGCTGCTGAGCCGTCAGGGTTCGCTGCGACTTTGCCTGCTGCGACTTCATCTCCCGATGTAACAGGGTTGAGAAACCAACTTGCCTCTGCCACGCGTCAAAACGCGCAACTCAAGTGTCAACTCAAATTTTCCAAATCGAAGTACGCGTCGCTGACTGATGAAAACGCGCGGCTGTTGGATGAGTCTGATACTAAAGCGACGACAGAAGTCGCCGTCTCTCCTGCTTCAGTCACATCTGTTGTGCCGGACGACGCCCCAGCGGCAGTTGTTGTTCCGGAGCTTGGATTAAGTTCCGTATCGGCTGGCTGGCCAGTGAAGTACTGGATCTTTGGCATGCTGGGAGTTGGGCTCGCTGTTGGCCTTGGGGTCGCATGGTACGAAAGCATCGTTGACCCTAAAAGCTTGCGACGTGCGACCGGTAGTGCGTCAAACCAATAGGGCTGTTCTTTCCAAGAAATAGTTCCTCTCCACCTGCCAACGAAACATTGTTGGCAGGTTTCACTCGGCGGTAGCTTCCGTCATCTGTTCACGGCTTGCTGATCGCGCCCGATTTTGGGGCCTGTCCTAACAATGTGATGAAGCAGATGAAGGTAGTGGAGTAACCCGTGAAAATTCTTCACAAATCCAACTCCCTTGCTTTGGACCTACTATAGTAGAGTAGGTTTTTCTTCAACGCTCTCGTTAATGTGGTAGGGGGATAGAAATGGTGCTTCAGTCTGATCAGAAAAAACGCGGCTTCACTCTAGTCGAGTTGCTGGTAGTCATCGCAATCATTGGAATTCTGATTGGAATGTTGCTGCCCGCTGTACAGCAGGTGCGGGAAGCGGCTAGGCGAATTGAATGTGGCAACAAGGTTCGACAGCTGATACTTGCTTGCCACAACTATCACTCTGCGCATGACCATTTTCCACCTGGTGTAGCAACCGATGGGACTCTGGATCTGGCGAGCAGTACCACAGCCCGAAATTCTCTAGCAACGCTGCATCGTGGTGCTCCTTGGTCAGTTTCAATTTTGCCGTTCGTTGAATTGAACAACGTGTACCAGAGTTTGGATTTGAAATCTGAATTCAGCAGGGCCTTTCAAGCCGGCTTAGATGTCAACGCTCCCAATTATGCTCCCGGACGCATTCCGCTTGCAATCTTTCAGTGTCCGTCAATCTATGGAGAACTTGAGGATTCCTATTCGGGTTCTCAGTTTAGCGAGGCATCCGCCCCATCGCCTGGTGCACCAGAAGGCGCCGCTGGCGCGCATACCCACTACATGGGGGTTTGCGGAGGTGCAGTGCGACAAATTGGGCTCAGTGCGATTCAATACGCCGGTGAAGACGAAGTCAATTTTGACAATGGTATTCTGGCGATAGGTTCGAAAACAAGAGTCACGGGGATCACGGCTGGATCGTCCAATACTTTTATGATTGGAGAATCAAATCTGCAGAGTTTCGACATGACTTGGTCGAGTTCGTTTGGAAGAGAAACCCCGTTCACACTAGCCGGTTGCAGCCTTACACCAAATACAATCACCCGAACTCTGCTTCAAAGCTTGGACATTGGAAATAATAACGAAGGTCCGACTACACAGACATTTGTTGGGCAAACCTTTGGCGGAAGTCACCCCGGTGGGGCAACGTTTGCCAATGGTGATGGGAGCACTCACTTCGTCAACGATGCTATTGACTCAGAGATCTTTCGCCTCTCAGGAATACGAGTCGGAGGCCAAGTTTTAGATTCACGAGCTGACAATTTTTAACTCGTCACATGGTGCCAACATTCAATCTTTGGTGTGCCACGCAATCACAAAAAAAGCCTTGCAGTTTTCTACAAGGCTTTGCTTATGCTAGTTCGATTGTAAAAACTACTAAATGAACCGGTTAATGTGGTTCTCAAGCATTTCCTGACGACCGCTGGTGTTTGGATCGGCTTCGCCTTTGTCCAGCATGTAAGTGCTGAGCGATTTGAAATCGTGCTTGCCGCCTTCGATCTCCGCACCAATGCCGGTGTCCCAGCTGGAATAACGATCGTCGACGAATTTCTGCAGTCCACCTTCGGCGCGAATCGCCGCAGCGATCTTCAGGCCACGAGCAAACGCGTCCATGCCGCCGATATGGGCGTAGAACAAATCGATCGGGTCGATGCTCTCACGTCGAACTTTGGCATCAAAGTTCACTCCGCCGGCTCCCAGACCACCGTGCTTGAGTATCGCCATCATGCATTGCGTCGTTAGATAGATGTCGGTCGGGAACTGATCGGTGTCCCAGCCCAACAAGAGATCGCCTGTGTTGGCGTCAATTGAGCCAAGACAGTCTTGAGCACCAGCGTAGTCCAGCTCGTGCATCATCGTGTGGCCGGCCAGCGTGGCGTGGTTGGTTTCGATGTTCAGCTTGAACCGATCCATCAGACCGTAAGCCCGCAAAAAGTTGATACATGCCGCGGCATCGCTATCGTACTGATGCTTGGTTGGCTCCTTAGGCTTTGGTTCGATCAGGAACGTGCCTTTGAATCCAATTTCGTCGGCGTAGGCTACTGCCATGTTGAGGAATTGACCTAAGTGGTCCATTTCTCGTTTCATGTCGGTGTTGTAAAGGTTCATGTAACCTTCGCGACCGCCCCAGAAAA
>CAZDBE010000200.1:0-10534 GCA_964503675.1 uncultured Pirellulaceae bacterium | reverse complement strand
GTAGAAGAGAGCGGAGGGCATGCCGATGATGGCCTCCAAGATTCCATCGGTAATGAAACGCTGACGGCAGGCTTTTTCCTCGCCACCACGGAAGAGAACGCCGTGAGGCATCACGACGGCCATTCGCCCGTCGGTTTTCAGTGATGCGACCATGTGCTGCACGAACATCAGGTCTGCCTTTTTTCCTGTCTCAGGCATGAACGTGTGGAAGCGCTCTTGGAACTTCACCTTTTCCTTTTTGTAGTTCTGTGCGAAGGGTGGGTTAGCGAGCACACGGTCAAAGCGTCTAATTTCGTCTTTCTCATCAAAATGAGATGGATTCTCAAGAGAGTTGGCGTGCTTGATGTCAGCGTTGCGGATGCCATGCAGAATCATGTTCATCTTGCAGATCTTCCAAGGCGTACCCTCAGAGTCTTGGCCGGCAAGGAACAGGTCGCTGGCGTCTTGACCTCGTTCGCGCACGTACTGATGGGATTGGTTCAACATGCCGCCGGATCCTACACACGGATCAAGGACGCTCATGCCTTCGCCCGGTTCGACGATTTGAACCATCATCCGCACGACTTCGGCTGGCGTGTAGAACTCACCGGCCTTTTTGCCGGCGGTGTCAGCAAAATACTTGATCAGGTACTCGTAGGCCGCGCCCAGCAGATCGGGGAACTCGAAGTCGTCGTTAGACAATGGGATGCCGTTGAAGTGATCAATGAAGTCCACCAGAGTCGAGTCGTCGATCGGCTTCTTGCCGACCTTGGTGTTGTAGTTGATGCCCTTCAGGACGTCTTCAAGGGTCGAGAGATTGGCTTCCTCGATCGCAGCTAGGGCTTTGTTGAGACCATCGCCGACAGATTCCTTCAGGTGCTTAATGGAGTCCCAGTGGGCCACCGGCGGGATAAAGAAGTCAAATTTCTTGGGATTCTCCAGTTGCTTCTCAATCGACGCGGGCTTCATGCCCTTGGTCTCAAGTTCGGCGGTGAGCGACTTGCGGTCGGCATCGAACTGATCGCTGAGCCTTTTCAGGAACAACATGCCGAAGATGTATTCCTTGAACTCAGAGGCGTCCATGTTGCCCCGCAGAATATCACAGGCTTGGAACAGCTTGCGTTCCAATCGGGCCAGCGTCAGCCGCTCAGGCTTCTTGTGAGGAGGTTTGCTGGAAGACGAGGACGCGGTTGAAGAACTCTTGGGATTTTTTTTCTCAGTCGCGGTGGGCATAAGTTCTTTGGCCAGAGATTCTAACGGGAAGCGTGGAGAAGCATCGTCGAGTGAAGCAGAGCGGACAATATAACAACTCTGCAGTTAGACATCATCTGTACCGCCAGCTTTTGGTCTTTTTTGAGCGCTACTTACGAAAAGGTGGTGATATCTCCGTAGAATCGACAAAGTCAAACAACGGCGGGGCATTGGGAAAAGCGTTACACATGAGTTGGGAAGTACGTGGTGGTAAAAAGTACTACACCCGATCACGCCGGATCCGCGGTCGCGTCGTGCGCGAGTACATCGGCGGAGGCATCGTCGGTGAGCTCGCTGCAGAAGCCGATGCTGCCGCAAGAGAGAAGCGACAGCAGGAACTAAAGCGGGATCGCGAGCTAGAGCGACAATCACAGGAATTCGACAGAGGGATCGAGGGATTTGATTCGGCTGCCGACAATCTTGCTCGCGCGATACTGATCGTTGCCGGCAATCATCAACATAATCGAGGGGAATGGAGACGGCACAATGGAAGAAAATAGTACAGCGGTAGTAACTCAAAATGATCTCATGGAGTCGGTCACCGCTGCAAACGCGGGAGATGAGAGGGCGTTGGCGGTCTTGCGAAAACAGCTGAAAAGTAAATCGGCCAAATCGTTTGTGAACTACACGTGGGATATGGCGCGTCAGCTTGAAATGTCGCTTCTAAAGTCAATGTTCGGCGATCAATTGGGATCCCGTGAGATGGTGATGCAACATCTGCATGAAATGCGTGAAGAATTAGGCTGGGAGACTTCGCCTCGGATGGAACAGATCCTGATAGACCGTGTTGTGCTGACATGGCTCTATGTGCACATGCTCGAACTACAACTAGCTCAAACAGAAAATTTAAGCAATTCACGAATCAAACTGTTTGAACTCCGGATAGAGAAGGGGCAGCGTCGGCATCTCAAGGCAATCAAAATGCTCGCGACTGTTCGCAAAATGGCCCTGCCGATGCTGGTTGACGTTCGAGCGCAGATCAACGTCGTCGACAACCGTCAGGCTCAAGTCAAAAATGTGGCGATAAATTCAGCCAAGTGACAGAATTGTGTCGTTTGTTCGGTAAAATTTGAGCACACGGCGGCGGGTTCGAAACCGCTAGCCGATATCGTTCTACGAATTCCCTGCCGGGATATTCGGCGTGCCGTGTGTTTTTTCTCATCTGGCGGGGCAACCGGCAGGGAAAATGGACGCTCGCAAATCTGAGTTTGACAAGGTAGCGGGCCGGTACCGCCAAAGGCACATCGAAGCGATCTCATGCTATTCCCTTCTTACAGGTAGTGCATCGCTCGATCAGGGTGATATCCAGATCATTCATGCTTTCTGTTGTTCAATCACCGAAAACTCACCGACAAGCAAGTTTGACTTTTTCGGCAAGTGTGCTGAAGCGCATGCCAAACTGCAAGCGATTTCGGGAGGGGCTATCGGAGTTGAACTTGACGGCATACTTGTTGCGAATTCCTACAATCAAGCTATTCGCACTGCTACAGCACTGCTGGTTCAAGTGATCTGTATACATGGTTTTGAAAGTACGAACGCGGCACGGATCAACAAGTCTTTGAAAGTCATTGCAGAAATCCCAACCGTATTGCCTACAAGTATCAACCACGCAAAAGTAAGAAATGAGTTACTTGATGGCGATGACGCTGCTGCGCTCAGGAACTCATTCGCCACAGACTGGCTTATCCGAGCGCAAGCCGAATTGTTAAATGTTTCTTTCGCTAAAAATGCGGCTTCCCCGATCTCGGCAAGCCGCCCTAAAGGTGAACGTCCTACCAGCTCGAACGTATCGACTAAAAAGATTGAACCTTGGCACAACTGGGAGAATGACATATGGCAATTCATTGACGGTAAGACACCGATGAAATGTTGGTCAGATCCTAAGACTCAACTAGCTTTAACTACAGCAGGTGTTAAAGACCTCATTGAGTTCAGGGCCATTCACAGACGAACAAAGAAGCGGCTGGAGCAGGGCAGCTGAGAGCAGTGATGAAACTATTTTCGTCAGTGAAAAAATTCACTGGTGAATTCTCGTTCTTCAGTTCGTGCAAGTTCTCCACCACAAACTACCACTCTTGAGCTTTTTTGCCTCAGCGGAATTTGGTAGTGGAAGAATTCACTGGCAAAAAACCAGTGTTTTCAGCAATGGACACACCTTGCGATACCAATAGCCTTTTCTTCGTCGACGCCAAACACCGGCAACAACGCCGACCGGTTTCGATGGAGTACAGACTATGCCCAAACCACCCCCAAGCATCCCACAGCCTGAAGAACTTAAAGGCAAACGAGGCGGGGCGCTTTCACGCCAAGACGCCGCATCCTACTTGAGCATCAGCACGAGACTGCTTGATGACCTGCTTAGTGCCGGTGAGATCACGAGAATTAAGATCGGACGCAAGACTCTAGTCCGCGTTTGCGATCTCGATGACTATCTGGCCCGCTTGGCCGAGGAGGCGGTATCGTGAGCATGCAACGAGTATCACGACGACGACCGTGTCCAGTATGCCTAAAGTATGACTGGTGCCTTGTCGCTGAAGATGAATCGGCTGCGATCTGCCAGCGAGTAAAATCAGACAAGCTGGTTGGTAGCAAAGGAGCAGGTTTTCTTCATCGTCTCAATGACGATCGGAATCTGCCAGTGTATCGTGCTGAACAACAGCTTTCAAAACCCAAGCCTGCCCACCCTCCGAGAGATTGGCCGGCGACGGCAGAACGGTTTTGTGACGCTATGACCAGTGAGGGCTACCAGCACCTTAGCGATCAACTGGACGTGTCCGTCGATGCGTTGCGGCGACTAAATGTTGGGTGGTGTGGTTCGCAGTCGTTCACGTCATGGCCAATGAGAAGCGCTTCTGGTGTCATTGTTGGAATCCGAACGCGATACCAAGACAACAGTAAGAAGTCACTCGCCGGCAGCGATGGAAACGGTTTGTTCTTCGCACCTGATTATTTCACTGATGATTACCTGCTGATTTGCGAGGGGCCAACCGACGCTGCGGCGCTCATGGATTTAGGATTCAAAAGTGTGGTTGGCCGCCCATCGTGTCGACTGGGCAACTTTTACATCATCGCCATCATCCGGCGACTAGAGCCCAAAGTGCTCCTATTGATTCCAGACAGCGATCAGGCAGGTCTTGAGGGGTTCGCCGAACTCGCGGCCGAAATTGCAGATGCTGGCTGTGTCGAACTCTCACGCATAGACGCGATCACCCCGCCACCGGGGACAAATGACATCCGGCAGTGGCTACAAAAAAACCGTGAACATCTGGCAGGATGCATCACGGCAAAGCTTGGAGAAATCAAACAACGAAACAACGGGGAGACGTCGAGTGACTGACAAGAATTATACCGCAAAAATTGACCGCGACAACGGCTTGACGGTCACATCCAACGAGTACGAACCAATAGTGAAATGCATGGCTGATATTAAAGCGCGGCAAGTTTCTTGGCTTTGGGAGAACCGGATACCTGCCGGAAGAATCACACTGCTTGCCGGTACACCGGGACTTGGAAAGTCTTTCATCACATGCGATCTAGCATCGCGAATCACCAACGGGACGCCTTTCCCTGATGGGGCCGAATGCGTTCAGGGATCGGTGATGCTGATTGCCTGCGAAGACGATCCTGCCGACACAATCCGACCACGATTAGACGCTAATGGCGCTGACCCAACAAAGGTCCATCTACTTGAGGGGGTCATCTTAAAATCGAAAACCAAGGATAAGGAATCAATGTTCACTTTGTCTGACGTTGAGATCTTGGAAAAAGCATTGGCCAGAATTCCTGATTGCAAGTTAATCGTCATCGATCCGATTGGGAGTTATCTCGGTGGTGGCACCAAAGCGAATTCAGACAACGAAGTGAGGGCTGTACTGGCTCCGATTGCCAAGATCGCTGCTGAAACCGGCGTTGCAGTGTTGATAGTCGCGCACACCCGCAAGGCTGAGGCAACACACGCCGATGACATGGTGATGGGCTCCAGAGCGTTCACCGGCATAGCAAGATCAGTGCTGCATCTGATGGAGGATCCAGACGATTGCGACCGTAGACTACTGCTACCCGGTAAATGCAACATCACATCACGGCAGAACGGGCTCTCCTTCGCCATCGCAGGACATCCAGCGACGATCCATTGGAGCGACCAGCCGGAAGATCGGACCGCAAACGAAGTCTTGGCATCTCTCAGTGGAAAACGAAAGGCCGGCGGCAAGAATGAAGAAGTAGAGAACTGGCTGAAGCATCAATTGCGTGATGGTCCCAAAGCGCAAAACAAAATCTTCGAAGCTGCAAAGAGTGAAGGATTTTCAACCAAAGCGATCTATAAGGCAAGGAAAGCTATAAAGGCTGACAGCAAGGCGGGGGAATTTGGCGGACCGTGGGCTTGGTCACTTCCAAGTAGGTCGCCAGTCTCTGCGGCAACTACCGACACTGCTGAGACTGCCAATACTGCAAAGACTGATAATACTGAGGCTACAGTCTTGCCAGTTTCGTCAGTCTTGCCAGCCTCTGAACCTGCTAGAGATGGCGTCAAGACTGAAGACGGCATCGTGAAGGAGTCGTTTTGATAAATAACATTTTTGAGAGCAGATTAGTTCTCACTGCGGTCGATGGCCGATTGGAAGTGCAAGGACCGAAGCTTCTGCTAGATGAGCTGCGCCCCATCATCAGGCAGTGGAAACATGAGTTGCTAACGATCGTCACCGGGAAAAGCGTCCGGCATGTTGGACAGTGCCGCAGCTGTGGCGACAACCTGATTGGCTTACCAGTAAATCACGACGGGTATTTGAACCGCGTCTGTGGGGCCTGTGGACGCTGGGCAATTTGTTTGCCACCTAGATGGTCACCTGATGATCTGGCTGAGCATATCGGCGAACGCGCTGCAATCATGAAGTATGACGGCGGACTTACCTGCGATGATGCCGGCCGCGAAGCCGTTGAGTCTGTTAGGGCCGAATTTGAAAAACAGAAGTCAATCTTCGATGATGCCGATCGAATAGTGTATGATTCAAAAGGTGGTCGCCAGTCCGGCAAGACTGACGACCGAGTTACCCAACTATCAAAGGAGTTGAATAACCATGAGTAGTTTATCACGCACGACGAAGAACGGAAAAGTTTATTTCAAGCTTCAGTTTTCGGCTGACAAGAAACGCCGGACTCTGTACCTAGGAGCGATCCGAGAATCAGCCGCCAACAAGGTTCAAAACCGAATTGATGATATCCTGCTGGATGTCAATTTGAAGAACCGACTATCCGAGGAATCCCAACGCTGGATTCTGGAGTCCGATATCAAGTTGGTTGAAAAGCTTGAGTCTTGGGGCATGCTGGTTACCGCTCCAGAGTTGTGGACACAAAAGCTGCGACTTGCCCGGCCCGAGTTGTTCGAATCTGACAAAATCACTGCTAGGAAATTCTGCGACTGGTATGTGCTGCAGCGGAAATCTGACTGCGAGGACTCGACGATCCGTAAAATATCATCCAGCCTCAACCAGCTAATTGAGTATTGCACTGAGTTCGAGTCTGTCGAATCGGTTGAAGACATCACGCCCGAGTTGGCGTTCCGCTATCAACTTAAGCGCAGGGAAACGAAGGCAGAAGCAACGGTTGGCAAGGATATTAAGATTGCGAAAACTGCGTTCACATTCGGCATGAAGGCAGGGAAAGTCGCCAGCAACCCGTTCAAAGAACTAAAAGCAGGATCCGATGTAAACCTCGACGGCCAGCATATTATGCCGGTGTCGGATTATGAGAAGCTGATCAATGCGACCAACGACTCAGACTGGCGGGTAATTATCGCCCTAGCTAGGCTGGGCGGCCTTCGCTGTCCTTCTGAGCTGGCAAACCTCAAGTGGACCGATATTAATTGGGCTGCCAAAACAATTCGCGTGACGTCGCCTAAGACCAAACGATACGGCAAGGCCGAACGGATCATTCCGCTATTCTCAAGGCTCGACGAGGCCCTATCTGATCACTGGGAGTTGACCGGCGACAAGTCCGAGTACGTGATCACCAAAGAACAGCTCCGACGGCGCGGCACCAGCTTGTCCCAGCGGTTTCAGCGATTCCGCGAAGCTGCCGGGATACCTCACTTCGCTAATCCGTTCCGCAACATGCGGTTATCAGCCGCCAACGATGTTTCCCGACTTCCGGGGATCACTCCTAAGAACATCGTCGACTGGTTCGGACACGACATGAAAACCGCGCTCAAACACTACCACCGCACGACGCGGCAGGACATCCAGCAGGCAGTTTCCGTCGATCCGTTCAAGGATTCGGAAATCGTCCGACTTGCTCGTCCAGAAAGTGACGTAAAAAGCGACGCACGCACGCCCAAACACCGGGGAGTACGGGGGAGCATGAAACGAAAAAGCCTCGAGAATCGTTCTGAAACCCGAGGCTTATTACGTAAAAGTGACCCCTACGGGACTCGAACCCGTGTTACCGGCGTGAAAGGCCGGTGTCCTAACCACTAGACGAAGGGGCCGTCAAATGTGAAGTTTTCACATCGACTTAAGGTGCAACAGAATAGACTTTACCGTCCAAACCCGTCAACCCCTGCTCAAGACTACTTCTTGATCTAATCCTGATATTTTCAAACCAAATCAAGAACCCATTTTTAGTGGCCAACCCTACAGATCACAGGCTGCCAGTCGCAAAGAAATGAGAGCGCTTTTACGGGACGAACTTCCAGCAGCCATCTATCATTTCGACGACTTCGAGGGGAAGCCTCTGAACGCCATTAAGAGAGTGCGGCGCCTGCGGCCAAGTCAAGTACGGCCGGCAGAAAGAGTGAATAGGCGGAACCAACCCAAACGCCATTTCCACGAACGAACCCCAGATGGGGACGACCCCAGAAACCTGTTGTGGGGCAGAATCAATCGGTGGCGGTAGCGCCAGGGTCGACCGTTTTGCTTTGAGCACTATCCCCCTGATTGTGCATTTTCACAGACCGTTGGATCGCGTCGTAAACTTCACGGCGGTGAACAGGCACCTCTTTGGGCGCTTCCACGCCCAAACGGACCTTGTCGCCTCGTATCTCTACAACGACGATCGAAATATCGTCATTGATGACGATACTCTCATTTTTTTTTCTTGATAAAACTAACATTGGTCATTCCTTTGTAGATGAGCCCGGTGGTGTGAGCTCAAAACCTTTCCTTATGGTGCCTCACTGAAGAACTCGATAAATATGCTTTTTCGTACGCACCTTAAATCTATGAGCGTAACCCGCAGAGTCAATCAAAGCGCAATAAACAAACCACGCCATTTCTCAGTCTAAAACCATGAGAAACCTTAATTTTGGTTGTTTTCGTCACCCATATACTTCTAGATTTCGCCGCCGACCAAGAAAACGACCGCTCTTCCAAGACGCAGCGACTTGAGCGAAAGTTCACAAATTCATGAGATTTACAACCTTTTATATTAAAAGCGTTGTGTTTCAACAGAAAGTTATCGATGAACGGAGCTTTGGTTCGTATTACACGTTATGGGGGGCAGCTAGGCCGACCGGCCGTATGGGACTATTTCCTAGAATATTAGGTTCAGACGGTCCTTTTAGGCCGATAAATTGAGAGGAATGGCCTCTTTTGAGATCCCTTGCCTATCTGAAATGAGAACTGTAAATAAACTTGGTGAGATCGCGTCGCGCGAAGAATTTAGACGAGACATTTAGTCGGCAGCTGCGAGCCTCCTACGGATAGGGCCTCGATGATGAGCAGCGCGGCGGGTTGGGAACACTGTTCCAACTGCTTTGCAACTCAACGTCAAGCTGAACCTGAACAAGGAAAGTTTGGTCAAGGTGTTACTATGAATAACAAAACTGACAACCCATCGCCAACCGATCACCGGTTCTCTTTCCATTCCGCCAACGGCATGCTGCCGCTGGTCAAGTCGATTGCCAAAGACGTGTTCCGACTGCACACCGAAATCGTGGAAACTCAAGAACGCTTAGCGGCAATTAGCGTCACTCGCAGTCAGTCCAGCCGCAAGTCGGATGCGCCTGACTCCGCAACGCCGACTCCATACTCCAAAGAGGTTCACGCGATTGCGGAAACCGTTTTGGCAAAACAAAATCGGTTGGACGCCTGCGTCAAAGAGCTGACCGACCTGAACCTTGCCGCCCCAGAATCGGGCAAACCGTTTGTTGACTTTCCAGCGATCTATGACGACAAAGATGTTTGTCTTTGCTGGAAGATTGGTGAGCCCAAAATCGCATTTTGGCATTTGCCCAACGAGGGCTGTGATAAGCGGCGGCCGGTGGATATGGCGTTGATTCCTAAACCGAATAGAATTGAACTATCGGGTAGTTTGTAATTTGGTTTTCGGTGCCAGTAGCTGAGTACCGTTGTATACTGCCGAATCTAATTTCCGCATTCTGCATTCCCACTCCGCATTGAAAATGCCGCTCTTCGACACCCACGCTCATCTGGATAACCACCAACTTTCCGATGACGCCCTTGAGGTTGTCCGGCGTGCCAATCAAGCCGGCGTTGAATCCATGACGGCGATTGGAACTGACTTGCCAACGAGCCAAAAATGCGTGGCACTCGCCAACGATTTCGATGGTATTTATGCTGCGGTGGGAGTGCACCCGACGACCTGCCACAAGGATCAGGTTGCTGACTGTTGGGACGAAATCGTTTCACTGGCCAACCAACAAGCAGTCGTCGCCATCGGCGAAACGGGGCTGGATCTGCACTGGGACAAAACCACGCTCGACGTTCAACGAACGTGGTTTCAACAGCACATCGACCTGTCCTTTGCCACGGGCAAGCCATTGGTGATTCACATGCGTGATTGCGAACAGGAGATCGTTTCGATGCTGGAATCATCGGCGATCGACGGATCGATCAACGGGATCATGCACTCTTTCACCGGATCTCTAGAAACGGCACAGCGCTGCTTGAAATTGGGCATGTACATCAGCTTTGCGGGAATGGTGACCTTCAAAAAATCCGACGAGCTCCGAGCAGTGGCCGCCGAAATTCCTGCCGACCGAATTCTGATCGAAACGGACGCCCCTTACCTTTCACCGCATCCGCTTCGCAGCAAACGGCCCAACGAACCGGCTTACATCGTCCACACCGCAGCGTGTTTAGCTGATGTGCGAGACATTAGCCCAGAGGAGCTTGGACGTATCACGACCCAAAATGCGAAACGCGTTTTCCGGATTGAGTGAGTGTCAGAGATCGTCGTATTTCGCTCCGCGAAATCACGCAATTTTGTAAAACAAAATTCTATGCGCAAACGTTATTTCGCGGAGAGGTTGTCATTTTAATGAGGTACCCTAGCGATTTAATCGTGTTGG
>CAZDBE010000199.1:6503-10558 GCA_964503675.1 uncultured Pirellulaceae bacterium | reverse complement strand
GGTTAATGAGCGTTTCATTTTGGCTTTGAAAAAACAGGTATGGAATAACTATAAAGCCGGGAGAAAGTTTCGAAATGAGGCTTTTTTTTGTTGTTATTCAAAAATTTTTTTCTTAAAATCAAAATGTCCAATCAATCGGAGAGCCGGTTGGTGCGGGACGAAGTTAATTATTTTTTGAAGGTTTAGAGGTATGGCTGAGGGGACGATTAAACGACTGACAGACAAAGGTTTTGGATTCATTGACATTGGCGGGGACAAAGACATGTTCTTCCACGCAACAAATGTGGAAGGTGTCCGATTCGATGAGTTGCACGAAGGACAAAAGGTAACTTATTCAGAAGGCGAAGGCCCCAAGGGACCACGCGCCGAAAACGTTACGCCAGCCGAGTAATCGACTGAGCGTTGACATAGCGTTCGTTAGACCACAAAACACGTTCGACAACATTGGATGTTGTCGACTTGGTCTGATGCGCATTTTCCTTTTCCCGTAGACAGCTTTGAGCCCGCGCTCGGCTGAATTTCTCGCCGCGAGTTTGCGGGCAGCCTCAGCTAAATGGCAAAAGTGATAGCACTTTTTTCGGTTGAAACGCCAATCGCTGTTGGCAGCTGCTGAACGGTTTTGAGAGCTTCTTTTGAGATTCGTCAGCAAATGCAGTTGCCCGACGTAAGACAGACATGTAACGTCCCGTCATACCGTGCCAATGCAATGGTGCGATTGGTTGAAAGATGCTTTCAAGCGTATTCTCCAAACAAGGATGGTTGGATGAGAATGTGGAAAACGGCAGTCGTGGGCTGCGAAACAGAAAATCGAGTACTCCGGCACGCCGCTTACCATTCTCTTTTGGTGACTACTACCGTCGCGGTCGCGATACTAATATCTAGCAGTCTGTCATTTGGGCAGAATGAATCGTTTCAAACTCCGCCAGCGGGAACCGCGGACCAAAATGGATTCTCTCAGGCGTTTCAGTCACCTTTCAGTCCTCGCCAATCAAAGCAGGAAGCAGCGGATCCGTGGCAGTTCGAAGGACGCCTTCATCTCCAAAAAGGAACCAGTGAAGGCTACCTCGTCTTGCAGATGGATCTTGACCAAGGGCACTATATTTATTCCGTCAGTCCCCAAGGGTCTCCTGCCCCGACCAAGGTCAGTGTCGTTGATAATCCATCCGTAAAAATACGCGGTGTCTTCGCCCCCAACGTTCCACCAGAGGTCAACGAAAACGATCCGGTTTTCCACCGCCGTATCGAAAAACACAAAGGTCAGGTTCAGTTTTTTGTTCCATGTCAGTTGGACGCAAGCGTCGATTTTCAAGCTACCGGTATGCCCGTTATTGAGTTCAATGGACAGGTCTGTTCTGCCGACGGCGTTTGTATCCCAATTAGCGGTCAAAAGATTGCGGTGAAGTTCGCTGGTTTCTTCGAACGAGAAAATCAGTCGGCGGACAAGAACGCACAACCGACATCGACTGTCGAAAAACAGACTCTACTGGGCCGCTAAAACTGCCACCGAGGTGGTCTCGGCTGATGCCGCGGGAGCGTTCAGGCTGCTGAGTTTTTCTTGCACGCTGGTAAGGATCACTGGTCGACCGCGTCAAACGCCAGTGGTCGAGTGACGGGAAACCACATTAACGCGCTTTTGAACGACGAATCGATTGCTCAAATAGAGCACTTTAATGGCGGCCTATCTCACTATGGTGCCGCCAATCTGCTACCAAATGCAGGTTTTCAAGTGGGATAGGTGCTCTCGCCGGAATGAGCTTTCCAGCTGACGATTGCTGCGGTATCCTGCAACTAGCGCTCGGGATCAAGTCGTTCTATTGCGTCATTTTTCGCGGCCAGCAATTTGTAAAATTCGAGACTCAATAAGTGATGTTGATGAAGTCCCAATCCAATCTTTGCTCTTCTAGCGGTTATATGAAGAACCATTTCAGCATACGTGTTGTCATGTTGATGCTGGTTTCTTGCGCTATGTTTGTGTTTCTGACAACTGAGTCGGCACAGGGGCAGAATGGGTTTCAGGTGCCGGATTTCAAGAGCGCAAACCCGTTTGATAAATCAGTTCCATTTGGCAAGAAAGACGGAGGGCAAGCTGCCGCTGAGGAACCCGTTACTTTGTCAGCAGGTTTTTCCTCCAATGGCGATGGTACTGGAGAGTTAACTGTGACGGCCAACGTCGCCGAAGCAATGCACATTTTTTCGGTGACGCAACCGTTAGGTGTTGGCGCCCCGAAGCGTACAAAGATTCGCATCGACGATTCTGACGATGTGGAATTAGCAGGCGATTTCCAGCCCAACAAAGACCCGCACACAAAAGATGTCGCCGGTCAGAAGTTTAAAGCTGAGGAACACGTGGGGGAGGTGGTATTTTCCGCGCCGTTGAAGTTCAAAGCTGGCGTCGATCCCGCAACCGTCAAGATCATGGTTAAGTACGATGGTCAAGCCTGCGAAGACGGCGAACATGGCTCTTGTTTCCCCGTCAGCGCATCTTTGGCGGCCGTCTTTGCTGGCCAACAAAAGACAATTGCAGCGGGAACGAAGTTCAGTATCTCCACGCTGCATGTTGTGCTGTCGGGAACGATGGCGCGAATCCAAGGAGACAAGGCAGTTGATGGCCCGGTTGAACCGGGAGACAAGATTCGAATTTCGATTTTGGCGGAGCCTCTGGACGGCTACCACGTTTACCCGTACTCAGACGAAGTAGATTTGGCACCCGCCAAAGCGACCTTGATCGCGATTCAGAAGACCGGCAGCTGGTCGATCACCGGTCCCGCCTCGGATCAAAAACCTGTTGCCAAATTGGTCGACGGCGAGCAATTCCGATACTACGAGAAACCCGTCACATGGACTTACGATGTCAACGTTCCCCGCACAGTGGAGAACACTTCCAACACCATTGGCGGATTGATGCTGATGCTGACGTGCACCGATGAGAATTGCGACCGCCCAACCGTGATCGATTGGTCGGCCGATATCAGTCTGGGGAAGCCAGTAAGTGACCGCGGGTTGAATTTTGTCGAATCGGGCCATGACATCGACAAGGCGAAAGAAGCCGCCGCCAACGCAGCCGAGTTAATGAACGAAGGCAAAGACGGAGGTGAATGGGAAGGAGCTTCGCCATGGTTTGTTGTTCCAGCAGCATTTCTGGCTGGATTCATTCTGAACTTCATGCCGTGTGTACTTCCAGTGATTGGCCTCAAGGTCATGTCGTTTATGCATCAGGCCGGTCAAAACCCACGGAAAGTGTTTTTTCTGAACATCGTTTTCTGTTTAGGAATGCTCTCCGTATTTATGGTGCTGGCTTTCTTGGCAGTGCAGTTTGGATTGGGATGGGGAGAACAATTCGAAAGTCTGACTTTCAAAGTTGTAATGATCGCTGTCGTCGTCGTTTTTGGGCTTAGCTTCTTTGACGTCTGGGAGATTCCTGTCCCCGGTTTCGGTGGCAGCGGGATCGAGCAGAAGGAAGGCGTTCTTGGCGCGTTCTTTAAAGGGATTCTGACAACGATTCTTGCGACTCCTTGCAGCGGGCCGCTCTTGATACCGGCTGTTGTCTGGGCAATCTCTCAACCAGCCTACCTGACTTATATGGTTTTCGGCGCGTTAGGGCTTGGCATGGGACTGCCCTACATCGTGCTAGGCGCAATGCCAAAACTAACCAAGCATCTACCCAAGCCTGGGCCGTGGATGGAGACATTCAAAAAGGTCATGGGGTTCGTGATGTTGGGCACGGCCGTCTTCTTGGCTGGTGCGATCGATTCAAAATACATGGTGTCGCTGTTGTCGATGCTGGTGATACTGGGATTTGCCTGTTGGTGGATGGGACGCACGCCGATGACCGCACCGCTGGGAGAACGGATCAAGTCATGGGGGATCAGTGGATTGATTGGGGCTTTTGCAGTCTGGTTCAGCTTTTTCCTGCTGCTGCCGGCCAACGAGCTTGACTACAAACAGTACACTCGCTGGACACTCGACCAGAACTTGGCGGAAGGGCGCACGGTGTTCGTTGATTTCACCGCCGATTGGTGAGCGACGTGCAAAGCAACAGAGCGGTTCGCTCTGAA
>CAZDBE010000199.1:0-6403 GCA_964503675.1 uncultured Pirellulaceae bacterium | reverse complement strand
CTACGCTTTGCTCGGTTCCTCGAATTCAAGGACGACCGATTCGGCATTCGCTGATGGATCCGGCAGTGAGTTCTCTTCGGGCACAAAATACTCTGGAACCAATTCTCGCAGTCGTTGTCGTGTCTCTTCGGGCGGTGAAAACACGAGCTCTATCAGGCTTTGAACGTCTGCGTTGACATCGGACAGTTTTCTTACTCGGTGATAGGCTGACAGAATCTTCTTATGGCCAGTTTTCATCACCTCTTCGTCGTCGTAGTAGAGCTCTTCGTACAGCTTCTCTCCCGGACGAATGCCAGTGTAGACGATGTCAATCGAATCGGCTGGCAATCCGGCAAGGCGAATCAAATCACGTGCCATGTCGTCGATCCGAACTTGCTGTCCCATTTCTAAAACGAAAATTTCTCCGCCCTCTCCCATGGCTGCGGCCTGAAGAACTAATTGACTGGCTTCAGGGATCGTCATGAAAAAGCGAGTCATCCGACTGTCGGTGATCGTAATTGGTCCACCATTTTGAATCTGCTGCTGGAAGACCGGAATCACACTACCTGCCGATCCAAGTACGTTACCAAATCGGGTCACGATAAATCGTGTGCTAACCTGTGGCTCGCCGCCCAACGCCAAGCAGTAGCGTTCGGCCATCTGTTTTGTGCAACCCATCACACTAGTCGGATTGACTGATTTGTCAGTCGAAACCAAAACGAATCGTTCGGCGTTATGTTTTACCGCCATGTCGGCAACCACTTTGGTGCCATAGATATTGTTCTGAACCGCCTCGCCGACGTTGGCCTCGACTAAAGGAACGTGCTTGTGAGCCGCAGCGTGAAAGACAACGTCCGGTTGGTAAGACGCAAAAATCTCCTCCATCCGAGGTAAATCTGTAACGCTGGCGATGCGCGGAATCAATTCGCAAATATCTTCTTGGGATTTGAGTTCACGTTCGATGTGAAAGATTCGATTTTCCCCACGCCCTAACAGCACTAGAGAGGCGGGTTTAAATTTGGTGATCTGGCGGCAAAGTTCCGAGCCGATGCTTCCTCCTGCTCCAGTTACAAGAACTTTCTTGCCAGCGATCAAAGATGCAATCGCAGTTGTGTCAAGGGACACTGGATCTCGACGCAATAGATCCTCTACCGAAACATCGCGCATCGGAATCTTGTTACTACCAGCAAGTGATTGGTCCAGCGGAGAAACAACTCTCACTTTGAAATTCCGCTCCGATGCTATATCCAACAACTCGCGCAGAACCTTCGCCGGCAATGAACCACTTGGCACAAAAACGGTGCTTGCGCGATAGTGCTCAACAAGCTCCTTCAGTTCAGTGGCGGCTCCAACGACTACCATATCGCTGAACCGTCGTTTTTTTCCTGGGATTTTGTGTGCGGATACCAGACCGACGATACGAGTTTTGTTATTTGGTTGGGAATTAATTAGATGAGCCATCTTGGCGGCGGTGAACCCACTCCCAACTAATAGAGCTCGATCGAGCCCACGTGACGAATGGAAAACAGCGATGCGCTCATCCCAAACACGTGAGATTGATCGCAGGCCTCCAATTAAAACGATCGTAAGTATAAGATCGGTGAGAATTACGCCTCTTGGAATTTGCAAGTTACCAAGCACGAAGTGGTCGACCAGCACGATGGCAACCGTTGCCGCAATCGAGGCCTTGAGCAGCGTGATGAAATCTGAAAAAGTGACGTACCTCCACCATCCATGGATCGAACCCATGAAGTAGAACACCATCATCTTGATTCCAAGAACCAGTGGCAGCGTAGCTTTAATGTTGTCCAAGTACGTTGCAGGAATTTTGAAATCAAATCGCAGTGAAAATGCGACCCAGTAGATTCCTAAGAACATCAGAACATGCCCAACCAGTAGGAGAGGCAAGCGATACTTTTTCAGGAGTGCGAGCCAACCAGACTCGTTGTCCGGGGCGTATGGGGAGGGATTCATGGAAGATGGTTTAGGTTTGGGAAATGAACGATTGGCAGGCGTGGCCGGCCAATAAGTTAATCAACCGCTTGCGTAGCGCTTATAAACGGAGGTAACATCATGATCGACACTTAAATAGGGATGCAGAGTCCAGTCGTCTCGCAAGGATCAACATCTGAAAAACGACTGCGAATTTGCCGCCCCTATGGTAGTCGGTGAGAACTAAATATCAATTGATTTACCACGATAAGAAGATGGATCTTTGCTGCAGTCATTGATAATTTTTGCCTACACAGCCAGCACAGCTCTCGCTAGGGGTGTTAGCTGATTGTAAATCCTCATCTTGGCGCCATTTTCTCGCCGCAAACGTCGAATAGTGAGTCTGTAGAGTACCGTCACGCGAGCTTGAGCGGACGTTTTCCAATATTGAATCAATAACAGGGGGATTTACCCAAATCATTCGCCAGTCTGTGCAGAATGTTTGTGAAAACTTTCCAGTGAAACACCGAGTATTCCTCTCTTAACAACACAACATTCATTTAGCTTTCCTTCCCAGCCTTTCGAAACCGCCTGTAGCGATCATGCGAAATAATCCAGAAATCAAGCTAGTAGCCGGCATCCTGATTTGGATTGCGATTGTCGCTGCAATGGTAATCGGTTTCAGGCACTCCAACGCTGTTTCGCCTCAGGCCGTTGAGAATTTAGTTAGCTACGTCGGTGCACAACGCTCATCGGTCGATGTAGCTTCCCCCCATCATGTCGTGATTGGAATTGGAGATCCTTTATTCATGGAGACCGATGGCGTCTTGGAGCCGATTGGGATGGTAACAGCCTTAGACCTAGACCAAACGCAATTGGACTCTCAGAGGCAAAGTAAGAAGATTAGATTGGCGTGGGTAAAGCAAGCGACGGTCACATTCTTCAGTGGAAGCCCGCCGTTGGGTGAGGGCGCATCAGTCGAGCTCTATACAACGGATCAGTCGCCTGCTTGGGTTGTCAAAACAATGCTCAGCCCGTCCATGCGTGAAGAGGTCTCGCAGTTGATCCTTACCGCCTACGACGAGCACCAAGAAGATCTCATCGAGCAGTTTCGGCCCGTCATAAAGAAAACCATTGTCGACTCGGCACAGTTGGTTCGTGACAGCGTTGTCGCTGAACTAGAGCGTAGGCAAGACGCCGTCGCCGCTATCGGCCAACGTTACCAAAACGATGTGATCCAAGAAAAACTCATGCCGGTGATTCAGGCCGAAGTGTGGCCGATCGTGGAAGAAGAAGCTTCGCCATTGGTTCAAGAAATCGGACAAGAGGTTTGGCAGGAAGTTTCCGTCTGGCGTTTTGGCTGGCGTTTTCTTTATGACAAGTCGCCGCTTCCGGACAAGAAACTATCGCAAAAGGAGTTCGACCGTTTCGTCCAGAACAAGGCACTACCCATTTTTGAATCTCATTTCGAAGACGTGATTGAGATGCAAAAGAGGATGATCGCACGTGTTTTGGCCAACAAGAAAGTGACTGCGACAGTTTCTACTGTTGCACGCGATTTCTTTTCCGACGAGGAAGTCCAAGCGCTGTTCAAGGATGTGTTTCGCAAAGCCGTAATTGACAATCCGAATTTGAGGAAGTCGATCGAACAAACTTGGCGGTCGGAGGAGGCACAGCGTGCGATGAAAATGGCCAATGGCCGTCTTGAGTCAACGATCACTCGTATCGGACAGTCGCTGTTCGGGTCTCCCAACGGTAAAATCACCAACGAGTTCGCGCGTGTGCTTAGAAACAGAGTGCTCCATAAAGACGATCGCTGGTTGGTGCTGAAACCCGGGGCCTCAAAGGAGCCATCGGCGTCGGCTGAACCAGTACGCACACTAGCGCTAACGATTGCTTCGGCAGATTCGGAATTTCCTATTGGGTTTACAGCAGGCCTAAGCGAATCGGATTCCAATGGAACAGGCGGTGGCGATGAGTAGGCAGACTCCAGACATGCTGCCGCCGAAAGCGGGGCAGTCCGTCCGATTGAGCAACGTCAGCGTAACCGCCGGGGCGAAGCAACTACTTGACAATGTTTCTGTCGATTTCCCGGCTCATGAGATCACCCTTATTGTTGGTCCCAGCGGGGTTGGAAAATCGATATTGCTGCGGATGATCGCAGGATTGGCCGGTACGTTTGAATCAGCGATTCGTGTTCAGGGAGAAGTATTGATCGATGACCGCCCGGCTACGGCCGGCGATTCGGGAGTTGTCTTTCAAAATTTCGCCCTGTTTGATGAGATGTCTCCGGCCGAGAATTTAAGTTTTGCAAAATCCAATGCTGCCGGCGAACCCCTCAAGCAAACGCCGCTCGAATTGCTGGACCAGTTGCGAGTGCCAGCGAATGTTCCTACGTCGCGTCTCTCTGGAGGACAGCGGCAAAGATTGGCACTTGCCCGGACACTGATGTTCAACCCCGCGGTGATTCTTTATGACGAACCCACTTCAGGACTCGACCCGCTAACGGGGAAACAAGTCGCCCAGCTGATCGAACAAACGCACAAGCAGTATGGAAAAACGTCGATCATCGTGACGCACGACTATCGTTCTTTGCTACCCATTGCCGATCGCGTGTTCCTACTGAATCCAGAAACGCAGTCACTGTCCGAAATGCCCTGCGATCAGTGGGGAAATATTGAAGAGGCTCTCCAACCGATGGCAACAAAAGTCCGCAAAAGTGAGGAAGTCGATGAGTTTCCGCTGGTGTCGGATTTGCAGGGACGCGTCACTGATTTTTTCGTGGGGACGACTCAATCGTTGACCGCGCTTGTCGGGGGCGTGCCGGGGCTAGTGCCGTTGTGGAAAAGTCCACGTTGGGGGCTTAGATATTTTTGGCATTTCCTGATGCTGGTGATGGGGCCTACGGCCTGTTTGTATTTGATTGCCGCTGGACTGATCAGCGGCTTTGTTACCACCTATTTCACATTTAAGTTTCTGCCTTACAGCGCATACACTGAGCCCTTACTGCTAGAGGATCTGTTGACGGCGCTGGGTTTCGCCACCTATCGGATCTTCGTGCCCGTGTTGGCCTGCGTCTTAATTGCGGCCAGATGCGGAGCGGCAATCACGGCCGACATTGGCGGTCGGCAGTTCGGCAATCAGCTGGATGCAATGACGACCTTTGGCGTACCGCCGCAGCGCTATCTCTTGACGCCAATCATCTGGTCGTTCTTGATCTGCACTCCGGTAATGACATTTCTTTCATTCTTTGCTGCTCGGCTGGTTAGTCTGATTGTGTTCGTCTTTACACATCCCGATCACGGAGCCAATCTTTGGCACTACTATTTTCATCGCGGTTTAGAGGAACCGGACGCTTTTTTCTACAGAGGCTTCGGCTGGTTGATGGCCAAGCTGCTGTGTAGTGGTTTTGGAATTGCCGTGATTGCCTATCACGGTGGCATCTCGCCAAAACGGTCTTCCACAGACGTCAGCCGTAGCGTGACACGCACGATCTTGTGGGCGACCCTGTTTGTCCTCTTGGTCCATTTTGTGTTCGCGTTTCTCGAATTTGAAAATATTGTCCCCGGAGGAAAGTAGCACTTGGTCTTTTCTCAATAGCTCGTTTCGGAATAGACTAGAGGTGCTGCCCCCAAACCCATCGGGCCACTCAGGCATTCAAATCAAAGAGATAAACCCCATGCGTTCAAAATCTAAATTTTGTGCCTCGATAGCGGCGGTGCTCGCCATAATCTTTCTTTCACAGACTGCCTGCGATTCCGGTAGCAACAGCGTTGCGGTCCCTAAAAGTGACTTTACAGCTACCGGGCTGCGGCAAGGGTATTTCGCGCCCGATATCGAGGGTTCCGACCTTGAGGGCAAACCAATGAAGCTTTCCGATTTTCGGGGAAAGGTGGTCGTCTTGGAGTTTTGGTCGAGTACCTGACCGCCTTGCCGATCGTTATTCGATCACGGGCGGTCGCTCGTAAAACAAAATGAAGGCAAACCGTTCGCAATGGTGGGAGTCAATCTGGATCAAACGGCAATCAAGGGGCTCAATTGCCAGCTGGAGAATGAACTCAACTGGCGTTCGTTCTATGACGGCGCCAGCATGAACATCCACGATGGCTACGGTATTTTTGGAATCCCGACAATTTTCGTCATCGACCACCAGGGAAAAATCCAATGGATCGGTCACCAGTTTAATGACGGCTTGGTTGACCAGTTGATAACGCAGGTCAAATGATCACGAATTGAGTTCGCAATAAATTCCCATCAGAAAAAGCCGGGTCGGAAATCCCGAACCGGCTTATTTTTCGCACTTTTTCAAGCGGAGATGACAGGATTCGAACCTGCGGAACAGTTTGACCCGTTCACCTAATTAGCAATCAGGCACTTTCGACCACTCAGTCACATCTCCAGTAGCTTTTACCGGAATCGCCGATCACAAAATCAGGATCAATAATATGCAGCAATCGGCCGGTTTCCACAAGGTCTTGAGTCAATATTAATT
>CAZDBE010000198.1:0-10560 GCA_964503675.1 uncultured Pirellulaceae bacterium | reverse complement strand
CACCATCAAACTGCTCCAATCGATTCAATTCTGCGGAGTTGTCAATTCCACCATCTATTCGATTTCCGTTTTCGTCGTAGTCGTAACTGACTAATCCGCTGTCGCGATTGACAAACGTCAACTCAGATTGGCGACTGTATTCTTGGTAGGTGACCGATTCATCAAATGGATCGATTGCGAAGCCAATCGTTTTCACTCGATTCGATTGGTCGTATCCGTAGTCGTAGACTTGGATGTCGTTTACGCCTTCGCGATGACGGAGCGTATCCAAGCGGCCGACTGCGTCGTAGAGATATGTCGTGTCCAAGTGCCCGTCACGGCTGATCTCGTTTAGTCGACCATCTAAGTAATAGGTGAACTCAAGGCTTTTCTGCGTGGCCAATTCCACGGATTCATTGCCTTGTTCAAGATTCGTCAACCGGTTCAAGTGATCGAATTCGTACTCGTTCTGGAATGCCAATTGCGAACTTTGGTTTGGTAGCTGAACCTCGAATGCGGCCGAATCTCGGTTCCCTTCTACGTCGTATGTCAGATTCACAAGGGCGGATGCCGCGTCAGCGATTTGTACCGTGTGGAAACGGAGCCGATCGAGATCGTCGTAGAGATACGAGTATTCATGATCTTGATCGGAAGTGCCCACCATGCGACCGGCGACGTCGTAGTCAAAGTTGATGGTATTCAGCGGCGCGTTGTCTTCCGGATTCAACCGCCATGCAGCTGCCACGGCGGAGTCAGCAAACCAATGTTCATTCCGCAACTGAGATCGTTCGTCGTAATCGTAAACCGTTACACGATCTTCTCGATCGACTTTTTCGACCAAATTGCCAAGCAAGTCGTAGCCGAATGATCTAGTGTTCGAAAGGTTATTGGCATCAAACGAAGTGTTCGCGCCGGTAACCGATTCTGACGTGGGGCGATTGGCGGCGTCGAATGTCCACGTCCAAAGATTGCCTCTACCTTCGGTGCCCTCATCCGCGTCAATTAGTTGATTGCGATTTCCGGACAGATCGTATCCGTAGCTGACGTTGAAGGTCGGCGCCTGGGCATTTGTGTATGGATGCGTTTGGTCTTCTTGGATGACTCGATTAAGCCGATCGAAAGCGTATGTCGTTACCTGCCAACCGCTGGCTGCCTGGATATCGCCCTGCGTTACGGAAGTCCGATTGCCATTGGCGTCATATCCGTAATGAGTTTGCGGTTGATTGAAATTGTCGGGGTTGTTGTCTAAGTCTGGCTCTAGGACAGCCGACATCCGTCCCAGCAAGTCGTATTGGTACTCCGTGGTCCGGCCTTCTGGACTGGTCACGAACGTCTGTTGGCCGCGAAAGTTGTAATCAAAGTGGGTCACAGGTCGGCCAGACGAGGCAACTACCGACGTGGGGTGGGCGCCAACAATGTCTTCTAATTCGTGCCAATCGGTATAGAAATATTGCGTCAGGTCGCCGACAGGAACCGCTTGGCCGTTGACGACGTGTACCGAGAGCTGACTGACTCGGTTGCCCATATTGTCGTAGTTCATACTGATGCGCTGGAAACCAGTTTCGTTGCCGTCATCGGCCGTTGGCAGTGAGATCTGAGACACGAGGCCCAAGGCGTTGTAGAGTTGCGTCGTTACCGCACCCGTGGCGTGGTTAATGGTCGATTGAAGCCGCCCGTCCCAGCTAACGTACTCCGTTACCTGTTCTGCTTCGCTGCTGGTCGCAGCTGTAATCGCCTTTTTCATTAGTCCGGAATATTCGTCGTATTCGTTCCGCGTCTCAACACCTTGAGCATCAGTTATTGTCAGGATATTCCCGGCGTGATCGTAATCATACTTCGTGGTCGGTCGCTCATAGGTGCCCGTCAACGCATTCAGAACGCCCGGCTGTTGCTGCTCGACAACTCGCCCCACAGCGTCATAGATGAAGGATGTGACCTGAGGCGTCGCGCTGGAATGCCGCGGGCCGAACACGTCTATCGGCCGTCCGTTGTTATCGTAGCTAGTGACTTCGGTTGCATGGATGGCAGGGTCAGGCAGCGCAGCCGTGAGATTGATCGATGTGATCGGGGTTGCAGTTGGGTCGGGATTGTCTTGAATAACATGCGTGCGGCGGTGAAGCTCGTCGTAGCGAAACTGGGTGACGCCCCCCAGGGCATCGCGTTCCGCGATGACGTTGCTGGCATTGTCGTAGAATGTCTGATTAAACGGGCGATCGACAACCGATTGGACAGACCGCTGGTCAAAAGCGTCAAGGTCGTTGCTGGCATCACCGTCACCATTCACGTCGTAATAATAAAATTCTCCCGATTGCGGAGGCCAGTTGGCAAGCGGATCGTCGCCCACTGCCACTGCGAGACTCAGCACGTCGCGATCCATATCGTCGACCACTCCATCTGCGTTGACGTCATAAGGATCAATTGGGTTTTGCCAGCGCACGTAAGATTCGTCCGTCTCATGCGGGTACAGTGTCGCAATCTGTCGCCCGATGGCATCGTAGTGGAAAGTCATTTCCAATCCCATCGGATCTACAATCAACTGCAAATTTCCGTTTGGATCGTAAACATAAGACGTAACCCGCCCATTAACATTCGATTCGATCATGCGCCCGGCAGTGTCATAAGTGTAGTCAGTGGTAAGGCCTAGCGGATCGGTTGAGTCGTCGACTTGGCCTTCTTCGGTATACGCGGTTATCGTTGCATTGTTCCAAAATGTCGAATGGTTCTTGATTCCGTCCACGGAAAGCGTTCGGTGACCAGCCAGTACCCTGGGAATTGTTTCCTTCGTCTGTCGGCCCAACACGTCATATTGATAGCCAGTACTAACGGTCTGGACTGCCCCGGCCCCGTTGTTGAATATCTGCGTCGAAAGCAGCATGCGCCCCAATTCGTCGTAGCGGTATTCGGTGACACGGCCTGAAGGATCTTCGATGCGGCGAAGCTGGCCATACTCATATGGCGCATCGGTCGTGATGTCGTCGTAGTAGATGTAGTTCGTCTGCAGCCCGAGCGGATCAATGGTGGCTTTGACAAGTCCGGCCGGTAATCCGTCCGCCGATGTCGTGTAAATGGTTCGCTCTACAATGGCATTGTTCAGCATCGCGTTGCTGACCCCAAAAGGGTCGCCTGGTTCAAATACGCCATTGTCATTGACGTCAAAGAAAGGCGAGTTATCAAATCCATCCCGAGGCCGGAAGGCCATGTCCGCGGTTGTGTATGTGCGATCGCCGCTGGATGCTTGGTCAAGCTCGGCGCGTACCAGATAGAAGTCCGACGCGGTGGTGAAGCCATCACGGTCAGCATCGTAGATGTTGGTCGAGTTCTGCCACTCGTTACTGGATAAGCCGGTTTTGGCTGCTCCCGTTTTCAAAGACGTTTGAGTTCGTTCGACTAGACCAGTTTCTAAGTTGATGTCATAGGTCGTTACATTTTGCTCGGCATCTACGTATTTGGTGGGAACGTTCCAATCGGTTTCGTAAAACCACTCTTCGAAAGTCTCGTCGGCGCGGGTGATTTTCTTCAGGTTGCCACGATCGTCGTATTCGTACTCGGTTACCAATGGTTCGTTGTTTCCATTGCCCTGCAGGAAGCCAGATTGCATCTGACCTGGATCCGGTTCGTGCATCTCGAGAACACGTCCGTCCTCGTCGCGAACGTAAGTTGTTTCATTACCAAGCGCGTCAATTTCTGACACCACGTTCCCAAACACGTCTAATCGCATGGTTGTTGTATAACCACGAGAATCGGTCGTGGTGGCGATGCGACCATCCATCGATGCGGCTGGATTGATCAGAGTGTGGGGCGATTCGAGCGTGCCAGACATGACGAGTGACTCCGTCAGAGACGAATGCACTTCAGTTCGTTCCTCGTTGGTGCCGCTTACCATTGCGGTTAGGAGTCCGGTAACGGCATCGTATTCGTAGAACACGCGAGGCGCGTCACCATCAACAAAGAGTTGCAGCTGCTCACCACTTTCGTTGAAGTAATAGACGCCCAGCAATTCTAATGGTTCCCCAACAACCTCCGCAGTTCGGACCGTGACTTTGCCATCGTGATAAGTGAATTCGGTATAGGCGCCGGTCCACTCCGTGATGGAATGCAGCAAACCTGAGCCCGGATCGTAGTCGTAGTTAGTTACTCGCCCAACAGCATCTGTGACTCGTGACAATTTGCCTTCGTCGGTGTAGTCGTAGAGCGTCGTGTTGCCGGCCGAATCGACGTCCACCAAATGTCGTCCGCGGTTGTCAAATACTTGCTGTTCCCCGTCCAGACGACTCAGCACATAGAAGGGCGCCGCGGCCGTCGGAGCGGGAGGCGTTGGGTTCCCTGCAAGAGCGAACGGATTCGAGTCTAAGCCCTGCACGTGTGACCATTGATTAAACATCCGAATGGAAGAATCAACGCCGTCTCCACCTTCGTACGCGCCGTTGACGTTCATCTTGTACTCGAGAATCGAGCCATCACCTTGTAAGAGGTAAGCACGGGTGCTTGTCGGATTCATCCGCAATTCATGGAGGAAATCGAAAGAGAGCCCGGCCCGCAGCCCATTCTGCGCCACTCGATCATTTCCTGGCCAATAAATGCTGCTTTCAAACGTGAGTGGACTGCCGGCGTGGTATTCCGGGGGCAATCCAGAAGCGTCCTCTGAAATATCGTAATGGGGAATGTAATGGAGCGTGTAATCGAATACCTGGCCTTCTTGTCCAGCTAGAATCTCGTCCAGGCCTAGGTCAAGGGCGATGTTGATGCTTTCACCTACGGCTATGCCGGAAGTATCCACGAAGTGGCTAGTAGATCGTCCGCTACCGCCCTCATGTGTCGCGTAGACCTCAAGTCTAGCCGCGGCGCCGAAATTGAACGGAATCCGATCGTTTGTGATTCCTCGCTTGTTGAGACTCGAGCGACTGTTGTGGCTTGGTGCATCCGCCGTTCCATTGGTGGATTGGCTGGTTGAACCATCACGCGAGCTTGCATGACCACCACCGCCATCGCATGAGCATTCGCAGCAATCTTCATCATCTTCTTCCGCGTCCTTGTCGCCATCGCTGGGATCTTCCGGCCCATTGCTTCCGTTGTTGTCGTCATCCCTAATCGTGAGATCGCCCGTCTTGTCCTCTACTTCGACGTTGTCTTGACTTGCTATTGGCGTGCCAAGCTTGATGATGAATTGCTCGTCACGTTCCGGTAAAGTGTCTCCAGTGATGGTGAAAGTTACGTAATGATCTTCGTGTTCCGAGGGAGTAAACGTCGCGGTTCCGCCACCAAGAAATTGAAAATCTCCTTCGCTCGATTCCGCTGACGCATCATGAATGGAATAGGGAACTTCAACGGTTCCTTGCGGAGTTGAACTAATCCAAATCGTGACCGGCGATTCTTCGAAATTTGCAGGGGTGTTAGGGTCGCCGTAGGTAATATCGACGTCAGCTTCATCGACGGTGCCACCAGTAACACCAACCATCAAGGGAACATCCGAAGCGATATTGCCGGTCGCGGTAGACTGTCCAAGCGTGATCAAGCATGAATCCGGATCCAAAATTTCGACATTGAATTGCTCAGCAGGTTCGTCCTCAACAGCATCTTCTAACGCAGCCACTGAAAATTCATGGGAGAGAGCGCCGTATTCAAACGTAAAAGGCCCAAACGACTGCGCACCGTAGTCGCCAATCCCTCCCGGGTTGCTGAAAGTTGCGGAGCCATCGCTTATCTGGACCATGACTGATTGTGGCGACGTCGGCGCCTCATCAACCTCCACCCTGTATCGCAACGAATCGCCTTCTTTTGCCGAATCAATAACCGCAACTAGGTTCACTTGAATGGATTCTTCGTTGTCTTCGATTGTGATGTTGGCCGATGTTGATCCTCCTAATTCGGCCTTTGTAGGTGTATAGGAGACTGCGTTGGTCAATTCGATATTGAACATTTCCGTGGACTCAACCGCGATGTCGTCAAACGGAGTCACAAAAAGCGTGCGCCGGAAAATCCCATCGGTCTGGCCGCTAAGCAACGTTGTATCGATATCTACAAAGTACTCACTCCCAATGGAATCTGCACCGAGGGTATAATCGTTTCCGGTGTAATTGCACGGTGCTGATCCGTCCATGAGGTCAGCGGTGAAGTAGACCCTTACAACCCCGTTTGTCGTCCCGGATACACTGATCACTGGGCCACTCGAGAGACCATCACCTTCACGTATGCTGTCGCCAGCAGCGATCGTTACCTGCACCGGCGGGTCGTCGTTGCCATCGGGAATGACAACGTCATCGTCACAGCCAAGAAAATGCGTTGGTACACAATCACAGATACCGTCAAGGTCGGCGTCAACGCAACCTGCTCTGCCAGCACTGTAGCTGACGAATGATTCCGTGCTTTGAACTTCAATCGTAGTCATTGGAGCACCGCTGCCGCTCGCATCTCCTGCTACTAAGTTGGCATTCTCAGCGTAGTATTCGACTGTGAAGTACTCCAACGGTTCTTCTCTGCCGTCATCTTCGATGTCGAGAATAATGTACGTGGAGGATTGGCCCGCTTCCAGCAAAACGGTTCCTTCAAACTGGGGAGCAAAGTCTTCGAACGGTAACGCCGAATCGGGCGAGTCCGTGCCAGCCGTGCGGTAATGGATCGTTACATCCTCTGGTGGTAGTGGCGAACCTGCTGCTAGTGAAACCTCGATGGCAACTTGGCCGTAACCTTCGATCGCACGGATTTGAGGTTCTAGGTTTGCAATTTCCAAGGTGGGCTCGTCCAATCGCACGAGGCTGACGTTGTCCAAGAAGGTGCCGGTTTCGTTATCATCACCGACGTCTGAAAAGACGACTCTTACTTGTGCGGACTTCGGAGTAAAGCGAATAATACGGTTCACCCAGTCGACGGCATTCGTGTCGAGATCGTCCTTTGCGCTATAAATTCTGTCAGCCTGCACGACAGTAAACTTGTTCGGTACGAATGGGTCCGGCGCTAGCACCTGGACACGTAAATGATTGTCGAATCCAATGTCGGGCCGCGAACCAAAAGCGAAGCTCAGTTCATGCGGTCGGTCAATGTCTACGTTAATATCTTGGTAGATTTCGGCAGAAGAGCCTACGTTGGTGGTAATCGATCCCTCTGTGTATTCACCTGCTAAAGTCGCTGGCTGAGTCTTCCCCAGCCCTGTTCGTGAATCCAATTCGGCCCATTGAGTGCCGCCCACATTGCCATCACCGTCCAGCCATTCGAATTCGGCGCCAAGCGGCTGCCTTTCTCTTTGAATCTCCAGCAGAGGACCGCCCGAGGCAACTTTCCATCCATTCAACGATTGCGTATTGCGATATTGGATGTCGAGTACGTTGACAGGCGATTCAAAGGTTCCGTTCTGGATGAGATTTTGGTTAGTCGGGTTTTGAATCCCGCTTCCCACACCAACAGTATCTAGATTGAATACGACCGGTGTGCCGATACCAGAATCGGTAGAAGAATTGTCCATGGGGATCGCGTAGTACACGGAAGAAGCAGACTCCCAAAGTCCGGCCGGCAACGTATGACGCCAACTGCCAGCAGCGCGAACGCCCATGCCAAGGTAGTCATCGCCGATCGAAAGCTGACCATCGTCGTTTCAATCTCTATAGAAAGCTACGCCCGTGACTTCCCCATCAACGTCGCTGGCCCCATTCAGCAAGAGTGTCAGATCTGTATTATCCTCGACTTTGCCTTCAGCGATCGACAAGTGCGTCGCCGTCGGTGGTGTGTTGACGCCGACAACCCGAATTGTAAGTCGTCGCCACCTTGCATCTTCCGCGCCGGCAGCAGCGCCATCGATGACTGACCGATAAGAAATATTCTTGAATCCCGACTGGCCTGGGGCCAAATGCGTAAAGTCGCCATTGGTAACTGGGTCAAAAGAAAAATCACCATTGGACGCCAACGTTAATATCCCGCCCACGGAGTTGTTTCCACGAACGTTGGTAACGACGCGGCCAGTTTGCCCCAAGTGATCGAACAAGTTGTCCTTGACGATTTCGGTGTTTTCGAAAGTACTATAATATTCAGTGATCGTAATACCGGCTGGCCCTGGATCGGGATTTGGTGGGTCCGGAATCGGCGAATCAGGGTCGTCCGAAGGCACGTCATCGTCGATGCGATAGAATTCTACGGTGGTCGACGTTCCCGAAGCGATAAAGCTCATGCCGTGAAATTGCACGCCAGCTTCTGCCAGAAGCGATTCTGACTCTAGCAGCACACCAGAGTCCGCATCGGTAACGGCCACACCCATGGTCGCGAACCCATTCGAAACTCCAGAGCTTGAATGGGCCAAGTAGTCAAAACCGAGATAGTATTCCGTACCGGGAATTGTCTTCACCGTTTGCTTGACTCTTGCCGCTTTTGATCGATTTAGAAGTAAAACATTTCTGGCATCCGAATCCTGATCGGCTGGAATATGCAGCGTTTCAAATGTTGATCCCGACGCAAGCTGCCAGCCTTCGACTTCACTTACGAGATGCCGGCCAGCGACCGACGGCAAACTGTCATCAGAAAGAAAACCATTGTCTAGTAGATTCTCGCCTTTGGAATAATTGACACGTATCTGCTTACTGGTGACTTGATGAGGCTGATTCCACACGACAGCGGTCGCAGCAACGACATAATCGCCGATTTCGGAATACAAGTGGGTCGCTGCCCCCAACGAACCGTCATAAGTTTCGACAGTCCCGTCACCCCAATCGACCTGCCACTCGCTGACTGTGCGCGGGCCAGAGAGCAAGTCCAAACTATATTCGGTCGCGCCTTTTATTGAACGTGATTCCTCGAGACCGTCGATTCGAATTCCTGCGTAAGCGTCCTGCTGTGGCACTATTCGAACAGCATCAGCGATCACCATTCCGTCTGCATTGTTTGACATCTGGACGTCAAGAATGCCGTCAGCTACCGCAAATACGCCGAGGCTCTGCCAGGGCCGATCCGCTTCGACAGGACCAGCCGGATTCACTGACTGATCGAGGTCAACAAAGAATCATTGCTGCCGCCACCAATAATGATGTCGTCGCCGGCACCACCTTGAATGAAGTCTGGTTCTGTCCCACCATCCAGCGTGTCCTTCCCTGCCTTTCCGACAAGCGAATCAGAACCGGCACCGCCAACCAATTGGTTGTCGAGTGAGTTGCCTGTGATGCTGTCGTCAAACGGTGTTCCGATAACGCCCGATATCGAATTGACCGACATCGCGATGCCAACGCTTTGCGTTCCACCAGTGGCAACGGCTTGCGGAGACGTTGACGAAAGATTGACATCGATAGGCGACGCAAGATTAGAAAAGTCGAGTGTGTCCGATGTGCCCGTGTCATCGATGGCGTCATTGCCCAGGTCGGTGTCGTCAGCATAAACATATGTATCTGCCCCGGAACCGCCGATCAGAATGTCGTCTCCTGCAAAGCCTTCCAGGTAATCGTCACCTGCCCCGCCTTCTAGCTGGTCGTTCATAGAACTGCCCAGTAACGTGTCATTGCCTTCGCCTCCCATGACTACGATGGAGGCACTTGAAAGCCCACTTAGCTGGCGTATATCGATGACGTCGTTGCCACCCCCACCTTCAATTCGCAGTTCGTTAACATTGGCAGCCGAAATGCCCTGTGCGATTCCATCCACAGAAATGCTTCCGTTTTCTGTCGCGACTGAAATCGTCTCGGACTGACTAGTACCCGATAACTCGAGAATCCCAGAATTCGCAGTCCAGATGACGTCCGCGGCCAAGAGTCGGCGATCTTCGAGGTGTTCGAGCTGACGCGCCCGACGCCTTGCATCACGAGGGCGGCGTTTCTTGATGATACCAGTGAGAATGCGGTTAACACCGCGGTCTAGAGACTTTCGAGTATTCCGACGCATCACTATACCCTTCCTGAGGAGGTCCTGTCATGGCTCGGGCTAGGGTATACCGAATACAGGCAACCGTTGTCAAACATCTTATTCTTATTGAAGTATTGCTAGTGTGTTCCTTTCTGTTTTTTTGCTATACAGACGTGATAAGAAGTGCGTAATGAAGGAAGGCACGTCCGCATCGCGCCCGCAATGACTGCGGATGGAAGCGGTCGTTTTTGCAGTGCCATGAGAATACTGGAACCATCTTTGCCGAGCCGTTTTTAAGAGAAACAAGTGAAGCGGCAATTCATGCTGCGCGAGAACAGCGTGACCGCGCCTTCGCGCAGAAGTTCATGACTTAAGGCTAACGCGAATGAGTACGGAATCTGTCAAACAAAAGGTCTCCACACGTCGGAAACTTCTGCCGCGTTACGGCGCCATTCTGTTTTTATGAACGATCCGTCAGATGAATCGAATGCTCTTTTCTGAGCGATGATTGCTTGTCATTCGTGACTAGAAGGTCAGGTCCTTGTTTTTGGTCAACCAGCGTGGGTGATGGAACGATGGAATGGCCGAGGATTGGACCTGGCACTGAGACACTTTGACTGCGTTGCTCTTTTATTTGCAGCTCGTCTTACGCGCGGCCCTAATCTTTCTCTTCACCCAGTTTCAGTTGATGGTATTTCCAACCAGGGATGAAAAAGCAAAACGCCGAGACGACTCCAAAGATCGTGTGGCCGTATTCGGGCCACTGGGCCA
>CAZDBE010000197.1:5725-10570 GCA_964503675.1 uncultured Pirellulaceae bacterium | reverse complement strand
ACCTGCGACACCAGCTTTAGGAAAGCTGTGCTCTATCCACTGAGCTACAGGGGCTTGGCATGATTCTGAAGACCGGGTAAACAGCGGATCACCTTTTTGCCTTTTTCGACCATGAAAAGGTGCCAGACGTCGAAGCATCCGGCGCTCATAGCGTGACAGTTGAGCAATACGCCATGACCGTCGCGAATTCTACACGCCAGACGCCTGTTAAGCCAGATCCTGAATTGCCGTTGCTCGCCAGTCTTACGGGGTAAATGGTGTCGTAAGATTTGGGGCAAACCGCACCATTTCGGTAACGGGGATAAACCGATTACAGCGTTAGAGAAGCACACTGTCGATTACGCATGCCTCAAAGAAGTCAGCGCTCGACCGGAAAGTTACGAGGTCGCCGAGTCGGCGATTTGAGCAATGAAATTCAAAGCGTTCAACAAGAACGTTCTACTGAAGCAGGAATCAAGCAGTGTACGTTTGAATCTCCGGTTCATGCTGGCCAGCTAGGTGTCGAGTTCTTCACCAAACACCGCGCAGTGGAGTCGTTGGAACCACCCGACTTTCGAAACTGCATTCAGTACTGGTGGAGAAATTCGCCCCGCCCAGGACTCGTTTCGTCCAACAATTCAAACGCTATTCTCGCATTCAGGAGCCCATCCTTTGCGCCCGCTTGCTCTCGTGTTTCTGAACTGTTTCGTTAATTCTACTTGCAGCTCAAAAGGTGTTAAGCTGCATATGGCCAGTTGGGGGTTGTGCTTGGAATCCGGCATTATCCCCAACTTAGTTTCATATAGTTATCCGAGTCACTCAGATACTCAAATCCTGCTCATAGAAACTGTTGGGCAAAAGATGTCACTTTTTCTTTCTCTCTTCCTTATCGCTCGCGTTCTGATTTACGTGTTTCGGGGCAAATTCGCCAGATCGTTTGTTCGTTTATACAACAGAAACGTGGAACGAATGAAATTCTGGGTCGACGGATTTTCCCCTCGGGAACCGCAGGTTGTCAGCCTTACCAATGCTTGATGCGTCTCGCAGCGATTGTCTAACCTCCATTTTTGGGTGTCGGACGGACGTTTGGGCGTCCCGAACAACATAATTGGATAGGGAAAAATGCAACTATTTTTGAGCCCCCTCTCAGAAAGTTCGTTGCAAAGAAAAAACGTTTAACTACCGTTGGAAACGCTTCTAGAGCACGCGGGAGATATTTGGCTATGGATTGTTGTCACACCTTCGATTTACCGTGGGTGCTTGGTTTCTCGTGGACGCCACTTACGTCTTCATGAATTCTTA
The DNA here is from genome assembly GCA_964503675.1 of uncultured Pirellulaceae bacterium. Classification (GTDB taxonomy): domain Bacteria; phylum Planctomycetota; class Planctomycetia; order Pirellulales; family Pirellulaceae; genus Mariniblastus. The sequence continues at coordinate 9,289 of CAZDBE010000197.1, read as the reverse complement.
ACTACTTGGTGCAGGCATTACTATTCTGACAAATAACGCCAGAAAACTAGCAACCGACGAGGGGACTTCTTTCGTTTCTACTATTCAACTGGCGGACGAGCAAAGAGTTGATTGGTCTGATCATTGTGTTCAGAACGTCTGCATCGTTCCCGGCGCTTTCTACGTCGATTATGCGCTCCGGGCGATTCCAAGGGACGCCGGCCCGGCTGTGGTAACAGGAATCGCCTTCGAAAAGGTTCTCGTTATCTCGAGCGTCGCCCCCCAAGAATCGCTTGAAGCTGTTATCTCCGATAACGAACAGGACTTATCGGTCAAGTTTTCCTCCCCAGCAGAATCAACTCGACACGCTTCGTTAAAGATTCCAAAGTTGGAAGATCCTTCGATCGATTCAAGTTGGCGACCGATCGATGCGACAGTGGAATCTGACTGGGTTCAACTTAATAAAGAGGCACTTTATCAACGCCTGCGTGAAAATGGGAACCAATATGGTGATAGCTTTCAAGGTGTTGAATCAATCGCATTCTCGAACACACACTGCGTCGCCCAAGTCGACTTTCCAAATCTAGATAATGAACTGCTATCCGGCCCTGGCATGCCTCCTGTTCTCTTGGATGTTTGTGCCCAAGCTTTGGCCGTGATTGTGACTGATCATAAGAAAACATTTGTGCTCGAGGGAATCGATAAACTTCGTATCCATCAAGAACTTAAGAATTGTTTTGTCGTTCATGGACGAATAGGAAATCGCGATGAATGCAAATCAAGTCAAGGCATAGCGGACGTGGACGCGGTTGATGACAACGGTAACGTTCTGTTTAGCTTGGAGGGTGTAAAGTTTCGTTGTTTAGAAAATACATCAGTAGCCGGACGCTCGAGCCGCAAGAACGCACACGGCAAAGCCAAATCTACGATGGCGATTTCGGCTACATTTACGGCTGAGCCGCTTGAGAAGCCACTTTCATTTTGGGCAGATCAGTTTGATATCGGTCTTGCTGCCAAGTTCGCACCGTTCAATCAGACTTTTCAGGAACTGCTCAGTCCACAGAGCCTGCTGGCCTCCAATGAGTCAGGTGTTAACGTCACCGCGCTGCGTTTGGAAGATTGGTCTCATAGTGTTTCGGAGGTTGTCTCAAGAGAGACACCCCCTGCAGCGATTGGCGAGGACACCTATCGCCTACCCAATCAGCTCGATATTTCTCATGTTAACGCGTACGAGACCGAGTATCTATTTAAAGAGATTTTTACCGATCGCTGCTATGTTCGTCACGGCATTGATCTCGATAACGCGAAATGTGTGATTGATATTGGTGCGAACATCGGGATGTTTACGATGTTCATCCAACAGCAATGCCCGAAGGCGAAGGTGTTTTCGTTTGAGCCCGGGCCTCGTGTCTTCGCGTCGCTGAAAGCGAATTGCGAATTGCTGAACGATCGCGCGAAGGCCTTCAACTGTGGCGTTTCAAACGAGACAGGGGAAGCAACGTTTACCTACTACGAAAAGTCAACGGTCTTTTCGACGTTTAGCGCTAACGAGGAAGACGATAGAGCTGCGATTCGTGCGGTGATTGAGAATCGAGTCAGCGATGACGCGGATTCTGCTGAATTGTTGCAATCGGACGGCCGGCATCAAGATGTTGATCAGATCGTTGATGAAATGGTTGGCGAACGGCTCGAAGCTAAGACAATGACATGTCCGCTCGTGACCATCTCCGATATCATTCGTGAGAATGAAATTGAGGTGATCGATCTGTTGAAGGTTGATGCGGAGAAAAGTGAGCTTCCGATTTTACAGGGTATCGAGGATCAAGATTGGCCTAAAATCCGTCAGATCGTTATTGAAGTGCACGATAAGGTAGGAGACCTAATTGAAACAGTTGTCAAACTGTTGAGGGACCGTGGTTTCGTGTTTGAAATGTCCGAAGAAGAGTTGCTGCGGGATTCGGGGCTTTTCAATATTTACGCCACACGTTCGGAGAAGCAAAATGGGGCCGATGCGACTGGCCAGCAAACGTCTTTGACCGCTCGTGACCGTCAGCTTATTCAAGACTCAGCGAATGACTTTGTTGCAGCAGCAGAGTCGTTCTCTCAGCGAAGTAATCTGCCTCACATCGTATCAATTTGCGAACCTTCGCCGCGCCTAAATGATAATGCTGGAGATGTAGCGTTCTTGGCAACGGTCGAAGCGGATTTGATTAGCCGGCTCTCTCAGCTGAACAATGTTGCGGTGGTGCCGTCCAAATCGATCACTAGTCTGTACCCCGTAGAAGAGTACTTTGATGCCGTTAGTGATCAGGCCGGGAAGGTTCCTTATACGCCTGACTACTACGGTGGATTGGCGACGACAATATTTCGGAAATATCATTCGATCCAGCGACAGCCGTACAAAGTTATCGTCCTAGATTGTGACAATACAATTTGGGGTGGGGTTGTGGGTGAGCAAGGCGCCGCAGGAATCGAGCTTGATCGGCCTCGATTGGCGCTTCAGACGTTCATTAAGGAACGTATGGCTGAAGGCATGCTTGTTTGCTTGTGTAGTAAGAACGTCGAGAAGGATGTTTTTGAGGTGTTCAGTGAGCGATCCGACATGTTGCTGAAGCGCGAGGACATCGTGGCGTCTCGCATCAATTGGCAGCCGAAATCAGACAATCTTATTTCACTGTCTGAGGAACTGAGACTTGGCTTGGACAGCTTCATCATGATTGATGACAACCCCGTTGAATGTGCGGAGATTCGAGCAAACTGTCCTGACGTGCTGACATTGGAACTTCCGGTGAGTGATCCGCAGACGATTCCACGGTTTCTAAAACATGTTTGGGCGTTCGACCAGTTCAAAGTTTCACGCGAAGGAAAAAGTCGTACGGAGCTGTACAAAGACAATTCGAGACGCGAGAGTCTCCGCTCAAGTTCGACAACTCTCAGCGCGTTCATTGAGAAGCTCGATTTGAAGGTTTCAGTTGAACTGGTTCAACCTGAGCAGATTCAACGAGTTTCCGAATTGACTCAGCGTACGAATCAATTCAACGTCAGCACTGTGCGTCGAACGGCGAGCGAGATCCAATCGCTGGTGGATGAGGCGTACGACTGTGCTGTGGTGAAGGTGTCAGATCGTTTCGGTGACTACGGATTAGTCGGCGCAGCTATTTTTAGGACACATGGCGATGCTTTGATGGTTGACACTCTGTTACTTAGCTGCCGTGTTCTGGGACGTGGCGTTGAGCATCAAATCGCGGCTTGGCTCGGCAAACTGGCTCAAGATCGTGGGCTTGAAAACGTCGAGATTTCTTATCGGCAGACTGAAAAGAATATTCCTGCGCTGCAATTTCTCAATTCAATTGCCGGTGAAAGCGAAAGTCTATCCAACCAGGAACAGGCGGTCTGTCGGGTGGCTTCGTCCGTCTTGACCAAGTTGAAATTTGTGGCCGAAAGCACTGGTAAGAAATTGCCGAAACAAGTGTCGCGTCGCACCGAGGACACTTCCCGCTCACACGGGGCGCTGAATCATCTGGTGCATAGGATTGCCAATGACCTTTACAGTGCCAGTCGGATACACGAGCTAAGCGATGTTGT
>CAZDBE010000197.1:0-5625 GCA_964503675.1 uncultured Pirellulaceae bacterium | reverse complement strand
GGATTGCCAATGACCTTTACAGTGCCAGTCGGATACACGAGCTAAGCGATGTTGTGGGGGGGGTAAATGAACGTCCCAGCTTAAACACTCTCTATCTAGCGCCCAAAACAGAGAAGGAGCAGCAACTGGCAAATGTTTGGACTAATGTGCTGTCGATGGATCGAGTTGGTGTCCGAGACAACTTTTTTGAGCTCGGTGGCACGTCTCTGAAGGCGGTGCAGCTAATCTCAGAAATCAAGAGAGAAGTTGGCTTGCAAGTTCCAATCGTCAATCTTTTCGCTGAGCCAACAATCGAGGCGCTTGCGCGGTTTGCAGAAGGTGACGCAGAATCAGATTCGGGTGATAAGGGTGAGAGAGTTCAACAGCGTGGTGCTGCTCGGCGCGGAGCGCTCAAGCGACGACGAAAACCGAGGTAGTCGGGAAGACGGAATAGATCCTTCCTCAAGAAAAACGAATTCTCTGAAGTAGATGGGCTTCTTGAGTTCTTGTGTCATTTATGCCAAATCTGAAGAGACGGCCAGATTCGATGAAAACTGAAACCGAATTATCAACTGAATTCGATATTGCAATTATTGGAATGGCGGGGCGATTTCCAGACGCACCCAACGTAGGGACGTTTTGGGAGAACCTGTGTAAGGGAAAAGAAAGCGTAAGAAGATTCTCCGACGATGAACTAAGAGAGTTGGGCGTTCCTGAGCAACAAATTCAGAATCCCTCTTATGTAAAGGCGGCACCTGTCCTCGATGATGTGGCTGGATTTGATGCTCGTTTTTTCGGTTTCACTCCCAATGAAGCTGTTTTGATGGACCCGCAGCACCGCCTTGCCCTCGAGTTGGCATGGGAAGCTTTAGAGGTTGCCGGCTACGATTCGACAAGGCTTGACGCGCGAGTTGGTGTGTATGCGAGCTGTGCGATGAATACATATTTGCTTAACAGTGGGATTCTGCCGAAGTTTACTGAAAGCTATTTGCCAACGCTAATCGGTAGTGACAAGGATTTCTTGGCGACACGTATTTCCTACCGGTTGGGCCTGACGGGGCCGAGCATGACGGTTCAGACTGCTTGTTCAAGCAGTTTGGTAGCGATTCACACCGCGTGCCAATCCTTACTCAGCGAAGAGTGCGATATGGCGTTGGCAGGTGGTGCGGCGATTAAAGTGCCTCATCATGTCGGGCATGTTTACAGCGAGGGAAGCGTTTTTACTCCCGATGGACACTGCAAGCCGTTTGATAGTAAAGCCAATGGTACGATTTTTGGCAGCGGTGGCGGAATGGTTGTTCTCAAGCGCGCGGCTGACGCAGTGGCTGATGGCGACCATATCACTGCGGTGATTAAAGGCTCTGCAGTTAACAACGATGGGAATTCGAAAGCGGAATACACCGCTCCAAGTATCGAAAGTCAGTGTGATGTTGTGCTTGAAGCGTTAGCGAACGCAAATGTAGACCCGGAGAACGTTGCCTACGTGGAAACGCATGGTACTGGAACGTTTCTGGGTGATCCGATTGAAATCGCCGCACTAACCAAAGCATTTAGGCAAAGCACTGATGCGACTGGATTCTGCGCAGTCGGTTCCGTCAAAGCGAACATCGGACATTTAGACGCGGCAGCGGGTGTGACAGCCCTGATAAAGACCGCGATGGCAATCGAACATAAGCAGCTTCCTCCAAGTATAAATTTCGATACTCCAAATCCTCAAATTGAGTTTGAGAAGACTCCCTTTTTCGTCAACACGGCAACTACGAATTGGCAAAATCAGGACATCCCTCAGTATGCGGGTGTAACTTCGTTGGGGATAGGAGGCACCAATGCACACGTTGTCCTCGGGCGAGGTCCTGCGGTCGAGTCGACCGACTCTGATAGTTGGCATCTTTTGCCGATTTCTGCCAAGTCACAAAGAGCCTTAGAGCAGTCAACCGAACGCGTGGCGAATCACCTAAGTGAGAAAGACACTGAATCCAAGTTGGACGACGTAGCGTTCACCTTGCAAACCGGACGGCAAGGTTTTGGGCATCGGTGTTTTGCTGTGGCCAGAGACATGGAGTCAGCGTCCAACGTGCTGCAAAGCACCGATCCAGAGATTCTGCGTGCCGGAGTCGTTGACGGCGAGAGGCGTGAAATCGTGATGATGTTTACTGGGCAAGGATCTCAGTATGTCGGTATGGCGCGTGGACTTTACGACCGATTTGATAGTTTTCGCAACGAACTTGATCGGTGTGCAGAAATTCTAAGTCGCCATTTGCGTCATGACATTCGCGAGTTAATCTTCGCTGATGTTTCTGATGTGGAAGCGCAAACACAACTAAAACGCACTGAGTTCGCACAACCTGCGCTATTCGTGGTCGAGTACTGTTTGGCACGGCTGTTAATCAGCTGGGGAGTGCAGCCAAGTTTACTGGTCGGTCACAGCATAGGAGAATATGTTGCAGCCTGTATTGCGAACGTCTTCACGTTGGAAGCCGCCCTTAAGTTGGTGACCGAGCGCGGACGACTGATGCAGTCGATGCCAAGTGGCTTGATGTTGAGCGTCCCGCTGTCGATGTCAAAACTTGACGCCTACGTTTCCGATAACGTTGAGCTTGGCTGTGCAAACAGTTCAGACTATTCAGTGCTGACCGGTGCGGAAGACGCGATTGTTGAATTGGAGTCGAAGCTTCAGGGGATCGGAATAGACGCTAAGATCATCCATACATCCCATGCGTTCCATTCGAAGATGATGGAGCCGATTCTAGCTCCGTTTTCGGACCATGTGCGAAACGCCAACCCGAAACCACCTGAAATCCCAGTTCTTTCCAATCTGACTGGGAAGTTGCTTTCCAAAGAACAAGCCACCAGCCCTGACTACTGGGCTCAGCATTTACGATCTCCAGTTCTGTTTAATTCGTGCCTTGACGCAGCGCTCGCGAAAGAAAATCACGTGTTGCTGGAACTTGGTCCAGGACGCGCACTGGCTACCTTCGCTAGGCGTCATCAGAAAAAACGCGATCAGGTTGTTCTGACTCTAATGCGAAGTTCGAACGAACAAAAATCAGACGCAGCGACGCTACTGGATTCTGTTGGACGACTGTGGTTATTGGGAATTGAGTTGAATTGGGAATCGATTTCGGACTTAGATTGCCGTCGAGTGCCGCTGCCAACGTACCCGTTTGAACGGCAACGTGTTTGGCCTGATGAGCTTGCGAAACCCATTGCTGCTCCCAATAAGGCTACGGTCAAAGATCATGAAAATGGTGTGGACGCTCATCATCAGCGTTTAGGTATGAGCGACTGGTTTTACACTCCTTCATGGAAAAGCACTGCGTTTCCCGTAATGCGATCCGAGTCACAAGGTCGTAGAAAATGGCTGGCGTTTGTTGACGATAATACCCTCACCAGCGCACTGCTTGATGGTCTTTCCAATCGTGGTGACGAGGTGATTCGAGTAATTGCGGGCGATGAATTTCTGGCAAAAGATGATGGTAGTTTCGTGATCGATCCACAGTGTGAATCGCACTACGAGAGAATCGCCGATGCGTGTTTCGTTGATATGGAACAGCGACACGCTATTCTTCATTCATGGACATTGGGCGCGTGGGCGACTCCCCTCTCGGTTAGTAATGTGGACGCTGCGCTCGAGCGTTCCATGTACAGCATGATGCACATCGCACGGGTGATTGGTCGTCGTGAATTTAGTGATAGCGTTTCTGTTGTCGCGTTAAGCACTGAAGCACAAAAAGTGCTCGCACGTGATTCGGTTCGGGCGGACAAGGCAGCGCTTCTGGGGCCTTGTAAAATTGTCCCAAGGGAATTCTCTTCAATAGAATGCCGAAGTGTCGATGTAGAGGTTTCAGATTCAACCGAGTGCGATCGTACGCTGGTGGATCAGCTGTTGAGTGAGCTTTCGAATGATTCTGGTGAGCCATTTGTGGCATTTCGCGGGGGCGTGCGTTGGATTGAGTCAGTTTCCAAACTGAATCTTCCCGCTTCGGTCGACGCATCATCGAAGTTGCGTGACAATGGAACCTATCTGCTGACAGGCGGGCTCGGCGGAATTGGACTTGAGTTAGCCTTGTTTCTCGCGAACAGCGTTCAGAACGTTCGATTGATACTGCTGACGCGTCGGCCATTGCCAGCGAAACATAAGTGGAAGAAATTGATAGCTTCGCGTGATGACGAATCGCTTGCTAGGAAACTTGAGAAAGTCATCGAAATTGAAAACCTCGGCGCCAAGGTGGTCTGCAAAGTGGCTGATGTGGCCGACGAAAGTTCGATGCTGGAGGTCGCTGGTGAAGTTTCCAAACAGTTCGGGGCTGTCAATGGAATCATTAATTCGGCTGGAGTGATTGACGAAGCTGGAACGATTCAACAGAGAAGCCGTGAAGCACATGAGGCGACCATAAGATCAAAAGTGCATGGCGGGCTCGTGTTGATGCGTGCTTTTCAAGGCGATCAACTTGACTTTGTTGCTCATTGCTCGTCGATCGCCACTACCCTTTATCACACTCGGTTCGCGCAACTTGGCTATGTTGTTGCCAATGGATTTCTTGATTCGCTTGCTTGCCGGGCGGACGAAACGGGTCCGCTCGTAGTCACAATTAATTGGGACGAATGGGGTGAGGTTGGGATGGCCGCTAGAGCACAGGCGGATTTCAACAAGAAGCATGATTTGAAGGCTGCAGTCTTTGATAAACGTGATCAATGTTCGCCCAGTGAAGGTGTTGAGGCATTTCGACGGATATTGGCAGTAGGGTTTTCGAGGGTGATTGTTTCACCTCGGAACTTGCTCCAACGAATCGAAAGTGACCCTTTTGATCAGTCGCCATTCCTGAAAGCTGTTGAGAATTCACTTGCTTCGGTCCGAGTCAAGCCGTCCTCAGTGAAGCCGCGCGCGGGAGACGCTAATGGTTTTCGAGAAGAGAATGGTATTGAAGCGGTAAAGGCGGTTTGGACTGAGGTGACTGGTGTCGCTTCAATTGACAGCCATGACAATTTTTTTGAACTGGGCGGTTCGTCCCTGATGGCCACACAGGTTATGGCGCGTCTTCGAGAGATTGCGAATGTGGAATTGGTCGTTCAGACGATTTTTGAGTATCCAACAGTTTCTAAATTGGCAAAGCACATTGTCGGCTTGGTTGCTCAGAATGACCTGCCCGAAAAGTCCAACGAGCCGGATGAGACCGAAGAGCTGATGGATGGTGCACTATGAACATTAGTTACCTAGTGACGCACTTGCGAGCGCGGAAAATTGAATTGTGGTTAGAGGAAGAGCAACTACGCTTTCGAGGACCGAAGTCAGAGTTGACGTCTGAGATGGTTTCCACTCTGAAAGCGCATAAGCCAGAACTTATTGATTACATTAAGCAGTTTGGCCAAGTTAGACCGGTTCTTGAGTTAGTCGCGGAAGTTGAACCGCAAGATTGTTATCCGCTCTCATCGGATCAAGAGCCCTTGTGGTTCCTAGATCAGTTGAGAAACGGAAACCCCTCTGATCACCTCTGTCGTGCGTTCCAATTTACCAACGCGGTAGATTATGAAATCTTGGAAGCTGCATTCCGTCAGCTGATTGATCGGCACGAAGCGCTTCGGACAATCTTTCGGGATTCTCCCGAAGGTGCCAGGCAATTTGTGTTGCCAGAGATTGATTGGAGC
>CAZDBE010000196.1:9126-10596 GCA_964503675.1 uncultured Pirellulaceae bacterium | reverse complement strand
CGGCGAGCTTCATTCGCCGAATGTAGCTTGGCATACTCAAAACCTGTTCTTCAATTCTTCAATGATCTGCGGACAGCGTGAGCTTACATCATTCGCATCCCAGCGATCATCTGGCTTCACGTACAACCGCCATTCTTCCTCGCCATTTTCTGCTTGGCGACAAATCAGCTTCCAAAAACGGTTCTGCAACGCACGCTCGTCTTTACCTTCAAGAAAAATCGGCTTGGTCTGGTCATCCATAAATACGGCGCTGTTCCGATTTATAAACGGCAGGTCCGATTCGGGATCGCCAGCTGTCAGTTGTTCGATCAGTTTTCCGATCAGCGTGTTTTGCACGAGGCTGTGGCTGCGAACGTTCGAAAACTCTTCGTTATCTCCCCCTTGGTTGTTGTCGGCGACAGACAACAACAGTGGCACGTGCACCGATTCGCTGGTCAGTGACGTGCCGATCCCGATCTGCCCTCCACCACCGAGCGAATATCCGCGCGGAGAGGTGATGGCTAAATGCGCTTTTGACGCCACCGGATGTTCAGAGACAAATCTCAGAAACACTCCCAGCAACTGATCAATGACGGAGATCTGTGCGGTCAAGGCCGCCTGAATTGACACAAGTAAATCCGGATCGTCGACCTCTGAATCAAATGTTTGGCTCGGAGGCTCGTGTGAATCGTAGGCGTCAGGATCATCCGGACCCACGAACTGCTTCCTTAGGTTCAACGGTGCATCCCACGACTGACTAAGGCCGCTCAAATGTAGCCATAGCAGATCACCGGGCTGAATTTGTTCTACTGCTTCGAGGGCGGCTGAGAAAAAGGAGGCGGCTCGGGTTTGACCAATTTCATTAGCGATGTGGTTGGTTGAATCAAGTTCATTGGCGATATCGATAATCGTTTCGAACTGCGCCTCTTGAGCACTCTGGGCGGTCGCTGCACAATCGGAGACGAACACTGACCGGCCTGCAGCACACTCAGAAATATTGGAGCCATTACTCGTGGAAAACAGTTGCCGCATCGAATCGGTAAGTTCGCACGAATGGGACAGCGCGAAATCGAAAGCAATTCCAGCTGATGCAACCTTATCAAATGCCGGAGTCTCCAGCATCGTATTACCGTACAGGCCCAGCATGAACGAGTTGAGCCCGTCGATGGTTAGAACGACAAAGGTTGGCGGATCTTCAAGAGACATGAACTGATTGGTTTCGCTTGCGGTCGGGTCGAAATTCAAGGAATTCCGACAGTTTTACAGTTTTCGGCCACTTTAAAACTGATTTTTGGGTTGGTAAGGCAAATCTATTTCGTTTAAACTTTGGGGCTCAAACGAACGATTTTAACCCAAACGCAACAATTCAAATACAGGAGAGTGAACAAGTGGGAACGAAACGGACCGGAAAAGGTCGCCGTAAGGTTGGTCGGAAGAAACGTCGTATGCGAGCCAAAATTCGGCATCGTAAGAAGTAATTTTCCCACCATC
>CAZDBE010000196.1:0-9026 GCA_964503675.1 uncultured Pirellulaceae bacterium | reverse complement strand
AAACGTCGTATGCGAGCCAAAATTCGGCATCGTAAGAAGTAATTTTCCCACCATCACATGGATGGTTGAAGAGACCGATGTTCCCCGAGTATCGATTTCTCGGATTGAAACAACAAAGAAGCGTGACGCCGATATCAGCGCCACGCTTTTTTCGTTTGACCTTTGATTTAACGCTTGCCGACTAGAGGATTGCCTTCGCCGCGAGTTCCGGTACTTCGAATCCTTTGCGGTATTCGCGTTTAAGAAACGGATTGGCTTTCTCGGAGTGCTCACCCACAAATTGGCCTTCGTCGTTGAGCGACAGCATCGGACTCATCTGAATCGCTTTGTCGTCCAACTTTAGATCGTAAACGCCCAAATGCTGCTCCATCTGATCCACCAATTGTTGCCACTGAGGTAGCCCGACGCTGCGGACGTCGTCGGCCGACATTTGCGAACCCGCTCGGTACGCGATGTTGGCCATATTACACCAACCGGTACTGTGGTGGCCCACTTCAATTTCAGCGTTGAGCATAGAAGAATCGTTGGCAACGACGGCCTCGAGGAAGTTCTTCATATGCGATACATCGCCTCTATTGCCTTTAAACTCACGGACAACTTTTCCATCTTTGTCAAAGGCGACAGCTTTTCCACGCTGACCGTGAAATTCTCCGCCTTCGCAAATCGCAACGTAGCCACTATTAGGCCCATGTGGCTTTGGCGTGCTTTTGTCGCCTGGTTTCGCAGGTAGGTTAGTCAGCCCGATAACAACTGGGATGGATCCCGTATCGAAATAGGTGAGGTTAACATTGGGGGTATTCCCAGCGTCGTTCCACACAACACGTCCGCCGCCGCCAAAAATTCGTTTGGGCAGTTTCACGCTGTCTTGGAAGATGTTGTTGCGAACATCATCCAGCACGTGGACGCCCCAGTTACCCATTTCTCCGGAACCCGTATTCCAATCCCAGTGCCAGTTGTAGTGCAAACTGTTTCGAAAAATGGGCTGGTCTTGGGCAGGGCCAAGCCACAGGTCGTAGTTAACAGATTTGGGAATCTCCAACGGTTTATCGCGTTTGCCAATTGATCCACGCACTCCGTAGCGATTGACTTGAGCAGCCTTGATTTCTCCCAACGCTTTCTCTTCGTGCAGGAACTTTTTGATTTCAGCTTGCATTGGATCGGAGCGCTGTTGGGTCCCGATTTGACAGACTTTGCCGTAGCGCCGCGCCGCAGCAACGGTCTGGTCGCCTTCCCACTGGGTATGAGAAAGTGGTTTTTCAACATACACGTGCTTACCAGCTTCCATCGCCCAAATCGCGGCCAAGCAGTGCCAGTGATTGCATGTCGCGATGACAACTGCGTCGATGGAAGGATCCTCCAGCAGCTTTCGCAGATCGGTATAAGTTTTTGCATTGGGAGTGATCGTTCCCTTGACCATGTCCATCAGTTCTTGGTCTGGATCGCAGATGGCGACAATGTCTGCCATTTTCGTTCTCAGAAACTGCGCCATCAGGCCGCGCGCTCGACCACCGCAACTGATGAATCCCAATGAGATTTTCTCGTTGGCATTGCGAGCAAACAATCTTGCCGGCTGGCTGGCTAACGTTCCGACTGCAGCTGTAGTTGCGAGCGAAGTGGTAATGAATTTACGACGAGAAACGGATGTCATGCTACTCTCTTGAATAATAGGGGGACACTTGGTGTGCTTGTTTATAACAATTTCCAGTCCCATTTAAACTTGGATTCAGTTCGTTTGTTCTGCAAATTCGAAAGTGGGAGCGCTTAAGTTTCTAGTGAACCAGCAGCCATAGAGGTTGTCTGAACCGGCAACGATGCGGGTTCGTACTTAAGGTGGTGTCGCATTTTAAACGGATTTACGCTCGCGTCACCTAACAAGGGGTAATTCGCCGCCAGAAACCGGCTGATTTCCTATAAATCGGTGAGTCTGCGTCAGCATAGCGTTGACGCATCTCGTAGCGAACTGGGCTTTTGCCACATTTCGTGCATAATGAGTATAGACACGTTCACGAAACTTCACGGAGCTATTGATGATGTCGCAAGTGTTACGCCGACCAGCGTTGGTTTTGAACCGAAACTGGCAACCAGTTAATGTTGCCACTGTTGGGCGAGCACTTTCGTTAGTTTTCAGTGAGCGTGCCCGCATCGTTGATCCTGGCGACTATCAACTGTATGACTGGAGTGACTGGTTGGCGCTTGAGCCCGAAGACGATCAAGCTTTCATCCAAGCTGTGTCGCAAAAGGTATGCGTTCCTGAAGTCATCACGCTAACTCGTTACAATCGATTGCCCGATACGAGTGTCGCATTCAGTCGACGTAATCTGTTCAAACGTGACCGGTTCATGTGTCAGTATTGCGGTTGCAAGCCGAAGTACGATGCACTGACGATCGATCACGTTGTTCCGCGATCGCACGGTGGAGGTTCAACTTGGGAGAACTGCGTGCTGGCGTGTATTGATTGCAACCACACCAAAGCCGACCGGACACCAGAAGGTGCGGGGATGAAATTGAAGAAGCCTCCAGTGCGTCCGCACTGGTCGCCAATGTATTCGCGTTACGATACACAGTATCGAAGTTGGGCGAAATTTATCAGCGACGCTTACTGGAACGCAGAACTTGAAAAATAGTCTTGCCGGTCCTGAAGAATTAGAGCCGCCGTTTTTGGAATCTCCAAAGACGAGCGGCTGTTTTTGTTATGCAGTAGCCAATTTCACAACTTGGCGGCAAGGGTAATTCGTGTTTTGGAAACTAATTGACTTTTGCCTTGGCCTGCTGGCCGCTCGTGTCGAGACGGTCGACATCAATCGTGTTTGGATCGAAGGAAATAAGGTCAGCAAATGTAGACGTTGGTGGGGCTGGGTGCTGATTTTAGTCGGCAATCCTGTACTGGCGTGTCGGCGGGTTCCGGTAGGAGTTTTGTTCACCATCCGGTGGATACTTTGGGAACGCGAGGTCAAACGAGCGGTTAGCGGCGAGAGCATCGAATTGGGACGCGTGCTGGTTTGCAACCAACTGCCGGGAGTTCCCTTAGCCGATTGGCTGATCGAGTCTGGCGAAAGTAAAGACGTTCGACTGGAAGCGTTGAGAATTGCAGTTCAAGGTCTAAAAGAGTTTCATCGTCAACGGGTCGACGATGGCCGCGCAAACAGTATTCCATTAAGTCACGGAGATGCTACTCTGAACAATGTCCTCTATGACGCCGAAAGCCGCAGCGTCCATTGGATTGATTTTGATCTACGGCATTGGTTGAATGTTCCAGCACCACAAAGGCAAGCGGATGATTTGCGAGCGTTTCTCTTTTCAGCAGTGCGACACTTCCCGGACGCCGAGATCGCAGAGTTTCTATCGGCGATGCAGCAATATTACGAAGACTCGTCTGTTTGGAATTGTTTGCGAGACCAACTGGCAAGCCGCTGGTTTCATTTTGATATATTCCATCGAGCTCAGATTCGGCGTGGCCCAATTATGCGGAGTTCAATGAAGAACACCGATCCAAACTGGGCTTGTCTTACAAAGTTGATTATTGACTAAACCTAGGGACGCAACAGTAATGAACGGACTTTCCTCTATTAAGTTTTTAGCTTGCTCGATTATTTTCTCCGCCTTGACGTTGCTTCCACCATCGATGGATGTGGCACAAGGGCAGCAACACGATGCTCAATCTGCACCAGCGAACTGGGCGCGTTGGCGCGGGCCCGCCGGGAACGGGATCTCCACGAATCAACATCCGGTGACTTCTTGGAGCGAAACAGAGAACGTGATCTGGCGAACTAGAGTTCCCGGCAAGGGACATGCGTCGCCAATCGTGACGGATTCGAAAATCTTCTTGGCCACCGCTGACCAGTCAACGCAAACTCAATCGGTGGTTGCCTTTGACCGCGAGACTGGCAAGCAGATTTGGAACACTATCGTAAACACAGGTGGATTTCCTGATGAAATTCATGTGAAGAATACGCACGCGTCTTCGACGATCGCTTTGGGAGATGGATTGATCTACGTTGTCTTCTTCAATAACGAACAGAAACGTATTGCTGCGCTCGATCTCGATGGAGAAGTTGTCTGGCGAGACATTGTTGGCGACTACCGCAGTCCCTATGCGTTCGGAATTGGCGCTTCGCCCATCGTTTATCAATCGTTAGTCATCGTGCCCAACGAGAACATGAACGAAGGCGCTCTGGTGGCCTACGATGGCAAAACAGGCGAGCGCAAATGGTCGGCCTCACGTCCCTCCATCAATTACTCAACCCCCGTCGTCGCCAATGTTGGTGGCAAAGATCAGTTGTTGATCAGCGGCATAGATAAAGTTGCCTCCTACGATCCGTTGACGGGAGAAGAGAATTGGACAACGCCGGCGAAATGGAAAGCCACTTGCGGCACGATGGTTTGGAACGAATCGACTGTCTTCGCCAGCGGTGGATACCCTGGTCCTCAGACGCTTGCCATTGCCGCCGATGGATCGGGCGAAATGCTGTGGGAAAAGCCCCTCAAATGTTATGAGCAGTCGATGATTGTCGTCGACGGATTTCTCTACGGAATTACCGACAAGGGGGTGATTTTTTGTTTCGATGCTGCCGACGGAACTGAGAAGTGGAAACAACGCTTCAAGGGACCGGTTAGCGCTTCGCCCGTTTTCGCCAACGGCATGCTTTACTTTACCGCTGAAAATGGGCAGACAATGGTCATTAAGGCCAACCCAAATCAGTTTGAGAAAGTGGCGACTAATCAACTGGGCACCAGCGGATTTGCCTCCTTCGCACTGGCGGACAACAAAATCTACACGCGGGTTGGCGACAAAAAGGGAGGTTACCAAGAATGGCTGTATTGCATCGGCAAACCTTAGTCGTGCAAAACGGCTGAATTATACAATTCGGCTGAACAACTTTGACGAAGCACAGGGTTCGTCCAGCCAAAAAAATCTCTTACCGTTGCTGTTTCCCCTCTCGTAATCCGCTATTATGAGTGTTCGAAACGAAAACGCTCCATCTCACGAGGACACATTGTGTTAACTAGTTTTGATCATCTGGTTGTACTGGCTCAAACCAACCCGGTTACGGTTGCCATTTGGTGCGGAGTCGCATTCCTCGGGATGCTGGTTCTATTTCTGTTGGTTGCGATTCTAAAATATGGAAACCTCTGGTTCCAAGGATTTATGTCTCAGGCTGACATTGGTCTGCTGGACCTAGTCGGGATGGGCTTTCGAAAGGTTCGCCCTGACGTCATCGTTCGAGCAAAAGTCATGGCTCGCCAGGCGGGACTTGACATTAGCCGTCGCAACGGGATCACAACGGAACTTTTGGAAGCTCACTACTTGGCTGGAGGCGATGTGATGCGTGTGATCAACGCCATCATCGCGGCTCAACGAGCCAACATCGATTTGGACTTCGACCGCGCAGCAGCGATTGACCTTGCCGGTCGCGATGTGATGGATGCGGTTAAGACGTCCGTTTATCCAAAAGTCATCGATTGCCCCGATCCACAGCGTAGCGGCAAAAACTTCCTCAGTGCGATTTCGAAGGAAGGCGTTGAGCTGAAAATTCGTGCGCGCGTTACCGTCCGCACCAACCTTGAGCAATTGATTGGCGGTGCGACCGAGGAAACCATTATTGCGCGCGTTGGTGAGAGTATTATTTCTTCGATCGGATCTTCGGCGAACCACCAAAACGTGCTTGAGAATCCCGACCGAATCTCTCGCGCCGTGCTTGAACGCGGCTTGGATGCTCATACTGCATTTGAGATTGTTTCGATTGATATCGCCGACATCGACGTTGGAGAAAACATTGGTGCTCGTCTGCAAGCCGATCAGGCCGAAGCCGACACGCGCGTTGCCCGCGCTAGTGCGGAGAAACGTCGCGCTGACGCGATTGCTCACGAACAGGAAATGAAGGCTGGCGTTGCCAAGCAGCGTGCGGGATTGATTTTGGCTGAATCCCAAGTTCCGCAAGCGATGGCCGAGGCATTTCGCGCCGGGAATATGAAAGCTAAATAGGCAAGATGGCTTTAGAAAACTTTCCCGCCGTCGCCACGATTCCGGTGCAGTGGGGTGATCAAGATGTGTTTCAGCACGTCAACAACGCGCACTATTTCCGCTGGTTTGAGTCCTCTCGTGTCGAGTATTGGCATAAGTCGGGACTGTTCGATGCGCTCAAGGGACCGGGCTTCGGACCGATCTTGGCATCGGTAACTTGCAATTATAAAAGGCAGATCAAGTTTCCTGACACGGTGCTTGTTGGAACAAAGGTCGAAAAGATGGGCGTATCCAGCGTGACATTAACCCACGACGTCTTCAGTGAATCCAACAACGCCGTCTCGGCGACGGGGACTTCGGTGATCGTCATGTTCGATTATCAAAAGCAGCATCCAGTTCCGATCGACGAAGAATTCAAAGCGATTTTTGACGCCTTCGAAGCCCGAGTTTAGACCATTGGCTCCGGTGCCGATTGGGCACCGCGTTTAGTGCCGGGACGTAGCAAGCGGAAGCCGACGTCCGAGCGAATGAACAGGTACAGCAATGCCATTTCGATCAGCAAGATCGTCAGCGCCAGCCAGCGGTTGTAGTCGGGTTTGTTGAAGACTGCTCCCTCGCCAACCTGCGGCATCGTCTGGGGCGATTCGGGCAATCCGAACTCCTTGGCCAAGCTGCGGATTTTGACCAAGTGGATCACCGGAACGCCCGCTTTGCCAAAACGCTCCATGATTCCGTCAAGCTCGACTGCTTCGTCAGGAACTTCTTCATTCAATCCTGATTTGAACGCTTCCTTGCCCGCAGTTCGTCCGGTCGATGCCATACCGCCGCCCACGTTGATGTAGGCCGCGATCGGCTTACCGCCAGAACGTTGGCGGTAGATCTCCATACGTTGTTCAAGAATGTTTTCGAACTTTTTCTCGTTGAGCAACTGGATGCCGTTCTCCTCAATCACGCCTCGAATGGCCTCAACCCCTTCACGAGGAAACGCTAGTCCTCTGTCGGCTTCACCACCGATCGACGCGGCGATCGCGCGCGTGGCAAACACATCGTCATCAGCAAGAATTTTTTCCATGTCCAACCACAGTAAATTCGGCAGATTGGCTCCCCATGAACTGGACGCACCGCTACCGATGACAATCGGTTGAGTCTCAAGTGTCTCTAATGCCGCGTAGGTGCAAATGTTCATCGCTGGAAAGGATCCGCTGACGCCGACCGCGACGACATCGCCTTTTTTGACCCCGGCGTCTTTGAGTATTTGCACCACCGCGGCCGCGAAATTTGGGTTGATGGTCGTCTGTTTGCTCGGCAAAGACCCGGTCAAACTGGTGACACTAGAGGTGGAGATTCCCAGCAACCCACTCTCGGTCGGATCAATTTTTGGTTCAATGGGTTCGCCCGACTGCTCACGTGCCACGGCAATAACATCAAAGGCGCTCTTGGCCAACTGAGCCGCTTCCATTTTTTCCGCTTGCCATGGCATCTGACGAACGGTCGGAAATTGCTCGACTAGAGCCATTCCCAAAATGGCGAAGGCAGAAATTAACAGCAACGCCGTGCGTGAAACACTCTTTGGCCGCCAGTATACTCGTTTCATAACTTTTCCTCTGTGCTCGATCCAGATCGATGACTTAATGTTCAGCTAATGATCTGTTGAATTTCCATGCCGTAAATCAGTATCAACACTAGTCGAATCGCCACCGATGCAGCAATCAGCGCCGCCAGAGTCTCGATCAGTCCTTGACGGTCGATCCAAATTGCAATCAACCCAGGAATAATAAATCCAATTACAGAAAACGTTGGTTCGCCTTCAGACAGTAAGCCTAGCGTCCCGAATGAAGCGAAGGGGATAAGGTCCATTAACATTCGAACGATGTAGCCGACGAGGATCATCAGGACCGTTCGCCTTCTTCCGTAGACGATCACGAAGGTCGATAGCAAGTGCACAATGAAATAGGTCGTGACGGCGGCCACGATTGTCAGCAGTACATCGACAGGTCGGTCCAAAAAAACGGCAACATAGCCAGGGACCACCATGCCGCCGGCAGCTAAGCCGAACAGTTCGGAAAAGAGGAGGCTGACACAAAGGCCAATCCCAATCGCAACGGTTAGTAGTTCTTCCATTTTTTAGCGTGTAGTTTTTGGTATGTGGTTTTCGGTGTTCGGCCCTCCCCGTCGGCGAGCCTCCGACCCTCCCAAAGAGAGGGTGACAAGTTTTCGATGTTCTGGTGTCGCTCGCTCTATTCAAATTTCTTTAGCTTGCTCCGGTTGGCGAAGTATCGGACTAACTCAAGGCCAACGCCGCCAATGTTGGCCATGCCCATGACGAGCGCTGAATCGCCCGCTAGTTCGACGACCGTTTCGAAGATTTCGTCCACGCGACGGTCTTCGGCAAATGAAATTTTCATAGGATCAATACCGGCGCGTGTGGCGGCTTTGGCGAAAATGTAGGTCCCGCTTCCAATTAGCAGGTAGTGATCCGGCTGTGGCCAGCTGGCGACGACTTTTCCCAGATGATCGGATCGGTCTGGGCGATCGGCGCGACAGTTGAACACCGCGATTCGTCGTTTGACGTTCGGGTACCGGTCCAACGCCATTTGCCAAATCCGTTCGGTTGATTCAGGATCGTTGGCGGCAAATCCGTTGACGAACGTAATGTCACGCATAAAAAACGCCATTTCGTAGGCTGTCATTGCGCCGGAGTCCGGTTTGGCCGCCCACATCCCATCAAGGGCGACCTTTCGATCGACGCCCAGATCCTGACAGATCCGCAGTGCCAAGGCCACGTTTTCGGCATGCTCGACGTACGCAAAACCGTCTAGGTCTTTGTCACTAATGGCGGCCACGTCTTCGTCGGTGATGCCGATCAGTTCTGTGTTACGATCTTTGGATGACATTTCAAAAATGTCGATGTGATCACGCTCGGCGGTGTACAGTTTTCCGTTGACGGGTGTCATGCCGGCTAGAGCCAATCCAACGTCTCTCTCTCCCGGTCCCATCACATCCAAGTGATCCTCGCGCGCGTTGGTGATCACACCATGAGTCGCGTTGACGAATTTGTTTTCGC
>CAZDBE010000195.1:0-10726 GCA_964503675.1 uncultured Pirellulaceae bacterium | reverse complement strand
GAGCCATTGAAAACGAGATTTGATCCGCGACCTTGACGCCCTCGTGAGAAATAGACGTTGTGCGTTCAGGATCAACGCCGTTCTTCAATTCTGCGCCAATGTCGTCACGCAACGTTTTCATTAGCCAAGCAATATACTCGTTTTTCGCGTTGTCGGTGTCTGAGCTGAGACTGGTCGCCGAGTACCAGGCCTTGCGTCGCGTCGCGGCCATGGCTTGACGTGTTCTAGCGTCTTCTCTTTCGATCTGCCCTTGAATGCCTCGCAGCGTATTTTCATTGGCGCTATAGGACGACATGAGCCAGAAGAAAGCGACAAAGATCAGCGTGACGACCAACGAGCCAGCGGTCGCTATCGCAAGTATCTTTTCGCGCTTTGTCAGTGAATTTAAGGAGTTTAGCAGGTCAGACATAATGATTCGGGGAAGTGACAGGGAGACTAACGCCCTTCCGGGGCCTCCTTCTGTTTCGTCAAAAAGGCCATTGCCGCACGGTCAAGCTGCAGCATTGGGCTGGCTTGATCTTCGCCAGTTGGCTGATCTACCAATTTGATTAGGTATTTAAATGTGGAGGTCAATTTACTATCCCGGTCGCTCTTATCAACGCCAGTATCCTTTGGTTCGACACTGTACGGTCGCTGTCCAAGGGATTTAATTAATTCATCCGTTTTTGCGAGATCATCGACGATGCGCCCGTCGAGATCAATCTTTCCGGGTGAACCAGGGCGGAACGATGCTGTAAACGAATCGGCAACAACATCATCAGGTAACAAATATCGATTGCTGAACTCTGAGAGCTCAACGAGCCAGTTCACCTCATCGGTTTTCCAAGCGTCAATTTTGCCAATCTCGGCCAAACGCTGATCCACAGACGGCATCTTGTCATCGCCCTCGTTGATCTTTACTTTCTCGACCAAGACTGCTCTTAAATCAGCGATTTCTTGTTTTTGCGCGCTCAGTGTCCTCCAACCCAGCACCATCGCGATGAATGCGATCGTCGCAGCGAGTGCCGCGTAGTAATAATATTTTGTGAAATCAACTTTCTTTACAACCGGGCGGCGCGGATTCAGAAAGTCGATGTCTGGACGAGTGCCAGACAGCTCCAGTTGCAATCCACCCAACGATGACATGTATCGCCCAGGAAGTTCAATCGCGTTTAAGACTGCGCTATTTTCGAGTTGCACCTTAGAGAATGGATCCAAAAAATCAACTTCCATCCCTAGCGGACCCGCAAGGTCACCTGCCAGCAGACGATTTTTTATCTCTCTTCCAGAGATGATGACCCGTTTAACTTTTCTGCCTTGCGACGCAGTTCGGGCCGCTGCCAAAGTTCGACGCACCTCTGAGATTAGTTGTTTTGACCGTTGGTCGGCTGACATACTGGCCGGTAGACGAACAGTGCGGGTGGAGATCAGTTTCTCGCCGTCGATCAACGACAAATCAGTAGTGTCCGAGTTTTGATCGACCAGCAATCCCAATTCACCATTTGCAAACTGAGATTTGAGCAAGTCCGCGGCCGCAAATGGACGAAGCAGAATTCGTTTCAGTTTGACATTGGCTAGACGACAAATCGTCTTAATAGAAGTATCTAATTGCGGCGTCAGTGCTGCGGCCAAGACCTGAGTCGGTTTGTTTTCGATCATCGAGAGGGGAACATAATCGAGTGCCCAGTCATCGGCAAGCGATGCGAATTCGCTCCGCGCCTGAAACCGAATCATGTCAGGCAACTCGTCTTCTGGAGCCGGCGGAACCAAAAGCTCTCGGATCTCGGTGACCGATCGACTGACGATTGCGATTCCATCACACTTAGTAACGCCCATCTCCTGCAGTTGATCCTTCAACGCTTGGCCAACCTCTTCGTCCGATTTATCGGCAACTGACAATTGAGCCGCGTGCGTGATGCAAGGCCTCGTTGTCCCAGATTGCGCAGCGGTGACCAGAATATGCTGGTCGTCGAATTCGATTGCGATTAGTGCCATAGGAATTGTGAGTTAAGTGCGGGGCCGGTAAACATAGGTTAGTTTGAGAGTTGCCCCCCGAGAATTTCTACGGAAAAAGAGCCTTCCAGACGAGTCTTATCACGCCAAAATAGGATTCTCGGGACCTCCGTCGTGGTATCGATGACTGCTTCAGCCCTAGAGGTACCGATCCCGTCACCGAAGTAACCGACCACCTCCGCGTTATAAACGTCACCACCGACACAAATGTAAGGCATCAGGCTTCTCATTGTCGGTACATCGACAAGGAATTCAGTCAACAACCAAGTCTCGTAGTTTCGATTGAGATCCAAGAATTCAGGGTCGTCTAGTTCGAATTCGCGGACCTGAATGATGGAGTCAATCAACTCGCTATCCAAGCCAGGGATTCCTTCGAGGACGCGTCGAGGCGCCTGCATAATGTTGATGCGGCCAGGAATCGACTCTCCTTCGTAGACCGTCAGTTGTTTCATCGCTACCAACAAAGATAAGCCCATCGTCTCTATGTTGATGGGTGACCTGAGATAAACCTCTCCACCTTCCTCATCTTGAAAATTGACCCACTGATTCACTAAATCGACCACGCTGGCAAAGCGAAAATCCTCTTCAGGCTCGATGCCAAGATCCGGGGGGAACTTGCTGGCATCTTGAACTAGACCATCCTCCTCTTCTTGTTCCGAAGGTGCCGACGCGGGGCCGTGAATTCGGAACTGCACGATGAAATTTGTCCACTCGTCGTCGAATGCGCTTTTCAAGTCATCATAAAGTTGATCGAGATCCTGACCATTAATGTTAACGCGTTTTAGCCCCTCATCGTTGAGGTTGGACTCCTTGCTGAACAGCGTAATGTAGTTGGCCCAGCCCAAGTATTGATCCGCGTCCAGCGATGAAGCTCCGGTTCCGACAGTTTCGTCGGTGTCTAGCACGCCGTTTCTATTTGTGTCCAAGGAAAACAACAGCTCGGGAGTAACTCCTTTAACCAACAACAGTTCGTCCAGACTGTCCAAAGGGCCGTTTTTAGGAGCATACGCCGGTGCAAGTCCGCTGTAGTAACCGGCCTCGGTTCCAAATTCGCGTTCGTCGTCATCTTCATCGACCCAGTCCAAAATGGAATCGGCGATTTCCTCGGTCATGTCTGGAAGCGACATTAGAATTTGCCGGGCGCTTCCCGGTGTCCAGTTGTCGAAAAATGGCAACGAGTTGAGATTTATCTTGCTGGATTCATCGACCAAGCCAAATCGGTAACCCTCTGGAATACCGTCGTCGTTCATCGACGGTGAAACAACGGTGAACCGACCTGTAAATTCGAGATTGTTCAAATCGATCGCTGCTGGAATCGCTTGGAACTGATCTGGGTTATCCCAAAGGCCGCCTTTTGCATGAATGTCTTGACGCGCGGCGGAGAGAAACAGACGTGTGTAATCTACACCCGAATCGGCAAGGTACTTTGACTGAACTCGCCGGGCCAGCACGCGCGACGCTTGCTCTTCCACTTGCATCAACGACATAAACGTCAAGGCGGCCAGCGTCATAAAGACGACTGTCACCAAGACAATAAGAAGAATGACACCTCCAGTTTGTGAATGTCGTTTACCCATCGTCTTCCTCCTGCTCGACGATTTCTGCAGCTGGAATGTGAACGACAGCCCGATAGGTTTCTAGGTTCTCCCGATTGATGGAGCTTGACCCAGCCGTTGCGGTACTGCCAGCCCTCGTTGGATCAATCAAAATATACATCTCAACGGCCAATGGAAATCCACCCATTTCTTCCGAGTCCCATTCGGTGAACCAATTGACACCATCAAAGTACCGAAACGAGACTTCGACGACTTCCTGTGCCACCAATTCGCTATACAGGTCCGGCTCGCCAATACTCTCGAGTCCTTCGAATTTGGCGACCGAACGATCAACTTGCCGACGAAACAAACCACCGGTGACCGCCGTTTGCCCTTGAGAAGTCTGAAAGACGTTGGTGCTTCGTCTTTGATTTGGCCCGTTGCTTTGCGAAACGAAATAGGAGACCGTTTTCACATCCGCTAGTGTGTTCGAGGCTTCTTGTTCGCTGACAACCGAAGGATGATATTCGTCAATGCGGGGCAAACGACTAATGTCGATGCTGACAAAATCGGAAGCGCCGATAAATACCGGGACGCCTTCCACTTCCGGTTCCTCAATCTCTTCCTCAAATTCAGAATCGTCGTCTGAACCGCCTGTCGCGACTGCAGCGCCCGCCTCCCCAAGCTGTGCGAGCTCTTCGAGCTGTGCAAGCGCCTCATCCGGGTCGTCACTGACCTCAACATCTATCGGTGACTGACCGCTTGCCAGTTGGATAGACGCAAAAAGATCTTGCAATCCCGCGTACTCATTGGCCTTGTACTGAATGCCAGCCCGCAGATCATTCTGCATCATGCCAAGAATCCCTCGGGCCGCCTGTTTGCGTTCGATACTGGCTTGTACGCGCGTCAACGTCAGGCCGTTGGTCTGAATTGCAGTGGCAATTAGGCTGACAATAATGACAGTCAAACCTAGCGCCAGCAACAGTTCCAGCAAGGTGTAACCGGTGATTCGCCTCGCAATGGGATTGTTGAGGTTCATATTCATTATTGCTCCTCTGGAACGTAGTCCGGGTCGGGCAACATGCGAACGATCGACATCGATATGGCGCTAGCGCCGGTGCGGCTAACGGCAACGGTGGTCAGCAGTAAACCAGGCACATCCGATTGAACCGTCTCGACGGAGTACTCCCATCCGGGAACGTTGGGAATGGTTGCCCCTGATGTCGATCCAAAATCGATCGACCCTGCAGCCAGTTCTGCCATCACTGAATCGCATAGAATCGTAGCGTCGCTCAGGTCACGTGCTTTGACGGCACTTCGATAGCCTGCGAAGAATACCTGTCCGACGATTGCCATGGAGGTCCCAAGAATCGCGATCGAAAGAATCACTTCCAACAGGCTAAGTCCACGTCGACATGAGCGCCGGTGCTTAGAACGGAGTTTCGAATTGTTCAATCCAGTTTTTGACATGTTGTTGTACCGGTCCCTACTGATCAACTCGAACCGCACGCGCTGATCCCGTCAGCCCGCGGAGAACAACGGCGACGCGATTTCGGCGATTGTCTTCAACATAGATCGTCGCGTCCTGAGCCGTGCCGTCGGGATAGAACAGTACGGGTTGGATTGAATCATTGTCGATTTTTACGTCGCCCAAGGTTTGTGCAGAGCGTGAATCGAGTTCCATTGAACCCGCAAGGAAACGGATTCCGGGGGGTAAAACGTTGTCTTCGTATCCGGTGTAGACACGATTGTTCAGCAATGACTGCTCGCGGGATGCGATTCCTGCTTGTAAAGGAAGCTGCGAGAATGCCGCCACATTGAACCAGTTGCCTTGTGGAAGAAAGAACAGGGCTTGAACTTCGCCCGTTTTGATCGCTTCTACGCGCGCTCTGCCCATCTCCACCCGAACGCGGTTGGCACCTTGCGTCAGCGACTGACGCCCAAGCATGCGCGTCATCATTGGTGTCGCCAGTGAAGCGATCATTACGATGATCCCCATTACCAAAATCAACTCGATCAACGTGAACGCTTGGCGCGGACCGATCTGTCGTTGACTGGTTTTGGGGGAAAGCAGCATGGTTTGTTTCGTGAAGTAGCGATTGCGTTCTGTTCAAAGCGTCGAATTCCGCTTCGCGAAATGGTGTTGTCTCGCAGAGCGAAATAGGACTATGTCGGAGCGCCGGCGGCCTAGCCTTGGTCGCCAGGGATATCGTCGGCTGTACCGTGTTGCCCGTCTTTGCCAGCCGAAGTGATGAACACTTCATCTGTGGCGTCTTTGGCAGCGTACTTGTATGGATTCTGCCATGGATCTTTTGGGATATTCTTGTCCTGTAGGTAAGGTCCACCCCAGCTTGATTGATTCATTCCTGCCGGAAGGACAACCAAATCCTCCAACTTTTTAGGGAATGCTAGAGTCGACAACTTGTAGTTGATGCACTGCGTTTTAAGAGTGCTGATCTGCGTAAATGCCGCCTTGCTCTGCGCGTTGGACTGCATGCTTAGCACTGCAACGGTAGACAGAGACGCTAGGATGACCAAGATCGCCATCACCAATAACAGCTCTAGCAGTGTAAAACCTTGACGGCGTCGATTTCTCATTCGTCGGTTCGACTGCATTCGCTTACCTTCTACCGATTTCGTTTCTGTAAACTTCATCTCTCAATCTCCTAATATTTAGTTACGAGTTATCTGCAACCCGTCTTCATTCTTAAGTTGTATTTCTTTGTTCAGACTAGCCTTTAGTCCAAACCCACGTCCGAACTACCCCATAGCGCTTCCCATTTTCATGATCGGCAGCAGCAAAGCTACCACCACGATCAATACAATGCCTGCCATGATCATCAGCATCAGAGGCTCGATCAATTTTACCATCAGGTCTAGTCGGCGAATCGTCTGCTTTTCCAAGCCCACTGAAATATTGACCAACACTGAGTCCAAAGAATTGGATTCTTCGGCCACACTAATCATTTCGGTCACGTTGTAGGGGAAATGCCCCGATTTTTTGAGCGGAACTGACAACGACTCTCCCGCCGTGATGTTCTCTGAGGCTTTTGCAATTGCCTCTGACAGCACTCGGTTACCAGCCGCATCACGACTAATTTCGAGGCCTTTTAAGATTGGCACGCCGTTCTTCAGCAGCGTCCCCAGCACACGACAAAATCGCGCCACCGCCAGCGAGAGAAAAATGCCGCCTAACATTGGTATCTTGATTTTAACGTGATCGAGCCATCGCTTTCCATTATCAGTGTTCAACTGAACTTTTACGATCAGCCCAACCAGCAGCATTAAAATCAGAAACGGGACTCCCCAAACCTGAACTTTCTGGCTGAACGACAGCAACGCCTCTGTAATCCAAGGCAGATCGCCCTTGGCACGCAACGTCGAAAACATAGACTCGAACTGCGGAACGAAATACACCAACAGCACCGTCACGATTACACTTCCCATGCTCATTAGCACTGCAGGATAGATCATCGCGCCAATGGTTCGTGATCGTAGTTCCGACTGTTGTTCGGTAAACGAAGCGACGCGCGAAAGCGCGTCCTCTAGAAATCCGCCTTCGGCCCCAGCACGCGACATGTTGATCGCCATGTCGCTAAAAATCTTTGGATGCGCTGCAAACGCTTCCGACAGATCCACACCGTCTTCGACTCGGCGAATGACGTCGTCGAGCGCTGTTTTAAGCGTTGGGATTTTGGTTTGTGAGCCGAGAATCTTTAACGACTTTAGTAGGGGAACGCCATTGGACAACAACGATGCCATCTGTTCGTAGAATACGGCAATCTTTTGATCGCTGATTCCTCCGCCAAACCCGGGTAGTGAAAAACTCTTGGGCTGTTTTGGGGCGTTGACTTGAATCGGAAACAGCGACTGGTTCGACAGCGCATTGGTCACCTCGACTTCCGTGTTTGCGGTCATCGTTCCGGAGACTTTGGCTCCGTCTAGGCCGCGCGCGATGTAGGTGAACTCTGGCATGAGAATGTGTTGTTGAGTCTTGGTTGGTTAGACCCGGTCGCCTTTGGTAATACGTAAAATTTCCTCAATCGAAGTGTGGCCCAGCAGAACTTTCGCCCAACCATCGTCTCGTAATGTTTGCATTCCCGAAGCAATCGCGGCTTTCTTGATTTCCCAAGTACTGACGCCTTCGTGAGCAAGCTGCCGCAGAGAGTCGTCGACAACCAACAACTCGTAAACTCCTAAGCGCCCCCGGTAACCAACTTCGCGGCATTCTCGGCAACCGACTGGCTGGTAAATGGTGGCTCCTTTAAGTTTTCCCACAGGAAAATCTGGCGGGACATCGTCCGCTTTCAGCTTGACGGGTTTTTTGCAATCGCACAAACGACGGACCAGACGTTGGGCCATGACGGCCTCTACTGTACTGGCGACTAGGAAAGGCTCGACACCCATATCGCTCATTCGCGTAAACGCCCCAGCAGCATCGTTGGTGTGCAGCGTGCTGAACACCAAGTGGCCTGTCAGCGAAGCCTGAATCGCGTTTTCAGCAGTTTCCAGATCACGAATCTCACCCACCAGAACAACGTCCGGATCATGCCGCAGAATACTACGCAGCGAATGTCCAAACGTCAAACCGATCTTGTGATGCACCTGAATCTGGTTGATGCCGTCCAATTGATACTCGACCGGATCCTCAGTGGTGATGATCTTCGTCGTCGGGTCATTGATCTCAATCAGCGAACTGTACAGCGTCGTCGTTTTACCAGAACCGGTTGGCCCCGTAACCAAAATGATCCCGTGCGGCATGCGGATCAGCTTGCTGAATCGCTCGCGCGTCTCCTCGCTCATCCCGAGACTCTCTAGGTTGAACACCATCGAGCCCTTGTCCAAAATCCTCATCACAAGGCTTTCGCCGTGGATCATTGGAATAACTGACACACGAACATCTACGTCACGGCCTTGGAATCGAAGCTTAATTCTTCCGTCCTGAGGAAGCCTTTTTTCAGCGATGTTCAATTTCGCCATGATCTTCAGACGACTGACGATCGCCGACCGAAAGTGGTTGATTTCGGCAGGAACGGGCTGCGTATGCAGGATACCGTCGATTCGATACCGGATCACCATTGTGTCTTTTTGCGATTCGATGTGAACATCACTGGTACGTGTTTCTATCGCCTCCAGCAGAATTTCGTTCACAAGGCGAACAACGCTGGCTTCCTGCGCCATCTCAGAAAGTTCGCTGCCGTCGAGTTCCAATTCCTCCAGCAGTTCGATACCGTTTTCTTCGATCTTCTGCTTGATTAGCCCCTCGATCGTCTCGCCACCAACGCCCAAGTGGGCTTTGATCAGTTTCGCGATCTCGCTCTTCTCAGCCAGAACGGGTTCAACGATCATCCCGGTTGCGGCGCTGATTTCGTCCAGTGGATAGAAATCTAGCGGCTCACTAGTCGCGACGAACAGCGTGTTTCCCTGCTTCCGAATCGGAAACAGAATTTGGCGATAGATAATCTTTTGCGGGAAGTCTTCTAATAGCGTCAGGTCGACTTCGGCGGCGTTGAGGTCCACAAATTCGACGCCCGCCTCGCGTGCCAGCGTTTCCATCGCCTTGAATTTATCTACGGCACCACTGCCCACCAAGTGCGCCAGCAATTCGTCGCCCGAAAGCGCGTGAGGAGTCTGGGAGGAGGCGAGTTGATCTGAATTGATCAGGCCTTGTTCCAGTAAGATTGAACCGATTTCCATGGGATTATGTTTGGGTGGTCAATGATGTGCTGCGACTAGAATTCTGGAGTCTAAATATACAGCGCCACTAATAGTTGCACGTTCTGGGGGCTAATTTATGATTTTGACAAGTAATCGGGATGAGGTTTATATGGGTTAATCTTATTTCGCTTCGGAAAATAGCTTTATGATCAAACGCCGCGTCCTGCTGACCGAAATTGGCTTAGCAAGACGCGGCGCTGTTTTCGTTTGCTATCCGTTATTCTGTACCTAGTTCAGTGAAACAAAGTTGCACCAAACTGAAAGTACCACGAGGATAAATGAAACAACTGGCGATTTCTGCCGGCGGTCGTTTACAGACCTCCGTCATCATCACCACGTCCGCCGCCGTCTCTACCACCACGACGACCGCCACCTGGACCACCGCCATCTCTTCCACCACGAGCACCACCGTCACGACCACCACCATCTCTTCCGCCACGACCGCCCCGGCCTCGGTTTTCCTCAAACGCAAATGACTCCCCCATCATCGCTTTGATCTTGTTTTGCTGATCGGTGGTAAGGACAGAAAGGATCTCATTTTGAGCATCTTCGCGTGCCTTGAGAATTTGCTGCTCAAGCTTCTTCTTTACCTCTTCCGCTTTCTCCTTAACCTTTTCGATCTGTTCGTCAGTCAGCCCAAGTTCCTCTTTGATCTTGCTGTTTTCTAGCAAACCTTGGGTGCCACCGCGTTTGGCTTGCATTTGGAATGTGAGTTCTGAAAGTCGAGACATTTGATGCGGCAGCAGAACCTCTTCCAGCTTTTCATCAACCGAAACCATTTTCTCTTGGATTGCTTCGCGAATCTCTTCCATCAGTGTTTCGCGGTCTACGTCGGGATCGCGGAAGCGCTCTCGCATTCCACCAAACGTTTCGCGGAATACGTCTCTCATATCCCCCTGAAGTTCATCCAGTGCATCGACCTGCTCCTCATCGAGTTCAAGTTCCTCTGCAACCTTGGAATCGCCTAACAACGACATGGATGAATTCCCCATCATGCCACCAAACCCACCGCCCGGTCCGCCACCTCGACCGCCGCCACGACCACCACCTCTTTGAGCAGCTACCTCAGTGGAAATAACGGCGACGAGAAGCATCGTGCACAGAGCGACAGCTAGCGTCGCAGGAAGTCGTTTGAAGATCATTGTGAATCCTTAATTGGGAGTTTGTATCTGCCTTTTAGCGTAATTTTGACGGGCTGCTCATTCAAACCGCGTCCATACGGCTCAGGGATTGGAACCCGCGCCTGATACTTTCACGGAGAACAGCCGACAGCAGGACGGCCATAATTGCACTTTTCAGACGTTATTTCCTTACAAATTGCCGTGATAACACGGCTAATCTTCCACTTTCCTCAATATCAGCGTGCTGAAGTCGATCGATCGCTTCCCTGGCATCGAACGCGTCTCCAATTTGAGACGCTGTAGCTCTTGGTTCAGAGAGATCCGCCCAAGTGTAACAGGTTGGAAGTCCTTCATCAGAGA
>CAZDBE010000194.1:0-10750 GCA_964503675.1 uncultured Pirellulaceae bacterium | reverse complement strand
CTAGCGCTGCACTTTTCCGCCGCCGGGCGCCGCACTTTTCAACCGCCGTCAACAAGGGCCTTCGGGAGGCCGCAGGCGAACGGATAGCGAATGAGCTCGTGGCTCAAATGAGCAACAAAGCCTTCTTGAGAATGGAGAGCGACAGTTCAGCCACGTTTGCCTCCAAGCAGCTCGGTCAGTTCGAAGAAATCGCCTACTTCACGTCCGATAACAGCGGATTAACGCAAAGTGTTTCAGCACAGCGGAACGTGCGTGATGCCGTGATGCCGTCCGAATTTTTTCAGATAAAGCCCACAAATCCAAAGAACGGTCTCACGGGTTATTTCGTTTCACCCGAGTTCGGTGCCTACCGAGGAACCGTTGCGGGCTCTGATATTCAGCCTGTTGTCGTAAGCGAGGCGAAAGAGCGATTACACGGTATTCGACTACGACCAGAATCTGACCAATGGATTCGGGAATGGAAAGCAAGCGACCGACGCAGGCTTTCGCTTGTTGTAGAATTGGCCCCGACAGCTTCCAAACTACCGAAACGAAAGCTGAGCATACGGCGACCAAATGGACTTGGCTCACTGAAGATTCCCTCAATCGAAGCCTGAGCAACTCGGGACCACGGAAGGGAGTGCGAGTCGGCTCAAGGTTGTAGAATATATTCACCGAATCAGGAGCCGCGATAATATCTTCACTTGCCACTAAGTGAATTCAGGATGGGCACGAGGCTTTTACCATGAAGATGCAAAGCGGCAAACCAATATTGGCAGCTACTGACCTTGCCAATCATCTTGCTTGTCGTCACCTCACTTCCCTCAACCGCAAAGTTGCGTTGGGAGAAATTAAAAAACCTTATCGGGACGACGCCTTTCTCAAACGCATCATCGAGCGAGGCCTTGCCCATGAAAAGTCCTACGTAGATTTCTTGAGGTCGTCTGGCAAGAGCGTTGTCGAGATAGCGTTTGGCGATGCGGATGCCGAAAAGCAAACGGCTCAGGCGATGTCCGATGGCATCGAAGTCATCGTCCAAGGGGAGCTCTCGGACGGAAAATGGGGGGGCCGTCCAGACCTGCTGTTGCGAGTGGAACGAGCGTCACCCCTTTTTGGCGATTGGTCGTACGAAGTCGCGGACACGAAGCTCACCCGCACAACGAAGGCTGGGACGATTCTCCAGCTGTCACTCTACTCGGAGCTTCTTGAGCCACTGCAAGGCTTGAAACCAGAGCGAATGACTGTAGTGATGCCGGGGGACCCCTTCACAGAAGAGTCCCACCGATTTGATGATTTCGCTGCATATCTGCGGCTGGTGAAGGACAACCTCATCCAAGCACTTGAGGCAACGAATAGTTCGACATACCCGGAACCGGTGACTCATTGCGACATCTGCCGATGGTGGAAACAGTGCGATGAAGTTCGCAAGAAAGACGACCATCTTTCGGCTATCGCTGGAATATCGAAGCGTCAAACCAGTGAACTGCACCGGCAGTCAATCACCAAAGTTGCTGAATTTGCGGAACGTGCCGTACCGCTAGATGAAGCACCTGGTCGTGGTTCGCCAGCTTCATTCGAAAAGCTACACGAGCAAGCAAAGCTTCAACAGCATCGTCGCACATCGGGCGAGCTAAAGTATCGGTTTCTCGAACAGCAACCGCGTAGAGGTTTCGCGAAACTCCCGGAGCCATCTCCTGGCGATATCTTCTTCGACATCGAAGGAGACCGTCACGCTTACGACCGTGGGCTTGAGTACTTGCTTGGCTACTGCACAGCCGAGAATGACCAGCCTTGGTACTCAAGCATCTGGGCTTTGAATCCTCAGGAGGAAAAAGGGGCATTCGAGCAGTTCATTGATTTTCTCATTGCTCGCTGGGCAACCTTCCCGGGAATGCACGTCTACCATTACGCCCATTACGAGCCCACCGCAATGAAGCGGCTGGCCATGCAGTACGCGACACGAGAAGACGAGGTAGATAGACTGCTTCGGGCTGAACGTTTCATTGACCTCTATTCGGTAGTTCGACAAGGAATTCAAGCCAGCGTCAGCCGCTACTCCATCAAGAACCTTGAGCCGTTCTATGAGTACAAACGAAACACCGCATTGGATGATGCTCGCCTGGCATTGCGGCAAATCGAAGCTGAACTGGATTTATCGACGCTAGATGTCATCGACGAAGAGAATCGAACGGTAGTTGAGGGCTACAACAAAGACGATTGCGTTTCGACTTTTCACCTACGCAATTGGCTAGAGAAGCTTCGCACCGAACTGATTGCTATCGGTGAGAATGTTGAGCGGCCAGAGCTTCTGGATGGAACGGCAAGCGAGTCCATTCAGGAACGGACTGATGAATCGGCTCGCCTTTACAACCTTCTCGTGGCGGACGTACCAGACAGCGACCGGAATTCAGAGCAGCAAGCAAAGTGGCTGCTCGCACATCTGCTTGACTACTTCCGACGTGAAGACAAGTGCGTATGGTGGGAGTTCTTCCGGATGCACGAGCTCGAACCTTCCGAGCTGCTTCGCGAGAAGACGGGAATCGCCGGTCTACAGTTTGTGTCAGAAGTTCCAGGCGGGCCACGGGACCGAAACCCAACCCATCAATACCGATTCCCGATGCAGGAGGCTCACGTCTCAGTGGGCTCAAGTCTGGTTGAAGTCGGTGGTCAGGAGGTCGGCACGGTATCACACTTCGACCTGCGGCAGGGCATAATCGAGATTAAGAAGAAAGGTACGACGACAGACCTGCATCCGGGCAACGTCTTCGTCTTCGACCGCATTCGCCCCGACCCTTTGCCGGAATCACTCTTGCGATTCGCAGATGATGTCGTTCAGCAAGG
The DNA here is from genome assembly GCA_964503675.1 of uncultured Pirellulaceae bacterium. Taxonomy (GTDB): domain Bacteria; phylum Planctomycetota; class Planctomycetia; order Pirellulales; family Pirellulaceae; genus Mariniblastus. Next base: position 7,930 of record CAZDBE010000194.1, on the reverse strand, counting down.
GACGCTCAAGTCACCACGTTTCGACCTGTTGGCGAACTTCGCACCTCGGCTCCAGACGCTCGAACTGCCCATTGGTTCGAATGGCGACACTATCACCTCCGCCGTCAACTTAGCATGCGACTTGGATGGCAGTATTCTTCCCGTTCAAGGGCCTCCTGGTGCGGGGAAGACGTATCTAGGCAGCAAGGTCATTTGCGAGCTTGCGAATCGTGGCTTTCGTGTCGGCGTAACGGCAATCAGCCACAAGGTGATTGCGAATCTACTTTCCGGTGTACGTGAACAATCGCATGGGGTGTGCCGCGTCGCTCAGAAAATGTCCAAGTATCCCGATGACTTCCCGGCCGACATCGAACATATCAAGAAGAACGAAAAGCTTATCGACGCACTTGATGAAGGTGTCGTTGTCGGTGGCACCGCTTGGTTGTGGGCTAACTCGGTGATGGCTGGGCAACTCGACTACTTGGTTATCGACGAAGCGGGGCAAATGTCGCTCGCGGTCGCATTGGCGGCTTCGCGTGCCTGCCGTAATGTGATTTTGCTCGGAGACCCGCAGCAACTTGAGCAACCGCAGCTTGGCTCGCACCCCGAAGGGGCCGATGTGGCTGCCTTGGGACACTTGCTGGGTGGACGCCATACGATTGCTGAGCATCGTGGCCTCTTCCTAAAGGACACTTGGCGGCTTCATCCAGACATCTGCGAATTTACTTCGGAACTGTATTACGATGGCCGACTTTCCAGTCGCACGGGGCTTGAGGTCCAGGCTGTAAGTGGGCCGAGATTCCCTGCGTCGGGTTTGTGCCTGCTTGAACGGGAGCATGAAGGCAATCAGAGCCAGAGTGAAGAGGAAGCATCAGCAATTCGACAGCTGATGGATTCGTTAATCGACGGAAGCCACTGTTGGAAGAACGTGGACGGAAAGAGCAACGCGATTTCCCTTGAAGACGTTTTGGTCGTTGCACCATACAACGCCCAAGTCGCACTTTTGCAGAACTCACTGCCTGACGGAGCACGGGTTGGGACAGTCGACAAATTCCAAGGTCAAGAAGCAGCGGTCGTCATCTATTCCGCCACGAGTTCTTCTGTCGAAGACGCACCACGTGGAATGTCATTTCTGTTTAACCCAAATCGGCTGAACGTAGCGACGAGTCGTGCCCGATGCCTAGCCATCGTTGTTGCGTCAGAGCAGCTTTTCAATGCCCAATGTGACTCCCCCGAACAAGTTCGTTTGGCAAATGGGTTCTGTCGTTTCAAAGAGCTTGCACGTCCCATCCAGACTTAGTGCTGCCAATCGTCGATGACTTCGGTAACAAGCTTGGATTGCGGACCTAAACGCTCCTGCCGGATTTCGTCCAAAAGTGACGGAATATGAATGCCTATCAAACTGAGTTTTGCGAGCCGCGAACCACTAGGCGACTTCACCGCCAACTCACGTACTTCGCTTGTGGAATTGTCCTTTGGAAAAATTAGCACGCTACGCCTAAGGTCGCAGGGCGAATCTGGATGCTGAAAGCCAAACGAATACAAGAAAGATTGGTAAATGTCGCCAGCCGATACCTTCCGCTCATCGTAGAGTTTGTACTTTGAATCCAACGCCAGTCGCATTGGCTTTTCTCGGTGCTTGACCAGAATGTCGGGCCTGACATTTGAATACGGTTTGTTCTTGTCGTCATCCCAGATAATCGAACGGCTCACGTGCTGACTGGAGACATGCCAGTCCTCTTTGGATAGCAACCTACGAACGACGACGGCCACAAATTGCTCAAAGAGCTTGTTCATGTCGAGCAGGAAAGCGAATGAACGAATGCCCTGCGACGAGAACAAATCTCGAACTCCACACATGCGAATAATCAACCAACAAAGCTGGTGTGCATATCGGTAGGGTTCGTTCTGTCGGTTGTAAACGAGTTGCTTATCACCTAAGTCGACATCAAATCGGTCTGGATTGCAGGCTTGTGAAATCACATGAAAAAGCTGCCGACTATGCCTGCCAACACGCGGGTGTTTCGACAGGCGGGAGCTTAGCCGCAAAGCAACTCCCAATAACTGGTTCTCTGGAATGTCCTGTTCGCGTTCGTCGAACCGGCACGCCACTCGGTCTAGCTGGCCAAATCTGCGGAGAACTTGTTCCTTAACGAGCAAGCGGCCACGTAACACGGGCAGCTCGTCCTCTCGTTCCGAGTAGTCACTGATGAGACCGCTTCGAATCAGCTTTTCGACTTCCCGAATCAAAAGCAATGAGAACAAATCCAGAAGGCTATGCCCCTCCGTGTCAACTTCACGCGAGCTTGAAACCAACCGGAGCATGTCCAAGCCACCGGTGAGACCAATCATCTCCATCACTCGGAGGTTGTCGCCGGAGAGCTTCGGTTGAACACGAATCTCTATCCTTCCTAAGCGAACCACTCCAATGCAAGACTTCGTCTGAATGCGAAGCCCTGCTCGCAGCTCTTCGATTTGGATTCTTCCCTGCTTGCGAAGCTGTTGAGCCAGCAGGCGTTCGCTTGGCGTTAGAGAACCGCCCGGTAGCAACTCGGTCGACCATTCCGTCATTTCCAGGACGAAGGGTCTCTGAACAGACACACGCTCAGTCATTGGTGTCCTCTGGCGAGGAAACCACTTTCTGCAACGCAGCGAGTAGTTTTTGAGGGTCCGTTGTCACGTCGCCGTTTACGCAAAACGATTCCGTGTCAACGACTTCAGTTCCAACCAACTCCGCGAGCGTTGCGTAGTCGTCGTAACAGTACTCTTGCAGCAGCGGGAGAATGTCTTGTCGGAATCGCCGAGCGAATTCTTCCGCATCGCCGACAGCCTCCTCCCCTTCCATCAGAAACGAATGCCCAATCTGTTTCTCGGGGCCAAACTTAATCGCAACGCGACGATTGAGTTTCGCAAGGAAACTATCAAGCGGCAATCCGTCAATCTCTTCGCCTTCCAGGAGAGAGCAGTCCGGCATCATTTCAATGAACGAGAATCTGCGTCGTAACGCCGCATCAAGCAGCTTGATGCTTCGGTCCGCCGTGTTCATTGTCGCCAACAAATAGACGTTCTGTGGAATGCTGAATGCCTGCTTGCTCTGCGGAAGCGTGACCGTAAGGTCTCGCTTGTCGATTTCCAAAAGCGTGAGTAACTCACCGAATACCTTGGCCATGTTGGCTCGGTTGATTTCATCAATCATCACAAGGTACTTGCGGTCTGGGTTCGCAACCGCTTCGCGACAGACTCGCTTGAATACGCCATCCTCCAACCGAAGGCTTAGACCATCCGAAGAATTCGCAACTGGGCGGAACCCTTCGATAAAGTCTTCGTAGCTGTATGAGGCGTGAAATGTAATGCGGGTCAATTGCCCAACAGTGTCATCTTGGTCTACCAAGTCCCACAGCGTTTCGTTGCCCCTTTCAACAAGGCGTTCGAACAGACATTGTGACTCCGCCTCAGTCAATGCGAAGAGAGTGCCCTGATTGTTGAATCGAATCGGTTCGGATTTCGACAGTACTGGGTCATCACGAAGCTCTTCATAGCTCAATCCATCCTTCAAGTCGGCCACATATTCCACACCAATCGTCTGGTTGCCTTCAGTATCAGTTGAGAAAGCTCTGCTTATCCTTGCGACGGCCATTAGCTTCTTGTCTGGCGTCGATTGGTAGCCGATGACGAGGTCGCCAACCTGGACTTGCGGGTAGTTGCGTTTAAGTCGACCGTATCGGAAGTCAACTTTGCCATCCTTACGGAGGATATCCCAACTCCACTCTTTAGGATTTGCGACCAGCCACCACACCCGATGATTTAGGACAGATGTAGAAAGAGAAGATTCAGCCGACCGAAACTTCGTTCGGTCTGAAACGACCCTTGCTGCGTCCGCGATTCCGTTTTGGTTCAGCAGCCACCAGACACCGAAACGACGAGCGTGATATGTTTTTCCAGTTCCCGGTGGGCCGTACAGCACGATTTGCCCTTTTCGCGTGATTGCATCGTCGAGCTCTCGGAAGATACTGTCCACTGGCAACGCTTCCATACCTGAACTCCCATCCAGAATCGTCTGGTAGAGAGTCATGGGCACTTTGGCAACCGTGACCACGCCCCATCGCTTCTGAGTCGGTATGTCCTTGCCGACTACCGGCCCCCAGTCGACTCCAACGACATGTTGGTACTCATCTCGTTCTGATCGGAACGAATAACCTTCGTCGTTGACCGTTCCAAGAGCCAGCACATGAGAAGTGCCCTTATTCGCGACGACGATGTCGCCGGGTTCGAGTTCCATTAGTGTCCACAACTCATTTGCTTTCTTCGTCTGCGTGCTTCTGTTGTAGTCTGGAAAAGCAGCTCTGAAAGCAGCTGTGAATTCTTCCTTGTCTTCGAACTCGGTGAGGTCACCGACTTGGTCCCATCCGACGCAGATGTATCCATCCTTCTGGCAGTCATCCCAGTACTTTGCCTGTTCGCCAGGGGCAATCTTCCGGATTCTTGGAGCTTTTTGGGGGTGAGACCAGTGGTAAAGAAACCAGGCCATTTGAGTAGTCGACCAACCGTCAAACCTATCGTCAGCCCTCAATGTCTGGAGTAGCTTGCGGTTGTGCTGTACTGTCGAGCGACCTTTCTCTACGGAGACCGACAACCGACTTAGAAAGTGCTTGATATGCTCAAGCGAGTAGATAGGCAGCACTTCATCCGGAAAGTAGATATGAAGCGTTTTCGTTCTGAGTGCTGGCCCAAGTCGGAGAGCTGATATGTCGTCAATTTCCGACCAGTTCCCTTCCTCTGCTAGACGGAACGCATGTATGAATCCGTCGCGAACGGCGGTCCATGCCTCACGTTCATCTTTGAACTCGTTTTCAGGAAAATACCAGCCAGGCTTTTTCCGGTGTTTATAAACAATCAGCTTGCGAGAGCTGCCGCCCTTCATACTGCCAAGTTTTTTACTTCGGAACTCCACCCATCTACAGAATGTGTCGTCTCGTCCAGGTTGGCCCACAGCGTAGTCTTCTAGGGTCATCTCCGCCCAGGCGCCCAACGGAAATCGTTCCAGGATAGCCGCACGTTGCTTCTCCGCCTCTTGGTACTGGTCCGAGCGTGCATCTCGGTCATAGTCCGTAAGTGCTTCCGCCAACGAAATTGACTGTTTCATATCTAACTGTTCTATCTACTGTCGATGGTTCAAACTAACGCGGCGGATTAAGTGCACTTGGCGATTAAAGAAGGGCTACTCTCTTGGTTTACCACCATTCACGCAGTCAGAACCCATACTTTTCTTTACGCATTCGAAACGCGTTTTGTCCACCTTCCATGATTTTCGTAATTCGTTGACGAATGTTCTTTTTGTCAATTGCACCTTCGTCAGTAATCGTTCCGCCCGATTGGTCAGCTGCTGTCCTGTAGTCGAAACATACGACTAAATCTGCATCACCGTTGACCACAATGTTGGCATTGTGACTTGAGAAAATCAGCTGCCGCATCTTCTTGGCTTGCCATATTTCTTCGACGACATCGAGAATGACTTGATTGTCCAGGTCGTCTTCAGGTTGGTCGATGATAAGTGGCGGACCTTTCTGATTGAGCAGCACCCGTAGCAGGGCCGTTGCCTGCTGCCCTGCGGATGCGTCAGCGAAGTCGATGTACTCTCCCTCGCGTTGCATGTACTCGAACACAGGCACATCAGCAAGTTCCACCAGAGATAGGTCAACCCAAGAATCAGGCGTTAACCGAGTGGCGACTTTCTCAATATCACCTTTTGTGAAGCCAGCAGCCAGCAACGATTCAGATTCAGGTATTTCCGTATTCGCGTTTTCACCGGCCTCAACCATCGCCAGTTCCAATAGCTCACCCAGAACATCATTCCATTTCTTGACGCTTTCTTCAGAGGTCTCAATGGCATGGCACAAGTCTGCGACTTTTTTCGATTGCGAGCGGATCCCCGAACGCTCCAAGATTGCCGATAGTTTTTCTTCCACCTTGGCAAGTCCGCACCCACGTTTCAATGTGGCCCGGATTAGGCTGCCGGAAAGACTGGTGAGTTGTTCGCATCGCTCCTCCAGTAAATTTGCCCGGTCAGCGAACAAGCCTTCCCATTGATTCCTTGCATCTTTGTACTGTGCTTCCGGATCCCCGTGACTCTCGAAAGTCTCTTTCCTTTGGCCTATGGTCTTTCGGAGTTCTTTAATCCTCTCCTCTACCTCTGAAATTTGCTTCAGATGTGATTCATGTGCCTTTGCCCGCGATTTCACGGACTCGTACTCATTATTGTGATGTTCAAACAACCCCTGCCACTTTTCTAGAGATTCAATGTACGACTTGTGATGAGCGGCTTCGGTAGACAGTGCCTTCGCAGCTTGGCCAAGATGATTGCGAACAACTTCGAACAGGTTGGCCAAGACTTCGTTGGCCTCGACCAGCAGCTCTTTGTTGGGGTGTTTCTCGTCTTTTGTGTAGCGTCGCGGGTAGGATTCAATATCGCCTGTTGCACGTTCGACCGCAGCAACTGCCGATTCGATTTGACGACTCCACTCAGCGAACACTTCTGCCTCAGCCGAAAACTGCTCTTGGTTCGCCAGAGTCTTCTGCTCTTCGTCGGAAAGCCCCTTTAGCTGCTTTCGCAGCTCGGCGAGTTGCTTCTCGAGCGACGCTTGCTCCATCTCCTGCCGTCTAATTTCACCGCCAAGCTGATTTTTTCGAATCATCAAAGCAAAAGTGCTTCTCACATTTGAGGACGCGTCTTTTCTTAGGCTCGTGAGTTCCGACAGTCGCCGCCTCACTGGTGCCTCCACGAAACGTCGTAGTTCCTCGTTTCGTACACTGAGTACGCTCAATTGCTTCTGGCTGTAAGCTTGAAGCGGCAACAGCTCCCTGACATCTTCTTCTTGAACGGTGTTGAATTCGTCGTCTCCGACCTTTAGAAGTATCTCGCCTGACTCTGTCTTTCGCCGAACTACATGTCTTACGCCATTCACCACGAACACGACTGACACTACAGCCTTGTAGGGGCGTAAGGTATTTTCAATCAGCGAGATTCTTTTTTGCTGAAAACTGGGGACGTCCTGATTCTCAGTATACGTCGGTTCTTGGTCACACAGTCCCCAACGCAAGTACTCCAACAACGTCGATTTCCCCGTACCGCGACCACCTATCAGGCAGTTGAATTGCGGATTGAATTCCACGTCGATGTCGCCAAGGAACTTGCTGAGCGATACGTGAAGTTCGCTGATGACCTGACTCGGTAGTTCAGGTGGCTCGTGCAGAATCCGGGTTTGCCTGGCGAGACACGCTTGCCTGAGTGCCTCGGCAGTTGGTTCGGCCCACTTCACCCATGCCGTATGCGTGCCAAGCTTTGAAAAATCGGCGTGACGATTGTCAGATGTTGGAAAGATCCCGAGCGGCTTGAAGGCATAGGCTTCAACCTTGCCATCAAGGATACGCCTGTCTCCGACGCCCAGCTTATCCACCTCGTGGTCGAGGTATCCACCCACACACGGCATCGACTTGTAGTGAGCCAGCATTCCTTCACGCTGCAACGTAGACCTACCGCCGCTGCTTACGTTGGGAAGAACAATATACTTGCCCTTTACGAATGAAAGTGACCCCCTCCCCTAAACTTGAGCCATGTTGAGTGAGAGAATGCAGACTGGGTTTATCCCAGAAAGGACATTTTCAGATGGGTCAAAAACGGCATTCAACAGACGAGATTGTATCGAAGTTGCGTCGAGCAGATGTGGAGCTTGGCAAGGGCAAGACGGTTGGTGAAGCATGCAAGTTACTCGAAATTACTGAGCAGACTTACTACCGTTGGCGTCAGAAATATGGCGGGATGCAGCCGGACATGGTGAAGCAACTGAAGGCTCTTGAAAAAGAGAACTCCCGGCTGAAACGCCTGGTTGCCAACCAGGCGTGAGGTATTGTCGAAAGTTGTGTTCTTGAAAAAATGAAAAAGGTGGCGCATCCT
>CAZDBE010000193.1:0-10756 GCA_964503675.1 uncultured Pirellulaceae bacterium | reverse complement strand
AGGTTTGGTAGCAGTTTCTCGAATATCGGACGCTGAGAATTTTGACAGTGTAGGAAGAAGTGCTGCTGAGGCTCGACTCCACTCATTCGGTTCATATCTACATAGGCATTCAAACGACGAGCTACTTCCGGCAGCAACTCCCGCAACCGAGGAAGGAACGTGGCGTCTGTGAGATTCAAAGCAGCAATCCTCTCGGCTGCTGTTTCAGGTTGCTCTAGGTTCAGACGCTTCCCAATTCCCAGCGACTTATCGAGAAGCTTCAGCAGGATGCCCACCAGCCGTGCTGGAGGGACATCTTTCCATTCGTCCAATTGCAGTTTTTTACCGTCGTACCGAATCCCGTTGTGAATAATGCACTCAGCGAGCGTTTCCAGACTCCAGCCTGCCTTGCGTGCCTCTTCCAACCAGACACCAAAGAGAATTCGATCGCCGTTACCGATCTTGTCATTCAACGACTGAAAAAGCAGCAATTCGTTGCCAGCTGGTTGAATTGTTTCGCTGATCGGATCTAGCGAGTTGATTAAACTACGAGCAAACTTTTCTGGGTCCACGATTTCCGATTCGAGCTTGGTCAACCATCCCCCGTTGGCGTGCACCGCGCGATTCAGTAACTGAATCTCGGCTTGTCGACGCAGCAGCTCGTCACGCTGTCGGCCAATCTGATTGACCGTATCGACTAATGACTCCAGTTGCTCGCGATCTGATTCCGATAGCAACAAGCCAGAAATCCCAAATCCGTTGAGACACCAACGGATAATTCTGCGGCTCCAATTCTGATTTCGCAGCGTGTAGCGCAAGCGCGAAGCCATCTGCTCCAATTGACTCACGCCACTCTTAGGAGCTGGTTTCTTCTGCAATCTTTTTTTCCGAGACAGCAATTGATTTCGAATCGGTTCCAATAGAGCTTTGGCTGCTGCGGGCCCTCCCTCGCGCTCCGCATCACGAACCGCGTTTCTGACTCGATGATGAAGCGTGCGTTCAATTTCCCGGCCAACCGCATGATACTCTTCAGCAACCTCGACCCACGCTCCATCCATCGAGGCGAGATCGTCCGCGAAGACGGCCGCCGACTCAATCTCATCAGCAGTGGACGGCACCAAGCAGGTTTCCAACTCTACTGAATTGAGGCCAGCAAACGCATCATTCAAATCGAGCTCATGTTCTTCCATGATCGCTTCAAGATCGGCGTTGGCGGAATTGGAGACAATTTTCCGAATCAGCATCTTCAACAACCCCACACGGAACTTAACCATGAGTTCAGGTACGGGATTGCGAATAATCACGTTGCCACCGCTTTGGATGGAACGGGGCATTTGGCGGAAGATCGTTGGTCTGTTTTTCTGCATGACGTGGTTCCCTTCTTCTTATTGGCTAACTGGGCTGGCTAGATGTGATGCCGGTTCCGATGTCGTCGCGATAACGACCTGAAAAATACATACCGCTCTCGGTAAACGCTTCGTAAAAAATCTGCGTTGCGACCATGTCGATGTAGTCATCAATCTTTAGATAGTCATGATCACCGTTCGATTGGTCGTAGAGATGGCAGCTCAAGATACGGTCGCGGGCCCGGATAGCCACCTCAACGCCATCGGGACACGTTTCGCGCAACATTTCGCCATCGACTTGATCGTCTTGCACTCGTTGCAAGTTGATCGCAAAGGTATCACGAAGGATCGCTTTCTGTTCCGCGGTCGGCGTGCGGCCGATGTCTCGCAGTGCCATCTCCGGGCCCAGGAAATAGCTGTGGACTCGCGGTTTGATGATGCCAAAATCATGAGCGAGTCGGTGAAAGACGTTAATCAACGCTTGCTGTCCGCCGCCGGCCGTGCCGCCGCAACCGGCAATCAGATGAAAGTCGACGGCCTGCTTAAAAGAATTCGGCAGGGAATTGTCAGCGCTGCCGGCAAGCGCCACTAGCCGGTTCTTCATTCCACGCATGATGCGGGGAAATTGCTGTTCAAACACCTCAATGCCCAACAGCGGATCGGTGCCGGCTCCGTCGACTTCGCCCAGCGGAATCACATACTCTCCAAGAGCGCCAATTCCCTCGCAATCAGTGTCCAAAACCGCCACCTGTACGCTTGGCAGCATCTCACCACCACCCGCTGCGACTAACTTTGATACCATCTGCTTCACTACCTTACGGCCGGTAGTGCCTTGAGCCACGATCAGGGATGGACACGCCAAGGAAATCGGCTCGATAGCAAGGCTGAGTTCGGACAACGAAAACGTTCGAGGTTCCTTGGTAGGAGCGGTTTCGGATGAATGATTCATGACTTGTCTCCCTATATCTTGAGAACATCTAAAATGAACTGAGTTACCGCCACCACCGGTGGCGTTTCCAAAAATGCCGCGACGCCGACGGCAGCGCCGCTGAGTGGAACGAGTACTCGAAACCTGTGTTTCGACGATTGCAGAGAACGGCCTAGGAGACCGGCGCGTTGCAGCTGGCAACGAACGAGTGGCTTGCCAGCCGTCCGAACCTGCACAACGTCAATGACCGTTTCGTGTTTGCCGTCTTTCTTGACGAACCGCAGCGGATTGTCGGGCGACACGCTGTCCGCCGTAATGGCGATCGTGCGAGGCGCCGTCACTAACTGGCCATTTTTCATGCACTTCACGCTGCGGTCTCCGATACGCAGCCGCGCAGTATCGTGCTTGCCATTCTCGAGCTTGAGAAACTCAAAATGCTTCTTAGGTGTGATCTCGATTGTTGAATTGCGAGCGTACTTGCGGTTCCTAAATACGAACACGTAAGCCCAGACGGCCCCGACCGCTCCTAGGCTCGCTAGCCCCATCAAAACCCTACGCAGTGCCGGAGCCAAGAGCGGATTCCTAACGGCCAACTCAACATCGATCTTGAGCGGACGGAACCCAGGCGCCCGGACCACGAGCTCGGACAAGAGTCGGAGATCACTTAGTCCAAACGGAATTCCTAGGTCATATTCAAACGTCTGTGTGCGCCCAGCGTCAATTTGTTGCACCTCCCGCTGCTGAGCGTCACAGTCGATCGTAAGGTCGTTGTTGGATCGGCCTTCTGCATTCCGGAATGGCGTACGCAACAAGACTGTCGCATCTGCTACTCGTTGGGAGTCGTGCTCCACCTCCAAACGAACTCTTCGGGTGAACGGCCACCAGACATCGACAGGGATCCTGAGAAGGTTTCCTTCGGCCGAAGATGTTAGTTCATTGCGCCATCCCCTTTTTGCAACGACTTGAAATTCCGGCTGCCGCAGGTAAAAACGGATGTCGCTGATGGAACAATCGTCCACGGATGGATCGTCGAAGGAACGCACTGGCACCGCTTGATCAATGTCGGTTCTAGTGATGTGCAGTCGAGCGGATATTCCTCCGTTCTCGAGAGCATGCAGGTACTCCGGAAGCTGAAGTTGGATGCCAACCTTGGTTGGCCGACCAGGCACGAGCGTCAGTGTCTTTTTGCTGGTCTTTAGCAGAGCCACGTCGATCGGATTGCCAGCAGAATCAGCCACGTCAACAATCGATAGATCAACCGCCAATGGATAGTTGATATTCAATGAACGAAGTTGCACGGTGACTGTCTTTTCCCGCACATCGTCCCCGACATCACCACCGAAATCGATAAGTTTTGTGCTGGCGCTCGAGTCATCAAGTTCAAGAGTGACCACTTCGTCGACGTCGCCCGATAACACATGCTCTGATAGCTTCATTTCCAAAGCGTCGTTGCTCTTAAGCAAAACGACAGCGGCGACGTCATAGTCACCTCGCTCAAGCCGAATCGACTCAGACGTGGAGAAAAAGCCTTGGCCAGCATCGGTCAGTTCCAGCCTTACCTTCTGCTGCGATCTCCGCTCGACCAACGTCGCCTGCAGTAGCTTTACATCGATCGGAGTGTCAGTCTCTTTATTGAGTAAGTATGCTTGCCACAGAACTGGCTGGTTCGGCGAAATAGAATAGGGCGCCTCAGCGTCAACGGGCGCATTGAGCGGCCGTACCACCATTTGCAAATGGTCGCTCAACCTGAGATGCCGAAAAATTGAAAATACCGGCACTGGCCGTCCTTGAGTGTCTTTGTATGCCAGCTCAATAATTCCGTTCGTAGGGCGGGTGGGCAGGAACATCGACAGCATGGCAACTTGCCCAGAACTGTCTTTAAGCGTCAACAAATCGGGATCTTCTCCGTTAAACTTTCGCGTATGCCCGTTGATCCGTGCCTGGAGCACGAAGTCGTTTCCAAACGCAGGAATCGGCTGTTCGAAGACCAGCGACACGAGTGCCATGTCGGCGATCGGGTCGATGTCGATTTTGATTCGCTGTGTTGACTCGTCATTGGCAGCCAACGCGATCGCCTTGGGAACAGCAACGCCTTGGTACCGCGTGAGGCCAAGCTTCTCCAAGTGCTGAACCAGTTGATTTGCCGGTTCCACGATGACATAGTCATTTTCGGCGCCGCCGGCTGCATCGTGAATCGTTTTTAAATCGGCCACACCGTTCAAATCGATGGTCACGAAGCGGTCAGCTTTGGATCGCAGTTCACCGACCACTTTCAGGCATCGAGTCATCTCAGCTTTGTGTAGCACCTCGCCAAGTCTCTTCGACTCCGCCGAGTTTGGGTCCTGAATTTCTTGGAAATAGGAGGCCAAATCACCTCCCGAAACCGAGGCAACACGTTTCTCGACGAAGGCGTCAACTGCTGGATACACGCCTGCTTGATATCCTGAAGAGGGTTGACCGTCGCCAGTTGCAACGATTGTCACTTGCTCCCCTTCTGGTAGATCGGCGATCACATCGCGACATTTCTGAAGCGCTTCAGTTAACGGCGTACCGCCGTTCGGCTCCGGCAAAAGGTCCTGCACTTGCTGAAGAAAGACCTCATAGTTGGCCGTAGGTTGGTTATCTTCATCGCCAATGACTTGAACGCCTTGTCCGGAGAACACAATAACTAGAAACTTCGTTTCGACTTTCGCAACTCGGGCAACGCTAACGGTGTGTGCAATCATCGCGCTGGTGGTGTCCGGTACTGGAAGTTCAGCGATCGAAGAGGAACGATCGACCAGGATGATGACCGTTCCCTTGGCCGTCTCTTCAGCGGCCTCCGCACCACTTTCACCGAGAAGAGCAAGTATCAGCATGCAGCGGAGTGTCGTTTGGAACATGATTTCCTCCTATCGGACTTGAAAGGTGCGTTGATTTGAGTTCAAGCTTGGCGACAGATTTCGGCCGCTGTGGCATCGAGGGATCCTTGACCATGTGTCGTATGGCGACTCAACGGGTAGCGAAGAGAGGCCGATTGTCCAACAATCGCCATTGACGCATCTACTCGTGGCTCCCCTAGGTTGCTGACCAAACGGGGCGACCGCTGCTGCAGGCTTCATCGACGGTTCTTTGAGGACGTAGCCAACGACGCTACCGTCCGAGTTGTAAACCGGCAGTAACTGACGGTTGGAATCGAGTGAGCTGGCGGAACGAACTGCCACTCGCGACAATTGAATGCCGCTTTCTTCAGCCCTCTCTTCGGGACTACGGAACGATTGACTCCATCCGCACGTGGGTACCGCAACAATCGAAATCAATACAAAATTGATGAGCAACGCTATCTTGTTCGCAGACATCGCTATCCTGGATATACGAAAAAGGTCTTTCATCGTTTCCTCTCCTTTAATTCGAAGATTGGACAAGTAACAAACGACCGTGCAGCGCACGGAATAGCAGCTGAAACTCTGCTGGCCTGCGGGCCGAAATGTGGCCGTCAGGCAGACTGACAAATGTCACTGCTGCACAGTTCTCACAAACAGGACATTCAAAGAGACTGATTCGCCAGCTGTGAACGGATTGCCGTTGGAAACATGATGGGCACGCCAGCTCGAGCTGGTCTAAAACGGCAGGAAGCTCGCCGAGACAAAGTGAAGGCAGCGACGGAAGGTGTAATAACTGACTGTCGCAGCCGCCGTTGCCCTTAGCACGGCTCACAGAATGGGGCCGCTGACGACCACTTTTCTTCGATTTTTTAAGCATTTGGTAATTCCAAATGCTTGATGCCCGCCCAAAAATGGCCGAGTCCGCTAGACGGCTCCAATATGGATCCGTATAACAATAGCGTTCCGGGAAAGCAGCCGGTTTTAGTAGGCAGACTGCTTCACGGACATCAAGCTAGTGTCATTGGTTTCGGCCAGTGGCACTTTTTTTGTGCGCTGACCTTGTTAAATTCACGCCTCGATTTTCTTGCCAACCGGCATGCTTTCGGTCACACTCGTAACCGTTGGTAACGCCGCGGGACAAATTTTCTGGTTCGTGCGTTGCCAATCTCCCGTTTCGGCGACTCTTATCGCCATGAGATTGTCAGCCACGCGGCCTGATGTTTCCGGCATCGAGGTCGCACTTTCGCGCGGCTTGCCGTTCGTTTTAATGCAGTGTGCAAACGGATAGCAAGGAACTCCTCGTTGTTTTGCTGTTGCACCAACTAAACGAGGAAGCAACTTTTTGCGTTTAGAAACCAGCCGGGCATTCGAGAAAGCAAACGAGAACCTAAAGCGGCTTTGCGAAAGAAAAAAACAATCGTGCGCAACTTGCAGCAACAGTGCGACGAAGTAATACTGCTTGGTTCCGACCCTAAAACAACAGTTTAAAGAATTAAAATATATTTTTACTTTTCATTCCAAAAACGGAATGTGCAATGTCGTGGGAAGGACAAGAAGAAGACCGCATTGTGCGGCGAGAAGTCGAGATTATACGCGCTGCTAAGCGGACCGCAATAGGCACTGAGGGGCTAGATGAGCGAAACAATAACCGACCGAAGAACACGCATCGACGCGGTAGGACCCGGTGCGTTGACAAGTAAGTATCGAAGCCGCTTTCAACCCGACGATTGGCGATTTCTTCGGTTTATTGACCTCGTTGCGATGGCTGAAATCTACAGATTTCTGGAGGGCGTCGGAGATGATCGCCCACCCCACTCCAAAGAGATTAACCAAATGCTAACGGACCGCTTTGGGTTCAAGTTCGAAGAAGACACTAGTAATTGGGAGAAGATGTTGGGGGCGAACAACAATGTCCTTTTCCATCGCAATAAGAAAGCCCCTTGGACAAACTTGACGGGTGACGAGCGAGTACGCGTTCGACGATTGCTGCGACACATACCTGAAATTATTAGCCTTGCCGAAGATGCCTGTGAAGAGTTTCAAACTTATCGAATCAAAATTGGCTGCCCGGAGTTTCTCGGATGGTTTGTTACCGAGGCGTGCCGGAATGTTGATGACGACCGCAACTGTGAAGTAGTGATCGAACATGACAACCCTCATGTATTGCGAATTTTGACTCGGAGTGAGGCTCGCTTTGACCTGTATGTTGGCCCTTTGAGCAAAGTCGATAAGCCCAACATGCTAAAAATTGCAGAGTGTGACGTTCCTATGCGACTCGTTGTTCCGCGATTGTCGGCTGTTGGCAGAATGGAGAACGTCAGTTGGAATGACCTCCAAGGTTGGGTATTGCTCGTCGATAACTTCTCCACGCCACAGCCGGAATATCCGCTTGCCGATATCCCAGTCGGAAGCGTCAAAATCAAACGGGCCTCCGGCCAGCGCAACTCACTCCATATGCTGAGAGCCGCAAAGCCTGGGGACAAAATCGCATGGCTCACTTTCCCGTGCGTTCACAATCCAACTGACTTTGAAGACTTGCGGATTGTTGAGATGCCGAATTTTGAGATTGGCACGAACCAGAAAATGGGAGCGTTCTTGCAAAAACTCGATGATGAGTCTGTGGCAACCGAAGAAGAGATGGACGAGCTGAAAAGGATCGGAAAAGCAATTGATGCCCGAATGAAACAGCTCGTAAGCGAATGGAGTGCGGGAGAGAAGTTGCTCAGCAAAATAGCACCGAAGCACGATTTTCGTACATGGCATGTTAAGCAATTTGACGATGGCAGTTACCGCTGGATTAACGGAACGATTCGAGACATGAACGTGCGGCCGGATGGTTCATTTGAGGCAGACCATGAACTTGAGGACGAAGAGCATGGAGGAAAAGTCCATTTGCGTGTGACTGGCGTAATTGAAAACCCAATGCCTACGCTACCGCACACATTCAAGTTCACTTGCTCAGGCTGCCCTTCGGCGCCTGAATTCAAACATTTCCGATACAACTTGTCATGCACGTTTGAGCTGGAGCAAAATCAATTGCCGGAGAGCCTCTGTGGAATTTGGTCAGGGACAAATCGTGATCTTACCGGCGGAGGGTATTTCATCCTCAATCCGAACAGTGGCGACGGTGAACCGAACGAGCTTGTTAGGGAACATTTTAAGGCAAATGCCTCTCTCCCAATTGGCTGGCCCATCTTTGGCGACAAAGCGGCAGGCGCAATCTGCGATTCGTTTCGTGAACTCCAGAATCTACGTGGGCATGCTGGCGAACTCCCAGCGGAATAGGTCGGAAACACAGTGATATTCTGCCGTTTTTGACTCCAGCTGTTTCGGCACTTCAAAAGACGACGACCTTACACCGTAAGGCCGCCGCTGATTGTGTCTCCAAGCCAAACCTTTAGGCTTAACCCAGTACATCCTTTCTTTCAACGTACGTCTGCGCCAGTTCTAAGCAACGGATCGTTGCTGGAATATCGCGGGCAGTAAAAGAAGTTTCGTACTTCGTTTTGTCACCATCGCGATACGATCTTTGGACTGCAACGGTGTGAAAGACAGTTCCCTTCTCGTTGCCCTCGTTAGCGAATACCGACGCTGATATGTTGCCAAGTCGGAAAGTACGTTCGGGAGATTTTCCCATTTCTTTCTCCTTGTGATGTAAAGAAACACAGTTCTAAGCCTGACCAACTCGATCAGCGTGACACTCTGCCACAAGTTCCTATCGGGCGCAAACAAAAAGTCGCCATTCTGTGCGTAGTCGGCTCCCCGCTTCGATTTTGCCAGGAGCGCTACAGCTGACTTTCTCGTCGATTTGATTGACGAGACATCGTGTTAGATCTAGCCTGATTCCCTTTTGTTTATTCAACACAATCCACCATGGACCATACAACTGAAGAACCGCTTGTTGAAGTCACTGAAGCAACCTTGCCACCAACTGGCGCAGCTCCCGCATTTAAGGCGAAACACGGCGCCATCAATGTCGCCTGTTGGACCGAAGAGCTCTCGACGAAGGAGGGCGAGGCGTTCACCAAATACTCCGTCTCCATTGATCGTTCCTATCTCGTTAAGGATGACAAATGGCAGACATCCCAGGCGCTCCATGTTGCCGGCGAACGCGATTTGATTAACCTTTCGATTGCGATCAATGACATCTTGGGACAAGTGCGAAGCGACCGTAAAAGCAAGGCCAAGAAGTAGCAGCACAGAATCAAAGGCCGGGGAAACCCGGCCTTTTTTGTGTCTTATGATCACGCGATCAGGCTAGTTCGATGAATCCCCTCTTCGTGTCCTGGCAACGCACCGTGACTTGTCCCGAGCTGCGGGCGAGACATCTTCAGTCGTTGGTGCCCCGTGATGCCTTGCAGATGCGAAGAAAACAGCTCAAAGCGTCGTTTGGCGTTATTCTGCAAGTCACGTGACTGGACATCTGGACGCGACAGTCTTTGTATTCACTTTCGCCGATGCGTTGGCGTGTCACAGACATGTCTTGCGACGTAGTCCCCTCTTTTCCCAGCCATTTCGCGCGACGTTATCGCGACCGGCGCTGCGTCAACCAATGGGTCGATGGACCGCCGCCTGGGGTCATGTGTCGTTCGATTGTCCCCCTACCGTGTCGAATAATCTTCCCGCGACTTTCACGTTCCATGCAAAAGACGACTCCCCTTTTTCATCGCGCCCTTGTGTTCCGTCACTTTGTTGAAACGCTGTCGCCCACTGTACATCCGCCGGTCCTCACGCGGCACAAGTGTCACGACGGGCCGCGGGACACGGTGAGCCATCGGCTGGGCCGTCACGCGGCACGTGACTTGAGGCTTGCCTAGAGAATGCTGCGCCCCACGTCTCGCGCAAAGCGGCCGTCATGTCTAGAGACATGCACCACGAATAGGCATCCTGTCAATTGCATTCGGTGTCGCGTCGATGGCATACTTGCGTCATGACAACGGACACGTTTATCTCAACTCAAGAAGCCGGGGAGCTCATCGGCGTCAACAAGAAGACAGTCAAACGCCGCGCCGACAACTACCTTAAGTCCAACAATCTGGCGCTTGATACTGCCTCTCATCTCATCGAGGCCAGGGACAACGGTGGTGGTCGCAAGAAGTACTACGTATCCAAGGAGTTTGTCCTCAAGCACCTCGTCGGCCAAGGTATCCCGCCGTCTGGTACATCTTCAAAGGACGATGCGTTCGCCACGCGCCAATTGTTGCAACAGCTGGAAACCAAGGACTTGCAGATCAAGACCAAGGATGATCAGCTTGCCGCCAAGGACGAGCAAATCGTCAATCTAGGAGAGCGACTACGCGAATCTCATTTTCTACTGAAAGAGGAACAAAAGCTTCACGCCCAAGTTTTGGAAAGGAAGCGACCACTGCTGTCGTTCCGGACCAAGCGGGACGAGACAAATGTCGTTCAGGAAGACGGGAGTCAGCCCAATGTCATTCAGGAAGAGGGGAGTCGGCCCAGCAGAGTTTGGCGGATTGCTGCCGCAGCAGGAATCGGGTTCAGCGTATTAGCAGTGCTCGCCGCCGCCATCTTCTACTTCGTTTAGCAGCCCATCTACCGTGAAGCCCAATCTTGACGCCAAAGGCTACTTGCCGCTCGAACTCGTTCAGGTTGCACTGTGCCCGTTGTCGTTCACGCCC
>CAZDBE010000192.1:0-10794 GCA_964503675.1 uncultured Pirellulaceae bacterium | reverse complement strand
CCTTGCGCATCTCCTGAAACAAGATCCAAACTAGTGCCGGCCGCGTTTTTGAATAGCCGATTGCCGTTGGCGGACTGCAGGTACCTTGGGTCCATCTCGTCGGGGATTTGGCCGATGATTCGTTTGCCAGCCTTGCTATACATGTTGGAAACGTACAAGTCCTGCCATCCGTCGTTGTCATAGTCACCCCAAGAGGCGCCCATTCCATAGCCGCGCATTGCCTCTCCGCCAACTTCGTCGGCAACATTGTTGAATCCCCTTTTTCCATCGTTGCGAAACAAGCAATCTGGGGCGAAGTCATTGCTCAGAAACAAATCGACATCGCCATCCTGATCATAGTCGGACCAAGTACCTTGAAACGTGTTCCGCCAAACATCGGGCATCGCCTCCGACGACTCGAAACATGAATCGCCGCAATTAACCAGCAAACGACTCGGCGGCCCGGGCCGATCCAGCCAGATATCAGACGGAGTCGCCTTTTTAAACCACTTCAGCAACCGCTCGGCTTCGTTGAGAGGCATGAAGTTTGCCGCGTTAGAAACGGTCTGAACCGTTGTTCCAATAGAAACATAGGTGCAAAGGTAGATGTCCAGCATGCCATCGTTGTTGTAGTCGGCCGCAGAAACGGATGTAACAAAACCCGGTAGCGGTTGCTTGATCTTCTCTTTGGTGCGATCGACAAACTTCCCGTCCTCATTAACCAGCAGCAACGAATTGGAGTAACTGCGACCAAGAAAGACGTCTGAGTCGCCATCGTTGTCGAAGTCAGCGAACAGCGCACACGATGTTCGGTCGATATCCAGCCCGTACTCTGCAGCTTGATTTACGAAAGTTCCATCCTGTTGATTGATGAACAACCGATTTTTTTGCCAGCGCGTCATAACGTACAAGTCGTCCCAGCCATCACGATTGATATCGACAACCGAAACTGCGGGGTGCAAGGTCGTAGAATCCGTCGCAAAGAACGGCTCAAGATCGGCAAAAGGCAAGTTCAGCGGCGAGCCCGCGGCCAATCTTGAGATGTATTCATCTTGAAACGAGTGGAGTAAGTCTTTTTGATCATCCAACGGAATTGCACCTGTGAAAACATCGCGAAACATTGGCGTTGGCCGGCGTTTAACAATCATCGACAACTGTTTCCAACTGCTGATTTTCCAACGGGAAATGTCGGCATCCGGTACAGACGAGTCTGCAGTCCAAGTTACTGATTGAGTTGCATGTATCGAAGTCCACTCGCCGGTGTCAAGTTGTCCAAGCCCTTCGAAGCCCATTAGCGATTCGAATTCATTACGGTTCCCCTCAACGAATTGACCTTTGACGAAATAGAATCTCGCGCTCTTCATTTCCTGCAACTTACCCAGCATTGGCCGCCACAAAGTTAGTTCACCGCGTGCAATGCGTTTTGGCGAAGCAGCCCCATACTCCGCCACCTGAGTCTGGAGCGAATCGTAAGATTCAAACTCCTCGATTCTGCCATTGATATCCACGACGCCTAGTGAGTCCGCGAACATTGCTTTTGCCGTCGCGTTGGGAAACGATAGTTGGCCTGCGCTGTCGTTGAATGCGTCAAGTCTAATCGTCAGTTTCAGAATCAGATTCTCGGCAGCCACCAGCTCCGAAACCCAAGCGTGTTTTGAAACGTCTTGCGAGCTGCTAGAGCAACCCACGCCGGCAACTACCAACAAGAGTATCACTATTGTCAGTAATGCCTTTGGGCCAACAATACTAAAACGAGATTGGGCCGACCGAATATTTCTGAGCAACAAGGCGCTAGGCGTCGGTTCGTTGCCCCGCAAAAACCAACAGCTAGCGCCTTGCCGCTCACCGGAGAACGAAACAGTTCTATCTAATGCAGGTTCAACGGGCAGCTTACGACTCTTCATGCAATTTCCTATAATGCTTCGTCTTAATCCCTATCGCCCAATCTCCTCGGAAGCTCCCGCTGTCTCTTTGTGCTGAGACTTGTAGTGCTGCTGAAGCAAATCCTTGCCGAAATCATTTTTGAAGTCGCGCCAGACGATGTGAACGTGATTGGCGTTGTTCTGAGTATTGTCGTACTCAAGGATAAACGTCGGCCCTTGAACGCGAAAATAGTGTGGTTTATCAGGTTGGATAAAACCCATCCAAGCAAAGCTGACATTTTCAAATCCGGCATCCTCAATCTCTTTTAAATCGGCCGCAGCAAGCTCAGGGCGAATTTGGTGAACGAAGCTGTCAATCAAACGGCGTAGCATCTCCTTTTGATTGGCCGTCATATCCTTCGCCAGCAAGCCGACTGGCTGAAGCGATTTGGCGACCACCCCGGGGCCGTTGATCACATCCCTTGGCGCTTTCGGACCAACGATCGCAACTTCTTTTTGCTCCGCCGACAAATTACGAACCAATCCCCGACCGAGGTCCTCCTGTTCACCAAGTACACGCAATCCTTTCAGATTTCCAACCGGAACTTTGGCCGGGCTGGCTCCAAGAAACAGCGGCGTCGACGCAATCGCTTGGCCATCGGCGACTGTGAAACTGACCGATAGGTGATGGCCCTCGATTCGCCATCCCCACGTTTGTTCTAATGATGGCTGGCCAAAAATGAACAAGTGATACTTTGAGGGGTCGCGTTTGGGATTCATATTCTCCATCTCATGCAACACACTTTCCAATACCATCACCTGCATGGAAGTTGCGTACCCGCGATGGCTCAATCCCGTCTGCAGCAGACTCGTCCCCAGCAACAGCTGCTCTGGCTTCAAGTCGCCGAACGAAAGCCCGGGACGCTCCATCGGAATGAACTGCCAATCGATCCGATGAGGATCATCAAAATCGAACGTGACTTTCTTGCGGTCATCGTCACCCAACGCTTGAAGAAAAACACTAGCAGCATCAGCCATCTCTTTGGCGATGTCGTGGGCAGCCGCCACTGAACAGATAGACATGCAGGTCATCACTGCAAACGCGGTAATCGCGTGTCTCAATTTCGAGAAATCATCTTTGGCCAGCATGCAAATTAACCTTGTAGAGGAATCGAATCTATCAATTCCTATTTAACCACGATCATTGCTCGGACGTTTTGCTGGAACGCAAGTTTTGAAAGATATTGTCGATATATTGCAGCATCGAGTGGTCCGAAAGGTAGTCGACTTTGAATCGCTTAAGGCCGGATGCCAAACCTCGCAAGCGATCCTTCACCCGTCTCCAACCTTTGAGATCTTGTATTTTCCCGCTTTGGTCTAAGTAGATTTCTTGCCCACCATGGCGGTATCCAAACCACGCCGGCGGCATCCGTGTGACGATGTCGTTGTTGTTCACCCAACGATAGTGCGTCATCTTCACGTGATTGATGTATCGATTGCAACCGACGCGTGGGCTGCCGTATGTATATAGTTCCTGCGTCTCTCCGGGAATGCTCGACAGGGTCGCGCGTCCAGCACAGATCGTCGCCATCGCTCCGCCCAGCGAGTGCCCACAAAACCACATTGGTCGGGTATTGCTGGCCAATTCTTCTTCAAGATAGGGCCAGACTTGATCGACCTCCCTTTTGAAGCCACGGTGAACTTTCCCGACGGTTTCCGCCACCGCAGTCAGCGCGTCGATGTCCGCCGAAATGTCGTTCCACTCTCGTGGCTCGGTACCTCGGAAAACAATCACACTGTCCCATTGAGTTTGAAACCAATAGGCCTGTGCTCCATCGGTGTTAAAAAATTTGCCATCGGAGAAACCTAACTTACCGGCCGCGATGTTGCACTCCTCAATCGACAGGTACGCGATCATCGAAACTTCTGCGAACAACACCGAACGTTCGAGCATCGACAGATCGGCGATTGGCCCTTCAAGTTTGGACTTAAACACAAACTGGTCGGCTTTTCGTTCGCAAAGTTTTTCAGTTTTTCCTGATTCCGTTTTAGCCTGCGGCATGAGTAAAGACTGGTTTAAAGAAGGATTGATTTAACATTGACCGCCGGAACAACAACTGTCGTAGTGGGACCACCGTCTGGCGACGGTAGCTACATTGTCGGCCACTAAAACTAACGAAGACCTTCAAATTGTAACGCGCACGCGGCAATGCAAAAGTGCCGATTACTTTTGACGCATCTCTATCACGTGGGGAACCTTGGCGCCGTCAGCTACATTTGCCTTCATATATTGCTTCAGCAACCGGCATGTCGCATCGTCGGGGTCTTGGGCTGCAACAAGCTCAATCAGTCGGTTGGCTTCCTGCCAGTTTCCGCATTCAAACATCTCGACAGCCCCGTTTATCGTTTCAATGAGGCCATCATCGAGCTCCGCCTCCAGCCGATAGACCTTGACCGATTTTTGCATACCAAATGGAATCACAGTGGCTACGGCGACTGGTTTCCCGAACGATTTTTCCTCCCCTGATGCC
Source organism: uncultured Pirellulaceae bacterium (assembly GCA_964503675.1). Classification (GTDB taxonomy): domain Bacteria; phylum Planctomycetota; class Planctomycetia; order Pirellulales; family Pirellulaceae; genus Mariniblastus. The sequence continues at coordinate 6,422 of CAZDBE010000192.1, read as the reverse complement.
TCCAACGCAACTTTGGTCGCATCATCGACCAGTATGCTGGCCCCTACCGATTTCGACATGCTTTCCAATCGACTGGCCAGATTGACGACCGGCCCAAACGCGGTGACTTTCCCTTGGTCAGTAGTACCGATGCGCCCAGCAACCGCCGGCCCTGTCCCGATGCCAATCCCCATCTCAAACGGATAGTCGGCTTCCTGATTGAACAATTCTAGCTGTCGCTGGATTTCCATCGCCGATCTTGCCGCACGTACGGCCGCATCAGGTTGGTCTAAGGGCCACCCCCAGAATCCCATCGCCGCATCGCCGTGGAAATCCCCGATGACTCCTCCATGGTCAAGAATTACGCGTGTCATGACACCCAAAGATTCGCTAACGTGCCCTAACAAGCCCAAAAGATCATCAGCCAACGCTTCGGAGGTTTTCGAAAACCCTCGTAGGTCGCAGAACAATACGGAGACGTCACACTGACGCGGTCTGAGAACTTCGTCGGGATCGCGCCGGGCAAACGCCTTCAGCACCGCCGGAGAAAAGAATCGACGAAGGCTGGACTGCCGCCGCTCCAGATCGCGTAGCTGCAATAGATTCTTTAATGTCGAGGCTATCAGTTCGCAAAATTTTATGTCGCCCTCTAGATCAACTTCTCCCGATCCCGATCCTCCAAACTGATTTGCCAATTCGGGACTTGCCGACGCGCCGCCCCCTTTGTTCTTTCCTGTCACGTAAATTGCCCAATCCGATCCGGCGGGCGTTGCAACCATCGTTTTAGATGGTTCGGTGGCAGTGATCGATCCAGCCCCCGGCAAATTTCGATCCTGTTGCAACGCTTCCAATGGGCAAGCGAACGCCCAATCGTTTCTCATGTCAAACGTGTATCCGGACTCGGCATCCTCGGTCGTCCCTCTGTCCCAAAAATGAAGAACTGTTTCCTGTTGGTCGATCGACTCACGGATCAGCCTCTCGCTAGCTTCGAAGTCACCTCCCGACAACGACTTTCTGTCCCAATGCTTAACCTCGATCACGCCTTCATTTTGTCCGTCGCTGCCCCTAGAAGCATTTTCTTTGATTCGGACGATCCCAATCGCGCTGGCGGTCGCAATTCCAGCCATCAGCGTATTGACCATCTTCGTCATCAAATCATCTTCGTTGGCTGCGCTGGCGATCACGTCCGGCAACCGATTGAGAACGCCAATTCTGCGATCAGCATCCCGATATCGCACTTGTTTGAGAAACTGGTGCGAAAACGTACGTTGGCTGATCGGGTTGGGCACGTCAATCGTGGCCATCGCTCGATTGGAAGAAAACGTAAACGTCGTCTGGCCGATAACAAAATGCTCGCCCGGTTTGACTTTAAAACGGTCGATGGCTTTACCGCGAAAGAAGACAGGATTACTGGCACCTTCCATTACGGCGACCGACAGAGATGCTTCGGTTCCTTTGGTCTTAAGTCTCACGGTGACGTGTTGGCGAGATATCTGGCTATCCCAACCGACGCTAAGGCGCGGCGCGGTACGCCCCAAAACAATTTCGACGCCCACAGGTAGGCTCCGGCGCCACCGGTTCTCAAACGTTTTCCCCTGAGCGATTAGCTGAGCTACAATTGGTGGATTCATGGCATCGGGAGATCTCGAATGGGAGACATCAAGTCCGGGGTTGATCAGCTGATCTTGTCACGCATCACGTTACCATGTACCCCGGTCAACAGGAAGTCCCGCATGTCCTCGTCGCACTTGGTTTCAGCGACAACACATGAGATGCACCAGTGAATCGCACAGCGCAAATGAACCGGGATTCTACTGGTGCCAAAAGCCTCATGCTTCAAGACAAGGCATCAATGCCTACGGCGGCGAACCAACACTCCAACACCTACGGTCCCCAACAACATCAACGAAGAAGGTTCTGGCACTGCAGAAGTTTGGTAGGTCAAACGAAGTCTCGTTGGCGCGGCGTTCAGATCAGTGGACTCAAGACTGTCCACTCGGAAGTCGACGAAGTTCTCGGTCTCCGAGCGCACGCCGAAGAAGTCACTCGTGTTTGCGTCCGTCAACACGCTGTCGATGACAGCCAGATTCGACAGCGTAGCGCTGACCGAATCGCCGTTGACAAACGTGGTAGGAAATGCGGTTGACGCAACGCTGGTTGCTGCGGCGCTTTCATCAGAAAGTTCAATGGTCCCATTGCCCGTGTAGCCAAAGAACTCGACCGGCGCGGTGCCGGACGAATTGCTGATCCCGGCGGCCGTTCTAAATAGGAGCTCGGCCGAGGTGACGACCGCGTCGCTGGGCAGTGACGATAGATCGAATTCGAACAGCCCGTCCGAAATGTTACTGGGGCCGGACATCAACGTGCGAATGTCTTCTTCAGCTGTAAAAAGTGTTTTGCCCAACACGCCGCTGGACTGGACTCGGCCGTCTGCGACCGTTGTGAAATCGCTGACCACCACCGTTTGGGCGCTCAGAGGATTGAAGGAAAGCAGCGTGCCGACAGCGGCAAGCAACAGGAAGTTAAGTTTCATTGGGGGTCTCCAAGAAAATGTTTGAAACGAGTTAAACCGGGCGAACGGCAATCTTTAAAAGCAACCTCCGAACGCCCACATCTCGGGAATCCAGTTTTCGTCAGCCAATGGCCAAACTTTTTGAGAAAAAGATTGAAATTTGTGCCTCTCCTTCGAGCGGACCAAACTCCTATCACCGGTTCGGAGCGGCTTGCAAAAGTTGCTCGACCGGCCACCCCGGCAAAGTCAACGAACTCAGCAGCCCCGAAGTCGCTCAAGGTTGCAGTTTTCACAACAAAACCGTTGCAACAGCGATTCACAGAAGTCAAAATGCTTAGATCCTCCATCTAGTAATTCATTACCGTCCCAACGTGATATGTCGAAAGCTGCCGATCAATTTGTCGAGCTTTGCAAGCAGAGTCCTCAGGTTCCAGACGTTTTCGAATTCTTGAAACGATTCGAATCCATTTCGGCTCACGAGCAGCTGGACGTTGTGTTGGTCGACCAATTCCAGCGTTGGTCAAGCAATCAAGCCATTCCCGTCGGCCAGTACCAAGCCCGCCTGTCGTCGCTAACTGACGAGTTGGCGATTCCGTTGTTCGTTGAGGAGTACGGATACTTGGCTCAACGAGCCGCCGCGCCGTCGCCGGACGAGTACGTGCGGCAGCTAACCACGCTTGAGCCGAATGCTTACACACGTTTGTGCGAGGAACTGGATGTCACGGCCTATACCGAAACGCTCGACAGCCAATCCGGAGACGCCGGCGGCGACCAACTGAATTCAAATCTTAAGATCGGTCGCTACGAGGTAATTTGCTCCGTCGGCAAAGGAGCATTTGGCGAAGTGTTCCTCGCCAAAGACCCGTTGTTGGATCGCAACGTGGCGGTAAAAGTGCCGACCAAGCAGCAGGTCGAACTTAGCGGCGGGCAAAATCAGCTGCTAGAAGAGGCCCGGATGATCGCCAAGCTAACTCATCCCAACATCGTCCCGGTGTACGACTTTGGCAAACTCGACGACGGCGGTTGCTACATTGTGAGCAAGTACATTAAGGGCAAAGACCTGCGATCCGAAACCAGAAAACCGATCAGTCATATCGAAGCGGCTCAGATTACAACGACTCTGGCCAGCGCGTTGCACGCCGCACATTCGGCCGGCATCGTTCACCGAGACCTGAAGCCCGCCAACGTGATCTTGGACTCGAAGCGGCAACCTCATTTACTGGATTTCGGTCTGGCGTTCAGTCCTCGCAGCACCGACAGTGACTCCTCGCTGGTCGGTACGCCCGCCTACATGAGCCCCGAACAAGCCAGTTGCGAATCTGGTTCGGTGGACGGTCGCAGCGACATCTATAGCCTTGGTGTAATGCTCTACGAGATGTTGACTCGGCAGCGACCAAACTTGCACGCAACCGATGTGCAGCCGCCGCGGCAACTGGACGACTCGATCCCGAAAGAGCTCGAACGGATTTGCCTCAAAGCACTTTTTCACTCGGTGTCGGATCGGCACAACACGGCCAAGGATTTGGCGGACGAGATTCAAGACTGGCTCGATGAAACGTCGGCCTCGCTACAGCGACACGTCGTCCACGAAAATGGCGAAGCGTCATCGCGTTGGTTGGCAGGCGGAAAGTTGCCGACCGGGCCTTCGATCGCGGTGATGCCTTTTCAAACGAGTGACGACAACCCGGAAACGACCGCCTTCGCCAACGGATTGTGCGAAGAGATAACCGCACAGCTGATTCGGTTCAAGGATTTGTTAGTCGTCGGAAAAGGTTCGACCTCTGAGTTCCAACAATCGCCGCTGCGAGTGAGCGACATCGCGGCCAAACTGCGAGTCGACCATGTTTTGACCGCCAGCGTCCGCCGATCGTCGGACCGCATTCGCGTTACGGCCGAAGTCGTCGACGCTACGAACGGGGTCGGTATCTGGGCCAAGAGTTTTCACGGCGACTTGAGCATCCAAGACGTGTTCGACATCGAGGACGAGATTGCTCAGCAGGTCGCCGCGACGGTCGGCCTGCCCGCCGGCGTGATCGCCAACGCGCGCGTTGCTCGGAAAGCTCCCGCCGCCAGCATCGACGCCTACGATGTTGTGACTCGCTACTATCACTATCGCCACACGCTTGAACTTACCGCGCGTTCCGAACAGATGCGCGGCGAACTGGAGGAACTGGTCGCCCGAGAGCCCGAGTACGCGACGGCTTGGGCCACGTTTGCTTACGCGTGCATTGATGCCGTCGTTTTCCAGTTCCCCTTCGAGGGAACGCCCGAAGATCTATTGAAGAAAGGTGGCGATGCGGCTCGCAAAGCGGTGGAGCTTGATCCTAGGAACTCGGCTGCGTTGATGGCGTTGTTTCGGTACGAGTATCATGACGGTCAGTTTGTGGCTTTTGAGAGAACCGTTGATCGAGCAATCAGCGCCAACCCCAACGACACGGAAATGCTCATCGTCGCTGCGACTTGTTTTGGTTTGCAAGGAAACATCCAACGCGCTGCCGAGTTGGCAAACCGAGCGATTGCGATTAATCCGAGCCCGCCAAACTATTACTACATGGTTGATTGCTGGCAGGATTTTGTTGCGGGAAATTTCGAGTCGGCACTGGCCTATTCCAACGAGATGGCAGATTTTGATTTTTGGAAGCCCGCCTACCAAGCCGTCGCGCTGGGGCATTTAGGGCGCATTGAGGAAGGCCAACAAAAACTGGCTGAGCTTGCGACTTGTCACCCGAACTTCATGGAACGGTTTGTAGCCGAGGAGAAAATCTGGCACATCAACAAACCCTTCATGCAAATTTTCATGGAAGGCTTCGCAAAACTCGGCGCGATGGATCCAACGAAGGTGTAACCACGGATGAACACTAATAAACACGGATTTTGCATGCGGTTATCCGTGTTCATCGGTGTTTATCCGTGGTTGGGCCCCGTCACAGCACAACGCGTTTTGACTCGACCTTAGCGTGCTTAAAATTGATCAGCAGACCGACTTTTTTCTGCGTGATCCTCAAGTAGTTCAACATCTGGCCGATTTCGTGATCGCCAATTCTTTCGATCGTTTTTGTGTCTACGACGACGGTGTCAAAACAAATCAGATCGGGAATATACTTCCCCACACTGACCGTCTTATAGACGACTGGAAACTCCGCCTGCTGGCGCACTGGAATGTTTTGCAGACCAAACTCAACGATCAATGCGTTTTCATAAATCTTTTCGTGGAAGCCATGGCCAAGTCCGTTTGCAACCTCGAATGAACAGCCAATGATTCGACGCGTCTCCTCGCTCAAAAGAAGTTTTGCTTCAGTCATCAGATTGTCTCCAGATAGGTAGGTAAACAATCATGGATTGTAGCAGTAGAAATTAACCACGGATGAACACTAATAAACACGGATTTTGCATGCGGTTATCCGTGTTCATCGGTGTTTATCCGTGGTTGGGCCCCGTCACAGCACAACGCGTTTTGACTCGACCTTAGCGTGCTTAAAATTGATCAGCAGACCGACTTTTTTCTGCGTGATCCTCAAGTAGTTCAACATCTGGCCGATTTCGTGATCGCCAATTCTTTCGATCGTTTTTGTGTCTACGACGACGGTGTCAAAACAAATCAGATCGGGAATATACTTCCCCACACTGACCGTCTTATAGACGACTGGAAACTCCGCCTGCTGGCGCACTGGAATGTTTTGCAGACCAAACTCAACGATCAATGCGTTTTCATAAATCTTTTCGTGGAAGCCATGGCCAAGTCCGTTTGCAACCTCGAATGAACAGCCAATGATTCGACGCGTCTCCTCGCTCAAAAGAAGTTTTGCTTCAGTCATCAGATTGCCTCTAACTAAATAGGTAAACAATCATGGATTGTAGCAGTAGAAATTAACCACGGATGAACCTAGCGCGGCTTAGCCGCAACCAAAATGAAAAGTGTGGCTCTCTGATT
>CAZDBE010000191.1:0-10840 GCA_964503675.1 uncultured Pirellulaceae bacterium | reverse complement strand
TCATCATCGGAAGTGGACCTGCAGGGTGGTCAGCCGCAATTTACGCCGCGCGAGCCAACCTTGACCCGGTCGTTGTTGAAGGAACCATTCGCACCGACGTCCAGATGATTCCGTTAGGACAGTTGGCCTACACCACTGAAGTCGAGAACTATCCCGGTTTCCCGTTTGGCAACATCCGCGCGTTCGTCGAAAGCGCTGTCGACCAAGACCGACATTACAACCTGCCACCGATCCCAAACCACCCTAAAGAAAAGCGCAAGCGTAACAGCCTTGACCAAATCGCGCCGCACTACGCGGTTCAGGGCATCGAGTTGATGGAGTTGATGAAGCAACAGGCTATTAACTTTGACACACGCATTATCTCCGACGATGTGGTCGACATCGATATTTCTTCTGGCGTGAAGAAAGTCATGCTCAGGAATGGCGACCCGATTGAAACTCATACGATCATCGTGGCCACCGGCGCACGAGCGAATTGGCTGGGACTTGAATCCGAAGAAAAATACAAGAACAAAGGCGTCAGCGCGTGTGCGGTTTGTGATGGAGCACTTCCTGTGTTTTACGGCAAACCCCTCGCGGTGGTGGGTGGTGGGGATTCGGCTGTCGAAGAAGCGTCGTACCTTGCGAACCTAAAAGGCGCCAAGAAAGTCTACATGATTGTGCGACGCGATGAATTCCGCGCGTCAAAAATCATGGCCGATCGAGCCATCAACCATCCAAAGATCGAAATCCTCTGGAACAGCGTCGTCGAAGAAGTCGTTGGCGACGAGGAAACGGATTTGGTGTCAGGCATTAAGCTCAAAAGTACAAAGGATGGCTCTATCACCGATCTGGAGGTCGGAGGAATGTTTGTCGCGATCGGTCACACGCCCAACACCGATTTCCTTTCGGGGAAACTGGAGATGAACGACAAAGGGTACTTGCTTTGGACGGTCCCATTCCGAACCAACACGAGTGCCGCGGGCGTTTATGCTGCGGGCGACGTGGCGGACGATTACTATCGCCAAGCGATCACATCAGCCGGGACGGGATGTATGGCCGCGTTGGACGTAGAGCGTTACCTCGTGGACGAAGGCATCGAATAAGTTCAGCTTTGCTTGGTCGTCCACTGGATGAAAGTATCGTGTTGAGACCAAAACGGAGCGCTCACACTGCGCTTTTTCCATGCTAGAATGGTTGCTTGCAAAGATCTTCATCGAACGAAGATCTTGACGCGCCTTCACACCTCCAACACCAAACTTCCATGAACGACCATACATTCCGCGACAAAGAAATCCTTGCTACCGCTCAAGAACGCGGGCCAATTTCGACACTTGGGGCTTATCTCAGACTCTCCGGGCCGGGCTGGCTGCAATCGGCCATTACGCTTGGCGGAGGATCGTTGCTGGGGGGACTATATCTCGGTATGGCCGGCGGATATTCGCTGTTGTGGGTGCAGTTGTTAGCGATCTTTTGTGGTGTCGTCATGCTGTCCGCCATCAGTTACGTCACTCTCTCCACCGGGATGCGACCTTACGCGGCGATGAATCAGTACGTCAATCCAGTGTTGGGAACTGCTTGGTTGACCGCGACGATTTTAGCCAACATGATTTTCATCCTGCCTCAGTTCTCATTGGCGTATGATGCGCTTGAGACCAACCTGTTACCCGGTACGGTCGATGGCACCCCAGATTCGAAGTGGATCGTATCCTCAATCTTGGCCGTAGTGGCGTTTGCCATTGTCTACCTTAGCTTCCGCCCGGGGTGGATGCACAAACTGTTTGATTGGCTGTTGAAACTGATTGTTGCTGCGATCGTAGTATGTTTTGTTGCATCGGTCGTCCAGCTGTTTTTGCAGGGAGCAATTTCGTGGGAAGTCTTTAAGGGATTCATTCCTGATTTTTCACAGCTGACGTCTCCAGCACCAGTTCTCTCAGAAGTCGTTGCTTCCGAAGCAGTCTCGGAAGCTTCACAAGGTTTCTGGAGCGAGCAACTGGTTAAATACAAACAGGAGAAGATGATTGCCGTCGCGGCCGCTGCGGTTGGAATTAATATGACGTTTCTATTGCCGTACTCGATGCTGGCACGTGGTTGGGACAAAACCTTCCGCGGACTTGCTCGTTGGGATTTGATTACAGGTATGGCCATTCCGTTTGTCATTGTGACATCCTGTATTGTGATCACGACCGCTTACGGATTCCATGGTCAAGCAGATGAGAAACTGCTTGATTCCGATGCGGCAATCGTTGTCGAAAGCCCATTCTTTTCAACAGTTGCCAAAGGCGTTGAAAAGCGGATGGCAGAAGTCGGTACCGAAGATGAGAAATTGGCGATCAAATCGTTTGATCTTGAGCCTGAGGAAACTCGTGCTGCTACCAAAAAGGAGTATATGGCGAAGGTGATCTCTCGGATGTCCGAAGAAGAGCGAGTCTTGGCATGTGCTTTGGCGAAGCCCAATAGCGATCAACTGGCGAAATCACTCGAGCCGCTGTTGGGTGAGCAGAATTCTAAGTTGGTGTTTGGGATCGGTGCATTTGCAATGGCGTTTTCTACGATCGTCGTGCTGATGATGATCAATGGGTTTGCCTTCGGTGAGATTTTTGGCAACTACCAGCATGTAGGCTGGAGAGTCCTTGGTTCGTTGGCGGCGGTTGCCGTCGGGTTATGCTGGGTGATTCTCTGGGAAGGTGAATCGAAGACCTATTTGGGGATCGTCGCCGGAACGTTTGCGATTCTGTTGTTGCCGATCGCCTATTTGGCGTTCCTGTTGATGATGAATAATCGCGATCTGATGCAGGAAGAGAAACCGCGCGGGTTAAAAATGTTGATCTGGAACGTGCTGATGGTGTTCAGCCTGATCATCGTTTCTGTGGCGGCTTATACGTCGCTGGCCAACAAACTGTCTCAATCGACTGGTCCGCTGGTACTGGGCGGCGTTGTGACGTTCGCCCTGCTGACCTTGATCGGATTCTCCGCAAAAACCAACGACACTTCGATGTACGAGTAAGTCGAGGGGAGTGGGCACTGCGGAACGCGGCGATATCGATTTGGTCGCATCCGACTTCCTTCAAAGGCGGTTCCCACGTAAAACATAGTTTCCAAACATAACCGCATCTAAAGGATTGTCATGTCGGAGAAACTATCGGTCGCCAACGCGCGTCAAGAATCAGCCATCGGCAAAAACGCCAAACTCCAAGGCTGGGTCAGGACGCGGCGGGATTCGAAAGCTGGTTTCAGTTTCATTGAAATCAACGATGGCTCCAGCCAAGGCAATATTCAAATTGTTGCGCCGGGAGAAATGACGAATTACGAATCAGAGGTCAAATCTCTGACCGCCGGCTGTAGCATCACCGCTATTGGCGAGATCAAAGAATCCGGCGGACGAGGCCAAGTAACGGAGATGCTGGCCGATTCGATAGAGGTCCATGGCTGGGCCGATCCTGATACTTATCCGCTGCAGAAGAAAAGACACTCCTTCGAAAAGCTTCGTGAGTGGGCACATTTACGTCCCAGAACAAATACGTTCGGTGCGGTAGCTAGGGTACGTAATTGCATCAGCAATTCGATTCACCAGTTCTTTCAGGAGCAATCATTTCTGTATGTAAACACACCGATCATCACCGCCAGCGATTGCGAGGGGGCCGGCGAGATGTTTCAGGTCACCACGATGGATCTGAACAAGATCGCGGCCGAGAAAATTGAGAAATTGAACTATCGATTCGACTTCTTTGACAAACCCTCGTACCTGACGGTCAGCGGTCAACTGGAAGCCGAGACATATGCCTGTGCGTTGGGAAAGGTTTACACGTTTGCTCCCACGTTTCGCGCCGAGAACTCAAACACGTCGCGGCATCTAGCCGAGTTCTGGATGGTGGAACCGGAGATGGCGTTTTTTGAACTGCCGGACGACATGGATCTTGCTGAGGCGTTCCTTAAACGGATCTTTTCTGACGCGCTGGCGAAATGCCCCGAGGACATGGCGTTTTTCAATGACCGAGTTGACGAAACGCACACGCTGTTGGAACGATTGCAGGAAGTGATCGATAGCGATTTCGTCAGACTGCCCTACACTGAAGCGGTTGAGATTCTCATTGCTTCGGGACAGAAGTTTGACTACAAGGTCGAGTGGGGCATCGATTTGCAGAGTGAGCATGAGCGGTTTTTGACGGAGCAGCATTTCAAGAAACCTGTGATTCTGTATGACTATCCGGACACAATTAAGCCGTTTTACATGTACTGCAACGACGACGGTAAAACGGTTCGAGCAATGGACGTTTTGGTTCCGGGGGTCGGCGAGATCATCGGCGGCAGCCAGCGCGAGCATCGGCTGGACGTTCTTGAACGCCGGATGAAGGCTCAGGATTTGGATATCGAAGAGTATTGGTGGTACGCCGATTTGCGGCGCTTCGGCACCGTCCCTCACGCGGGTTTTGGTTTGGGGCTAGAACGCGCGGTTCAGTTCGTGACGGGGATGAGCAACATCCGCGACGTTATCCCCTTTCCACGTACACCGGGCAACGCCGAATTTTAGTTACCCCCAAGCGTTACTCGCCAAAGCTGAACCGGTCCGCATTAGCGCGACCACAACTGCGGACCCACGATTGCTGCAATCCTTTGGGAAGAGTTCTCGTAATGCCAACATTGTCCATTTTGTTGGGGCATAGGAAGCTCCCGAAGTGGGTTGCACGTATTCTCAATCGTTTCACAGGATTTTAGTAATGACTGTTAAGAGAATCGTATTCAACATCGCGGCGGATAGTACGGCCCAAGCAGCCAGCTTCTACCGAGACGTGCTTGAACTGGATTGCATCATGGATTTGGGTTGGGTTCAGACCTTTGGATGCGATAGTTCGACAACGCCGCAGCTTAGCGTCGCCAGCGAGGGTGGATCGGGAGCTGCTGTCCCAGATGTGTCAATCGAGGTAGATAACTTCGATGATATCTATCGTCGATGCTTGGAAAACGGGTTCAAGATTGAATACGGTCCAACAGATGAACCATGGGGCGTTCGTAGGTTCTATGTTCGTGATCCATTTAATCGGCTTGTGAACATTCTGACACATGTTTAGGTAGACCGTGACCCTCCTCGTTTGGGGTAGAGGCATCAGCTAAGAGTACGTCTTGGCCATGTCCGTAAGCTCTGGACGCATTTTAAATGTGGAGATCGCAACTGTGTTGCAGTGTGTTCCGGCGGATTGGATTTTGTTGAAACACCGACTGCTCAACGCTTTGGTTGCTAATTCTTTGCTGATTATTTAGCGCTACAATCGCTCTTCTTACGATAAGAAAAAATGGCCCGCTTAAGTTTCAGCGTCGCAAGCAATAGGCCTTTCCGTTTGCCCCTGCTACCGGCAATTTTTCCAGCAGGATAATGTTCTCATGCCCCAGAGAATCGTAGGGCAAGGTGTCGTATAAATCTCTGATTGGTGAAACACATGCGAAGTCTTCTTCTTATTACCGCGATCTTCTGTATAAGCGGCTGCGACACGGTCTCGACTACGCCCGTTTCCTCACGTGGCCCCAAGCAGAAACTGTCGACTGATGGCGTTGCGAGATACGAATTCCACCGGAATGCTGCACTTTCAGAAGTAAAGAAAACGCTGCCTGTTGGTTCCGTCGATTACATTGACTTTGACATGGCAGATGATCCATGTGTCTTGGTTGTCGTAACCGCGTCTGCGCCTCCCGAAGATGGTCTGACCTTCACAACGGCCTTTTCAGGCAGTGATAACCGCATGATCGAAAAGCAGTGGGCGCCGTCGACTAATGAAGGTGATGACGAACATGTTGGAATATTCGTCCTTCCAAAGTCGATCAATGTTGGGCGCACTTTTCGCTCCCGCAGTAAAGAACGCACTTCTATTGATGAATCAGCCATCATTTTTTGACCGAGTTTGGGTCTGAGAACCTGATTCCAGTTCAAGGCGTTTTTTCATGTCGGGGCTGTGCTACAAAACCCCACTCTTGAATGCTTCAGAATGTCAGAAATATCTAGTCTACAGTTGATCCAATGGCTTGAGAGTGTTGGCGATAGTGAGGCCGAGACTCTCCTCGTTCCGACGCCAAATCCTCTCGCTACAGACGATAACGATTCCAAATGGTTGTCGTTCCTTCACGCGTACGCGAAACTGGTCAGCCAGTTTGGGGAGCCTGAATTCCCACTGAACTGCGAGAAAGATTGGCGCACTGCGCTTGGTTTTGCGAACGATCTGGCAGCCATCTGGGATTTTGATTACTACCAAATATCACTTCGTGTTCGGGTAAGCGACGGTGCCGTGCTATTTGCCAAGCACTATGCATGAGTCCATGCCAGGCTCGTGTCTGGTTTGGGTGAGTCATCTAATAGACGCTTGGCTCAATTGACGCAGCAGAGTTTGTCCCGAGCCGGGGGGGGAAACCGGTTTCTATTGTCTTTCGCTACCCTCTCTCTTTGTTGGTCAAGATGGCTGTTGGCGGGTGAAGACGCATGTCTACCTACAGCCATGTGTTGGGCTATCGATCTATCATGGACGATTAACGTATGCCTAGCCAAGTCGAGGATTCGCAACGGGTCCTCAATAGGTTGCCCAACTGTTCCGCCGCATAACGTGATTTTTAGGTATGGACCTATTAAAGTTTGATAAGTTGCCGTTAAAATCAAGCCAGAAATTGGCCATCGTACTGCGCGTCAGGTTTGGAAACAGAAAGTAGTTAATGTCAAGTAATCGAATGGGCGAGGCAATCGCTGCCGTGACCGGAGGCGGATCGGGAATCGGGGAAGCAATCTGCTTGCGGTTCGCCGCCGAAGGGGCGCGAGTTGCTGTGATCGATATGAACATCGATGCAGCTCAGAACGTCGTTGAACGCATTAGTAAACAGGGGGGCACGGCACACGCTTATGCTTGCGATGTGACCAACCAAACAAATGTGCAAGAGACTTTCGCCAGCATTGGATCGACTTTCGGTGGATTGACTGCTTTGGTCAATAATGCGGGTACCGCTCACATTGGCGGATTGGAAAAGACTTCTGAAGCCGATATGGACAGGCTTTACGCGGTCAACATTAAGGGAGTCTATAACTGTTTGCATGCCGGGATCGGGCTGCTGAAACAGAATCAAGGTGGCGCTATCATTAATATGGGCTCCATTGCCTGTACCGTTGGCATCCCCGATCGATTTGCGTATTCGATGAGTAAAGGGGCTGTGCTGATGATGACACGTTCGGTCGCCTGCGATTACGTGAATGACAACATACGTTGCAATTGCATTTCGCCCGCACGAGTTCACACGCCGTTCGTTGACAAATTTCTTGCTGAGAACTACCCGGGCAAAGAAGCCGAGATGATGGTTAACCTTTCTGCGACACAACCTGTTGGCCGCATGGGAAAGCCGGATGAGATCGCGACATTGGCCGTTTATTTGGCGTCAGACGAATCCAAGTTTGTGACGGGTGCCAATTTTGAAATAGACGGCGGATTCAACAACCTCAAACCATAACCGTGGCCCATAGCTTGGTTCACCTCACATTTTTTTAGAGACACACGATGAAGTTAATTCGATTTGGAGAGTCCGGACAAGAGAAGCCCGGCGTGCAACTGGATGATGGTACTCGCCTAGACTGTTCGGGCTTTGGAGAAGACTACCACGAGGCGTTCTTCGAGAGCGGTGGAATTGGTCGTCTGCAGGATTGGCTGGCATCGAATCAGGCGAGTTGTGATGTTGTGCCGCCTACAACGAGATTGGGTTCACCCATTGGTCGTCCCTCTAAGATTATCTGCATTGGGCTAAATTTTAAGGATCACGCCGCTGAATCTGGAATGGATACGCCGACAGAGCCAGTTGTGTTCTTCAAGGCGACCAGCGCCATCGTAGGACCGAATGATGACCTTGTGCTTCCGCGCAGTGGCGAGAAAACCGATTGGGAAGTTGAGCTGGCGGTCGTGATTGGAAAGAAGACCAGCTACGTCGAAGAGGCCGATGCGATGGATTACGTCGCCGGCTACTGTTTGCACAACGACTATTCCGAACGAGCGTTCCAGATTGAACGCGGCGGGCAATGGGTGAAGGGGAAGAGCTGCGATACGTTTGCCCCGCTGGGCCCATTCATGGCGACCAAAGATGAGATTTCGGACGTCAATGCGTTGGGGATGTGGCTGACACTCAATGGCAAAAAAGTGCAGAACGGTTCGACATCGAATTTCATCTTTGATGTGCCGCATGTGATCAGCTATCTCAGTCGACACATGACACTGCTGCCAGGCGATGTAATCTCGACTGGGACACCTGCAGGCGTCGGTCTCGGCTTCGACCCACCCGTGTATCTCAAAGCGGGCGACGTCGTAGAGCTGGGTATCGACGGGCTTGGTCAGTCGCGGCAAGAAGTAAAACCTTGGCGAGTGCTTTAGCCTCGGAACGAATCGAAGCAAACTGCGCGGACGACTCGCAAACTGCTATCCAATCCGATGCTCCCGAATTTGTGTCTAACATGTCACGTGATCTCTAATATTTAAGTGCGCTCAAGGAACAGTCATGGCGAATCCGTCTATCAAAATCACCAGTGCGAAAGTCATTGACTTGCGCGTCCCGACCTCTGACCAGATGCTGGGATCGGACCCGTTTCACAAAAAACCCGATTACTCATCGGCGGTGCTACATCTGGAAACTGATGCGGGCCTGCGTGGTGTTTCGGTCGTATTTACAGTTGGTGCTGGAACGGATTGGATCTGTCATGGCATCGAAGACTTATGCCAATTGATCATTGGAAGCGACCTCGACGAGTTCTCGGCAGCGCCCGTCAAGCTTTACAAACGCTTGATTGATCATCATCAATTGCGTTGGCTGCATGATGGTGTATTTCGCATGGCGGCAGGTGCGATTATTAACGCGATGTTTGACCTGTGGGCCAAATCGTTGGAGAAACCGCTTTGGAAATTGCTGGTCGATCTCGAGCCGGAGTTTGTGGCTGACTGTATCGACTACCGGAACATCAGTGACGCACTGACACGTGATGAAGCGGTCGCCATTTTGAAGAAACGGCGGGCGGCGGTCGCGACGCGTGAAAAGGAAATGGCGACGCTGGGGCCCAAAGCCTACTGTACTGCTGGCTGGTTGGGGCTTAGCGACGAACAGATTCTGGCCACGATCCGCAAGCTAGAGCAGGAAGGGTTTGATTCTTTCAAACTGAAAGTTGGTAGTGACGCCGACGCAGACGTACGCCGGATCAAGTTTATGCGTGATGCGATTGGCCCGGAACTCAACTTGATGGTCGATGCTAATCAGTATTGGGGGGTTGAAGAGGCCAAACAGCACGTGGAACGCTATCGTCCATTTGGATTGAAATGGGTTGAGGAACCGATTGCTCGGGATGACGTGATGGGGTATCTCGAGCTTTCGCAGACTTTTGCGGACGCCGAATTTGATTTTGCTTGCGGTGAGCAAGCCGCTTCGCCTGTTATTTTCAAGCAATTGCTTAAGAGCGGTGCGATCAAGTATTGCCAGATCGATGCAGTGCGCGTCGCGGGTGTCAACGACGTGATGGCGATTATCCTGATGGCGGCGAAATACGATATTCCCGTTTGCCCGCACGGTGGCGGGATCGCTTTGTGCAACATGATCCAACACTACGGCATGTGGGATCAGATCGCTGTTTCAGGGCATTCCGACACGCAGTTGGTCGAGTACATCGACTTCCTGCAAGAAGCTGTGGAGCATCCTGTTGAGGTGCGCGACGGTTGCTACGTCACTCCGACTGCGGCCGGTTGGGGGCTTGAGTTTCTTCCAGAGTTCCTTAGCAAGCACACTTTTCCCGGCGGTGAAGTTTGGGCGTCACGGCCTGCTGAGAAGAAGGGTGCCGCATTTGAGTGCGAGGTGAGTTAAGCAAGTAGGTTTGGTTAACGACCGAACCTAAGTTGTGCTTGGTTCAGGGCAGACAAGGACTTTGAGATAGGGTTCCTCAGCAGCCTTGAGTTTTGCAAACCAATCTGCTGCTTCTTCGATCGGTACGCTGGCTGTAATAAGCGGTTTGACAGAGACGTCCCCCGCAACGATCGCCTTTAATGCATCCGGATACTCGCCATTGATCGCACAACTGCCGTAGAGTGTTAGCTCCCCCGTAACCACTTTCTGAAGCGGCATTTGAACCTCTGGAGCAAGATTGCCGACCAGTGTCACACTGCCGCCTTTGTTGACCAGGCCAATGGCCAAATTAACGGTTGGAGTCGCGCCGACCACTTCGAAGGCATGGTCGGCTTTTCCATCGAGCCGCTTTATGGCTTGTTTGAGCGCATCAGAGTCTTTTGAGTTGACGCTCATGGTCGCGCCAAGTTCCAGAGCAAGTTTCAGACGAGAATCGTCAAGATCGAAGGCGATGATTTCACTACAGCCTTTTGCTTTTAGTGCTTGGATAATCAGCAGCCCGATCAATCCTGCACCGATTACAACGGCAGTCTCTGCTGATGACACACCGCTACGATTTACGGCATGCATTGCCACACCAACTGGTTCGGCGAATGCTGCTTCTTCGAAGCTGAGCCCATCTGGAAGTTGATGGCAGATGTGTTCAGGACACACAACCATATCGGCAAACGCGCCGTCGCGATGGAACTCGCAGCATGAGACACCCATCACTTGCCGGTTATCGCACAGGTTAACTCTGCCTTGTTTGCAGTAGTGGCATTCATTGCAGAAAACGGTTGAGTCAAACGTGACTCGATCGCCAACCGACAGAACACTAACTTCAGAACCGACACTTTCGATCACGCCGCTGGCCTCATGTCCCATGACAACGGGAGGAATTCGCCGGCCGCTGCTGCCGTCCATGCCGTGAATGTCACTACCACAGATACCACATGCTTTGACGCGGATAACCACTTCGTTGGCCGCA
>CAZDBE010000190.1:2128-10904 GCA_964503675.1 uncultured Pirellulaceae bacterium | reverse complement strand
GCATCTTTCACCGAACCAACGCCGCCACCAACAGTCAGCGGAATCGATAGCTGCTTGCGCACGCCTTCGATCGTCTCCAGCATCGCGAGCCGTGCCTGACGCGTGGCCGATACATCCAGCACGACCAATTCGTCGGCGCCTTGTTCTTGATAGTGCCCTGCCAGTTCGACCGGACATCCCGCGTCTCGCAGATTTTGGAACTTTACGCCTTTGACGACGCGCCCATCGTTGACGTCAAGGCAGGGGATAATACGGGGTTTTAACATGGTTTTGAGTGTTAGGTATTCGGTAATCAAATCTACTTGGCCCAGTCCTTAAGCAATTGCTGGCCCCATTCGCCGGAGAGTTCAGGGTGGAACTGGCACGCTAATGTTTTGCCTCGCCAGATGCTACTGACGAACTGACCGTCGTAATCGGTCGTCGCGAAATCCCAACCTTCCGGTGGATCGACCAAACGAAACGAGTTGGCAAAATACGCTTCACCTGCGGGATAAACCGATTGGGAGCAAGAAGGATCAGGAACAACGTTGTTCCAACCCAATTGGGGAACCTGAACCTCAGCGCTGAACCGTGTGATCTGGGCTTCGATAATCCCCAAACCCTCTACTCCGGGACTTTCTTCGGACGACGAGCCTAGCAACTGCATTCCCAGACAAATACAGAGAGTCGATTTGTCGGGATCGTTCAGGCGATCAACGATCGTTGCTCGCAAGTCCAGCGTATCGATCGCCCGCGCGGCAGCGGCGTAGGCACCGACGCCTGGTAACACGACATGGGTCGCATCGCGAATGAGCGCTGGGTCTTCGGTCAAATTCCATGGCTGGACAATGCGATCGAAAGCGGCTTGCAATGATCGAATGTTGGCAACGCCAGTATTGATGATCTGAATCATGTTGAACGAGTTTTCACTCGACTGATAAAAGATTAGTGAAAGCAGAAAAGTAGACCTCTGAAGTCTACCGACTTCAGCTACCAACTTTACAAAACGCCTTTTGTGCTGGGCACTTCTCCGGCAGTGCGCGTCAATGCTTGTCCCAAAGCTTTGGCTAGCGATTTGAATGCCGCTTCGGCTTTGTGGTGATCGTTGTCGCCGCGAATGACATCGACATGTAGAGAACACTTCAGCGTCATCGCTAGAGACTGAAAAAAGTGAGTGATATTCTCGCACGCCCACGTGCCAACCATCTCGCGCTGCAGGTCCAAGTGAATCTCTGGCCACGGACGACCACTCAAATCGATCACCGTCCGCGCCAATGCTTCATCCAGCGGCGCATACGCATAACCGAATCGCTTGATGCCTTTGCGTGGTCCCAAGGCGGCGTCGATTGCCGAACCAAGTGCCAAAGCGCAGTCTTCGGCCGTGTGGTGATCATCGATGTGCAGGTCGCCATCGCAGATTAATTTCAAATCCATGCCGCTGTGAAATGCGAGGGCAGTCAACATGTGATCCATGAATCCTATTCCTGTTGAAATTTCGATCTTGCCCGTTCCATCGAGATCTAGCTCAATATCGATCTTGGTTTCTTTGGTCGTTCGGTTGCTATCTGCGACGCGGCTTCCCGATGCAAATTCAACCGACTCACCCGACGGAACATCAGCAATGGAACTGCCTGATGAGAGCAAAGCCATTTTTGCGATCTCGGGATTGCTATCGGTCGCGCTACAAAATCCAGTGGCCAATTGCAGGTAGTCGGTCACATTTGTGGGGATCGTGATTCGTAACTGATTTTTCAACAGCTCAGCTCCGGGAAACTTCCGTACGCCGATACCCGCCTCGCCCAGTTTTTTCCAAACACTATCTGCGTCGATTTTGGCATCGTCGAAACTGATCAGCAAGAAATTACCGCCCGAGGGAACCGATGAAAGACCGCAATCGGCAACCACGGCTTCCAGCACGGCTCTAAGCTGTTTCACTGTGTCAACGTTTTGCTGCATCGCCGGCAAAAATTGCTCTATTCCACGACGCGCTGTCTCTAGTGACAGACAGCTAACAGGAAACGGGCCAGACGTGTTGCGGATTTCAGTCGCGTAGTCTGCGTCGGCCGCAATCAGATATCCAATTCTCAGTCCCGCAAGTCCCCAAGCTTTAGAGAACGTGCGAACCATCGAAACATTCGGCGTTTTGGCGAGTTCGGCGGTCGGATCCTCATCAGCGAATTCTATATAGGCATTGTCGACCAGCAACCTAACATTGTTCTGCGCTGCAACTTGGGAAATTTTGTTAATCGCGTCAGTCGAGATCGTTCCACCGGTAGGGTTGTTAGGGGAAACGACCACCGCGACGGCGGTTGTATCGTCGATGCGTGAGCAAAACTCATCGATGGGAAAATCGCCCGATTGCCAAGTCGTCTCGACGAGCGTTCCCTGATAGTTTTTCGCGTAGACTGCGAACATCTCAAACGAGGGAGCGTGACAAACGACGTTTGGCCGGTCAGACGTGATTGACGTGCGCATAATTCGGTCGATCGCATCGTCGCCGCCAGCAGTAACGACGATTCGGTCACCCTCGATACCGATCCAATCGCCGATGGCCTGCTGCACCGCCCGGTGATCGGGGTAACGCGGAACTAAACCAGCTTGATCGGCCAATTCGCTGGGTAGATCCTTGATCGGACAAGACGATTCGTTCCGCGACAGTTGCAGCGTGATTTCGTTTTTAAATGCGGGCGGGTTGTAAGCCATGAGATTGGTCGTGTAGTTTCAAAATAGTCGGTACAAGAGGCGAAGCGTGTTGAAACTGTATAACGGACATTCCTGTCCGAGTTTCCGGATAAGGACCGGAATACCCGTTCTACCATCGCTCGCCTTGTTCATCATGACATCAGCTGTTCGGCTGATGACGTGACGATATCATGAGCACCGCAACTTTTCAGTTTTGGAATAATTTCCGCCAGTTCTTTTCGTGGAACGGCCGAACGCACTGCAAACCAACCCGTATCCGAAAGCGGCGAAACGGTCGGCTGCCGCATACTGGGCAAGCAATTAAGTACAGCGTCCAAATTGTCTTTGGCCACGTTCAGATCCATCATCACGCGCTTCCGCGCTTGTAAGACTGCGTCGATCAGCATGGCGAAATCTTCGATCTGCTTTTTCTTTGTCTCGTTCCTCATCGCGTCGGGCGACGCATAGAGACGCGTTGACGATTTCATGATCACATCGATGATCACCAGACCATTGGCTCGCAACGTTGAACCAGTCGCAGTGTTGTCGATGATGATATCGGCGTCTTCGGGCGGGAACACCTCGGTCGCACCATAAGTCGTCAGGACTTCGGCATCGAGGTTGTTGTCCTTGATCCAATCAGCCGCCATTTTCGGATACTCCGATGCGATGACGAGATGCCGTTTGGGAAGTGCACCATCAATCAGCACTTCGTGTGGAGCCGCAACGACTAACTGAACGGGATTCAGTTGCGTATCGAGCACTTCATGTACATCGACGCCCATCTCATAGATCCAGTCGGCTCCGGCGAAACCGAAGTCACGCGCTCCAGCGGCCAGCATCGAAATCACGTTGCGCGGCTTGAGCATTTTCGCGTCCGTGTTCGGCAAGGACAGCTGCGGACGGTAGCCACGTTCCGAATTGCGGATCGAGATTCCGGCTCCTTTGAGGAGAGAAACAATTTCGTCAAACATGCGGCCTTTAGGCAAGGCAATTCGCATGGTGTTTTTGTCGCGTTGGTCTGGCATCGTTTCTATAAACCTTATTGTTCTTTGGGAAAGAAAAAGCCCCCCGCGGCCGCGTCTTTCGAGCTGCCAGAATGACTGACAAACGAAAAACGCCGACCAAAAGTGGTCGGCGTTTTGTTGTCTGTTAATGCAAAACCGTCCACCTGATCCTAAAAAAGGAAATGATGATGGTGGCCGTGTTGTGGTGCATTTTGAATCATAGACGAAAGATTAATCCACCCGCTGCGAGAGGTCAACCGGCTAATTTCGGCAGTCCAATAATGAGTAGCTGATTGTTTTCGGGGCTGGAGAGTTACTTCTTCTTACTCAGCCGTACATAGACCGCCAGTTGACCTGAATTGTCGGATATTTCGTTCCAGCGATCATCACTCCGGAGGAACAGCTGACCGTCGGACGGCGCTACAAAACGACCCTTTTCCCCCAGCGCGAAGGGTTTGGAAAGTTCGTAGGCATTGAAGACAGCACCAATCAACTGCCCTTGCCCGTTGCCATTCTCTACTCCATCGGCAGACACTGGCTCGCCGTCCTCGGAAAGCTTCCACGTACCTTTGGCGGCAAAGTCATAAGCCTGCCCTTCAACTAATTTAATCTTGGTAGCCTGCCAACCTTTACGGGCCATCACTGCATTCTTAGAAATATCCTTCGCCCCCAGCGCTGAAGATCTAGTTTTCCAGTCCCACTTACACAGCCCCACTCGGTAGCCGTTGGACACGTTCTTCAAAAACTGGTCATACTCAAATGCCAATTTGCTCTCGTCTTCTCCAAACGCATCGTAGAACGAATCTTCTACTTGCCCCTTCATCATATTCACACCCAGCTTCTTGAAGCGCGATGCGTAGTTCGAATTATTAACCAGCAAGTGACATAGCGCCCATCGCCAAGCATAAGCTTGCCAAGAGTCGCCTGTGATTTGTTCTTCGTTGACGATTTCAACCATCGACTTACGCGGCGATGAAGTCAAATAATCGATAACGACTGGATCAATATTGACCGTAGCGTCTTTAGGACGCCAGTACTTTCCCATCTCGGCCATACCCTCGGAATACCAAGTCGGTCCGGTCGAACCAAGCGCCATCATGCAGAAGGCATGAACGGCTTCGTGTTGAATAATGTTGTGATCGTCGCACGAGTAGACCGTGGCCCGAGGAGTAGAACTTCCATACGAGTTGTTGAGATTGGAGGAACCTGTTCTGTTGACGCTACCTGTAACTCCATTTTTCACGCTCATCAACCCCGGTCCCTTGCCAGAAACAGTGACGCCGGATTGGTTTTCAATAGCGGTTCTTGCCGTGCTGTTAATACTAGTGTCACCATTCCAGTTGGCGAAGTCCTGAACGATATAACACTCAATGGCCGCTTTAGGTTGGGTACCAAAGTAACGCCGGATCAAGCTGTGCATTGTCTCAAGTTTTGCCAACAACACTTTGGCCTGAAGTTCCGAGATGTCAGTAAACATATGAAAGTGTTGCGACTTGACCATACGCGTTCTAACGGGCTCGTCTGAGAGGTAGCCATATTTCTGAACCAGTTGATCATGCCACGAGTCAACGGTCTCGATTTTCTTTCGAGTCGCCGACATGGTGATCTCGATCGTTTTGATGACGTTGTCGCCATTGGAGTAAGTGACGCCCGACATGCTGTCGACCGTGTCGCCGGGGATCACGCGGTTGAGGCTGTCCATGTTAACTTCCATCGTGCCCTCGGCATCTACTTTGATTTCCATACGGCCATTACGGGCAAACCGTGATTTGGGAACCTGCAGCAGTAAACCTGATCCGGTAGATCGTAAGACTCGTCCGACGATGGTGAACATCAGTTCGGTGTTGTCTTCCAGTGACTCCATCGCATCGACTCTTAGATCTTCATCGCCTTGCAAAGCATAGAACTGCTTGATTGGCTTGACCGACTTACCCATGCGTGTCATCCGGGCTTCCATCCGGACGAGCATCCCGGGTTGAGCTAACTCGCGCGAGAGAGAACCCGTGACCATAATTTCGGCTGGGTTGCGGCCTATGGCGCCACCAATCGCCATCGCAGATTCGTCTTTGTCCTGTATCTTGTAAACGGTGCTCTTGCCATCGTAATGCCGGACGGTTATCTGCCCGGTTGAACGCGCAGTCACGATACCCTTGCGATTGAATCGCCCAGTCGATTTAACTTGCAAAGCAAGGATCGAGTCAGAGAACGCGATTAAAAATGCAACTGCTAGAACAGCGAAGATTGCAACACGAATGTTTGCAAAACACCTGAGTGAAGTTTTCATCGTATCAGTTTGGAATAGAGAAAGAGTTTAGAACGTCTTTGTTGCCGTCTAAAACAACTCGCCGCGAATTGAGAAGGAAGTGGTTTCAATCGCAACTGAAAAGGCATCGGTCTGTTTGATCCTATCCGGTCCATGCGATCATTGCAAAAAATCCAAAACTGGAAAACCGAGATGCTGTCAAATGCCTAGTGTCTGACCTTACTAGGGACCATTTCCCACTCAGCAGGTTCGATGGGAAGTGGCCGATCCTGCGAATAACCTTCAAGAGTAACACGTAATCGGTCAAATTCCAGCAATTTAGTAGCTCGCTATAGAGATACACGGCATCCGTTGTGCTTTGTTAGGTAATTCCTGTCTATTTCGCTGAAAAAACTCAGATCTTTCTGAATAAATTAAGATCTCGACCACGAAAAGATCATTTGGAGAACGCCGGTAACTTGCACTAACCCATAATTCCGCCGTAACCCCGCAACGCAATAAACAACCAGTAAGAGCGAAATTCGATTTTCAGACCGCAACCCATCGGTCTACTAGGTCGCCAACTGTCAGTTTACCCTCCTTTAGTTGTGTCAGCTGCAAATCAGTCGTCGGCAACATCCACAACAGATTGACTGGGTCACCACGAAACTCTGGTAGCGCTTCTGAATCGACGCCTGCCAAGCGGCTGCCGTTAGCATCGTCGAGCAACAGCAATGCCGTGTATTCACCAAACGCAAAACCACACGTGTGGCCGTCACGAAACCACGTCAACTCCTTCCAAGGGTAACCCGAGAGACCACTGAGCTGCTCCATTGCCGGCGTGAGTGCATCCAAGTCCTTTTGCCGAGGCAACACCATCGCCAATTCGATACGTCGAAAGTTCGCAGGATCATCCACGAACATCTCGACAGCCGGCTGAGGACAAACCGACATCCCGGCTGTGGCGATCACCTCCAAGCGATCGGTTCGATGATGCAGCAGCCCACGAAGCGGAAACTGATCGCCACCGGCGGCATAGTACTTTTCCTCGCCGGGTTCGATACCGAATCGCTTTCGGTAATTGGCCAGAACTTGCGGCTGTTGAATTGCGAATGGCGATGCGGGAACGGACTCGCCGGCGGCATCGGACGCCGAGTTAGACCACGAACCCCAGAACTCTCTGGCCGAATCGATACGCTGCATCAGTAGTGGGTTGTCGGGCATCGGCCAACAGACGCTACTCTCATTGATACAGTTAGCCGCATATCCATGAAACCCATCGAGTCCGCTCCAAGGCGGGATAACGGCAATCAGTTGAGGTTGGTCAATATCGGAACCAGCAACCGGCAACTCAAACAAAGCGGCTCCGTTACCTTCCTCCAACCAAACGATCTCCAACGATTCCGCAGTCGGCAATCGAGTCAGCTGTGGATCAGCACAATCGTAGCGCGGCAACATCGGCGCGATCCCAGCCTCCATGTCTTCTTGATTGATCACGTGCGGGCCGAGTTCCAAATTACGGACCCAACAGGCGCGCATGCCAAACCGGTTGTTTGGTCTCTGTCCTGCGGACAAATAGAAGTACACCGCGCGACCATCGTGTTCAACGATTGCGTCGAGATTTCCATAAGGCGACGTTTGAAACAGAACGGAATGAGTTTCTCGAGTTTGCAAAAGTCTGGCTTCCGACAGGTCCAAT
Organism: uncultured Pirellulaceae bacterium; assembly: GCA_964503675.1. GTDB lineage: Bacteria > Planctomycetota > Planctomycetia > Pirellulales > Pirellulaceae > Mariniblastus. The sequence continues at coordinate 3,295 of CAZDBE010000190.1, read as the reverse complement.
GAACGGAAAGGGTGATCCCATAATTTAGCCGCGTCGGCATCATCAAAGAATCGCCAATCTGGGCCTCAAGCGATTTTCGGAAAGAGTTCTTCTGGCTGTTGGGGATTTTTGCGAACTATCCTTTTGCCTGCGCATCCAACCACCAACACATACGGCAGGAAACCCTGTTGGATGATACGCGTCTTTGGTGTAACGGTAGCATGGCTGATTCCAAACCAGTTGGTCGGGGTTCAAATCCCTGGAGGCGTGCTTGGAGAAATCTTCTGTTTTGACAGGCATTGCTAATGGAGATATCTTGTGACTGCGCCCAGTCACTCCACCCAGAGCAGTCACATGTCAAAAGTCCGTTGGGGTATTCTCAGCACCGCCAAGATTGGTATCCAGAAAGTTATCCCCGCAATGCAGCGTGGAAATTTCTGCGCCGTCACTGCCATTGCATCGCGCGACTTGAGCACCGCGCAGTCTGCTGCACAAGAGTTGGGAATTTCATCAGCCTATGGATCGTACGACGCACTGCTTCAAGATTCGGAAGTGGATGCGATCTACAATCCACTTCCCAACCATCTACATGTTCCGTGGAGCATCAAAGCATTGGAGGCCGGCAAGCACGTGCTGTGCGAGAAACCGATCGGTTTGACCTCCGCCGAAGGCCAGCGGTTGGTTGACGCCGGGAAGGCTCATCCTGAATTGAAACTGATGGAAGCATTCATGTTTCGCCATCACCCTCAATGGCAGTACGCTCGTTCGATCGTCGCTGCGGGAACCATTGGATCTTTGCGCTGTATTCAGTCTTTCTTTTCGTACTTCAACGATGACGCTGACAACATCCGCAATATGGCCGACATAGGCGGAGGAGGCCTGATGGACATCGGTTGCTACAACATATCGCTGTCTCGGTTCGTTTGCGATGCGGAACCCGAGCGCGTCGTAGGCGTGATCGACCAAGATCCAAATTTCAAAACCGACCGCCTCGCCAGTGCAATTCTGCAATTTCCTGACAACGTTACATCGACGTTCACTTGCTCCACGCAGCTTTCCCCGTGGCAGCGCGTCAATATCTTTGGCACGTTGGGAAGAATCGAAATAGAGATACCTTTCAACGCGCCTCCTGACCAACCATGCCGAACGTGGTTACAAACCGATGGTGAACCCCAGCTGGTCGAACAT
>CAZDBE010000190.1:0-2118 GCA_964503675.1 uncultured Pirellulaceae bacterium | reverse complement strand
ACCAGTACACCGTGCAGGGAGATCTAATGTCGCAGGCTATTTTGAACAAGAGTCCGGTCCCCACACTAATTGAGGACGCGGTGGCGAATATGAAAGTCATCGAAGCCGTCAAGCGAAGTGCTGAGGGAGGCGATTGGACAACTCTTTAGGTATACGTACTGCTATGATGCGTCGTTCGTTGTACCGGCTTTAGCCGGATGCGCACAATTCCGCCTGAAGGCGGTACAACAAACGGGTTTACCGAACTTTAGTTTTTTAGGTGAGGTTAATGATGTACGACTATCGCAAATGGCCACCTAAGAAGCGAAGAGCGGCGCTGGTTGAGCGGATTGCTCATCGGTTTCCGTTACACAGTCCACCTCACATCCCTGACCCAGATAAATTCCGCTTGATCACTGGAGCCTGTTTCGAACACGTGCACATTCTGGATTCACCCACTCGCATCGGATGGTTTGAGGAACAATTGGTGGAGCACGCCGCCCGTCAAAACCTCTCGCTTGCTGCGTGGGTTGTCCTACCAAATCACTACCATCTGCTGGTAAAAATTCCCAACATTAAAGACTTTTCTAGGGCCCTAGGGAAACTGCACGGTCGAACTTCCCATGAACTGAATCTCGAGGACCACTTGCAGGGTAAGAGGCAAGTATGGTGTCGATGTTCCGACCGCGTCATCCGTAGCAATCGGCATTATTTTACGACGCTCAACTACATCCATAACAATCCAGTTAAGCATGGCTACGTCGACAAGTGGGGTGACTGGCCATATTCCAGTTTCCACAACTATTTAGCAGACCGAGGACGCCAATGGCTTGAGGAAATCTGGCATCAACACCCATTGCTCAAGTACGGTGAGAAATGGGATATCATGTAAGCGCCGTTTGTTGTACCTGCTTTAGCCGGATGCACGCAATTCCGCCTAAAGGCGGTACAACGAGCGGCGCTTATTTCCTACAAATTCGCTAACTGCTAAACTTTCGAATCCCCAAAAGGGTACTTACTTTGAACCCACATCTCTAACTCACCGATCAATCACAACAAATGTCGGATCCTGATAACAACGAGGTCGTCGCAGTCGCGGAGAAAGTGCCCGCCACTGATTCGGTGGCACGAAAGCCCGGAGCCGCAATTTCGGCGACAGACCTCTGTAAGACCTACCGGTCGGGCACGATCTTTCGAAAACGATTTGAAGCCCTGAAAAGTGTCAGCTTCGAAGTCAAACAAGGTGAAGTCTTCGGGTTACTAGGACCTAACGGTGCCGGCAAGACGACGTTCGTCAAAATCTTGTTGGGTATCATCTCCAAAACTTCCGGTTCGGCAAGTCTCTTGGGATGTAACGCCGGCTCGATCGCGGCAAGGCGGCAGGTCGGTTACCTTCCCGAACATCTGCGCATCAGCCCGCATCTGACGGCATTTACAGCGCTCGAATGTTTCGGCAATCTGAGCAACGTGCCCAACAGTGTTATTCGCGACAAGCGCGACGAGCTGTTGGAATTAGTCGGACTAACGGGCAGGCATCGTGAGCCGGTTAAGAATTTCTCCAAAGGTATGCTCCAGCGGCTAGGGCTGGCTCAGGCAATGTTGCACGAGCCAAAACTATTGATGCTGGATGAACCAACTGACGGACTCGATCCTCGCGCTCGTGCCGAAATGCGGCAGATCATTCATCGTCTGAGAGAGCTGGGGGCCACTATCTTTCTCAATAGTCACCTACTTCAGGAAGTCGAGCTAATCTGCGACTCGGTGGCGATCCTTAACCTTGGCCAGTTAAAGTACTGCGGTCCGGTCGATACGATCGGGCAAGAAGTGGCTAACGAGAACCAACAGATCAACGCGGAAGTTGACCTGTGCGCTCCGTTGGAAGAGATCGAGTTGGCACTCCAAGGGCGCACATTCAAACACGTCAAACCTCCGACCAAAACGGTTGCGTCGATCGATATCGCTTTCGCGTTTCAGGGAGAGGTCGACGAATTTGTGGATGAGATGCGCAAGCGGCAGATCAGCATTCTGCGCCTGCTGCCGCGACGGATCAGTCTTGAAGATGCATTTTTGAAACTGATCGACGATCTTTAAGCAGCCTAACCCGACACGTAAACGAGGCAGCCTACATTTTCGGTTGGC
>CAZDBE010000189.1:0-10913 GCA_964503675.1 uncultured Pirellulaceae bacterium | reverse complement strand
TCCCATACCTGCGTCGTTGTGCCCGATCGAATCAGACGTAGCATCCGGAAGGGGCCGATAAAGTCTTTACCAATACTCACTGGGTATTCCGTTACGTTAAAAGGGGAATGAAGGAAGCCGAATCTTGTTCCGTTAGTGGCGTGTCTAAAACACCAAGTGTATTTTAGCCCATGCCGCCATCGAGACCAACGGTTGTTGGGACGGGTTCTTTGGTGTGGATTCCGCCTGACGCATCATCAGCATAGACCACATGATCCAAAAACAGGCCTTTCGCGGGTGCGGTCTGCCCCGCCAATTCTCGGTCCTTTTGCTCAATCAGTTCAAGAATCCATTCGGGTTTCTTCCGCCCCATCCCTACCGGGATCAGTGTTCCCACGATACTGCGGACCATGTTGTATAAAAAGCCGTCGGCCGTAATACTAAAATCGATGTCCTGAAACGGACCACGCGCCCGACCGTTGACGGTGCAATTCATTACGTTTCTGATCGTGGAGCGTCGAACAGAACCGGTACTTTGAAAGCAAGCGAAATCATGTTGGCCGACCACGTACTGCGCTGCTTTGCCCATCGCCTCGATGTCTAGATGATGCGGCACAAACCACGCATGCCGTTCAAGCAGTGGGTCGAGAATCCGTCCGGATTGAATGTAGTAGCAGTAAGTTTTGCGAATCGAGTGATTGATGGCGTTGAAACCTTCAAACGCCTCTTCGGCGGCCAAGACGGAAATTGCGGTTGGCGTGCGCGCGTTGAAAGCCCGAACAATCGTCGCACAAGAGAAATCAGTTTCCGTACGCATGCTGCACACTTGACCGCGTGCGTGAACGCCAGCGTCAGTCCGACCGCTCGAAGTGACAGTGACTTTCTCGCCGGAGATCGATAGCCACGCTTCTTCCATCTTTTGTTGGATGGTGATGCCGTTAATCTGCCGCTGCCATCCGACGAAGTCCGTCCCGTCGTAGCTCACGGTCAGTTTGATGAATCGCATGGATACAAACTAGGCCTTAGCGTCGGCGTCAAAGACACGTACCGCAGACCAGCTTTCTTTGTTGCGAGAGAGAAACTCTAAGTGGTCTGGGTGGGTCTGATAGGCATCGTGGGCGGCGCGGCTTTCAAATACCGTGATCAAAGCCACGTCAAATGTTTGGTCGTTGACCGGTCGCGCTAAATCAGGAACCCGCACACCTGCGTGGAGGCCGATCAAGCCATCGGGACGTGTCAACAATCGATAGCAGTCCTCCACTAAAGCTTGGCAATTTTCGGCGGAGTTGTCTTTGAGTGAGAAATATACGCAGTGCGTCAGAGCATTGGGAGTTTCGGACATGGATTGTTTTTGGCTGTTGGAGTTGCTTGAATTTAGATAATGATTTTAGCGAAAACAGAGGCCGTGTTGGAGCCCCGAAATGTAACACCCCGCGGAGATTTCTCGGCGTCGTCCAAACTCTTGCGAGTTCGGCTACTCAACGGCGCGATGAAGTGCCACTTCAGGTTGCTCAATTTGCTGGGATCCAATAGCCTAACTGGCTGATCGCACCATCGCCCAACGAAGCTTGACCAAACATGACACCAATCAACAACTTAGAAGCGTTCCACGAACTCACCGACGGGTTCCGCAGGGCGAACAAGACGATCGGATTGGTGCCGACGATGGGGGCGCTGCATGAGGGACATCTGAGCCTAGTTCGGCAATCGTTGGAAGAGACAGCCGAGACGATCGTGACCATTTTCGTCAATCCTTCTCAGTTCGCTGCCGGCGAGGACTTGGATCAGTACCCCAGAACCCTGGATGCCGATCTGGAGACGCTGGCGGCGATCGGCGTCAAGCACGTTTTTGTTCCTGACGATGCATTAATGTATCCGCCCAATTTTTCTACGTCGATTGTCCCTCCCAAAGTTGCCGGCGTGCTGGAAGGTGAATTTCGCCCCACGCACTTCTCCGGCGTCGCGACGGTTGTGCTGAAACTGTTTAACATGAGTCGCGCCGACGTTGCTTTCTTTGGTCAAAAAGACTACCAGCAGGTCTGTGTGATCCGAGCGATGGTCGACGACTTAAACGCGCCCATCGAAGTGCGCGTTTGCCCGATCATTCGAGAGCCGGACGGATTGGCATTGAGTTCACGCAATCGGTACTTGGATGCCGATCAACGCGAGACTGCGTTGGTGCTGCACGAGACCTTACAACATGTAAGCGACTTGATTACTAGCGGGCAGAACGACGGATTTGAGATTGTTACTGAGATGCGACAGATGTTGATCGATGGCGGCGTCGACAGCATTGACTACGCGGTGGTCGCTGATCCAGTGACACTCGAGACGGCCGATTTTATTGATGGCAAAGTGGTTGCGTTAATTGCCGCCTACGTAGGCAAGACTCGCTTGATTGACAATTTAGTGATTGGTTAGAGGCGGAATAGACTCTTCGTTTATAAACCGAACACACAACAACGCATTTGAGAAACAATTCATGCAGCCCACGCTATTTTTCATTCCCCATCAATGGTTGGGTTGGCCGCTGTTAGTGGCGTGGTTGCTTTTTTGTGGGTTGCTCTGTGCGTACTACTGGAGGCGCAGTGGGTGGTCGGAAGAGCTAAAGGGCTTCTTGCCGATGGTGGCGATGGTCAGTGCGGCGATTCTGTTTGTCTTGCCGGCAGTCGAAGTTGCTGGAGTTGATCCAGAGAATCCTCTTGGCCCGATGGTCAATAGAGGACTTGCTGTTCGTGGCTATGGTCTGTGTATGCTGCTTGCGATTGTCTCCGGTATGGGGATTGTGCTCTGGCGCTGTCGGCGGATTGGATTTCCGGTCGATCCGATTTTCACTTTGGCATTCTGCATGGTGATTGCCGGTGTCGTCGGTGCGCGACTGTTCTACGTGATTCAAAAGCACGACCAGTTTTTTGGGCCAGATATTCCATTCACCCAATCGCTGAAACTTGCGGCCAACATGACTGGCGGTGGTTTAGTGGTTTACGGAAGTCTATTTGGGGCCTCGATTGCGGCGTTTATTTTCTTCTGGTGGTCAAAACTCCCTGTCTGGAAAACAGCCGATCTAATGGCACCAGGCATGGCGATCGGACTAGCGATCGGGCGGCTGGGATGTTTGATGAACGGCTGTTGCTGGGGCGGAGTTTGCGATGTTGGGATGCCGGCAATTCAATTCCCAGCCGGTTCGTCGTCTTGGGTCCAACATCTTTCCAATGGCTCGCTGTTGGGGATGACGACTAAACCGGTGACCGATCGGGCTTCCTTGGAATTGGGGTTTACTAACGAAGTCGTCAACGTTGGAGATGGACTAGGCAAGGAGATTGGTGTTCGGCCGGGCGACGCCATTGCAGTCGATTTGGGCAATCCGGATAGGATTCGCTATTTGAAAGCGTGGCGAACAGACTTGGCAGATCAGGAGAGTATTAAATTTGCTTGGAGGCACGACGGCGAAGTAGATATGATCGGAGTGCCATTGGGCAAATTGCCAGCGCGATCCCTAGCGGTTCATCCGACGCAAATCTACAGCAGTGTCAACGCGCTGCTCTTGTGTCTGTTGTTGTGGATGTACTGGTATCATCGCCGCAGCGATGGTGAGGTGTTTGCGTTGATGTTGATCCTCTATCCGATCGGCCGGTTTATGATTGAAACCATACGTAACGACGAAGCGGGGCAGTTCGGTACCGAGTGGACAATTTCGCAGTGGGTCAGCGTGGGGACGATCGTCGTTGGCTTTGCCATATTTTCGTGGTGCCGCGCCTATGGTCAGATTTCGGAAATTAGCTTGGACGTTGATGACGCGGTTTCGTAAACGAACCGAACAAATGGCAGATGCCAAACACCAGAATCATGTACCCGAAAAGGACCACGTTTAAGAGAACTCCTTGCACAACGGTTGTCAGCATGAATTCGGCAAAGACCATGGCGTGGTTTCCGTCAAAGATGTGGTGCTCGCGTCCGGGACCCATCAAATTGCCTCCAAGTATCCAGCCACTGAAGCCAACGGAGAACATGCCACAGAATATATCCGGAAACATTCCAATCGGAAAAATAATACTCGCGGCGACGCGCGTCCCGTAACCAATCCAAGCGGTTCGACGCGCGAACCGCCAAGATAGAATTCGTTGAACGCGCTGCGTCCGTTCGACAAAAACATATAGAGCAATGAAGACTACAATTCCGGCGATCATTCCCGCGCATGCAGCCGAATACCCTGCTCGGCTGGCAAGACTAGACCCAAAAAAGAAACTTGGCCCAGCAGCAATGCTACACGCGAGAGTCCACTTCAAAATCGATTTTCCGACCGACGGGAGCGCAAGAGGCTCTTGCAAAGCTGGACGCTCCGGCGGAGGCGGCTGAATCTGTGGAGCGGCGTAGGGATTGTCTGATGTTGTCAAGGAACTGCTTCCTGAAAGTGTGATGCTGCCGATGGGTATAAAAATAGTGTAGGCTGTAGAGACGTCCTGCCGTTTTCTTTATCGGCGATCAACGGTGTATAATTAGCCAGTGAATTGAACACGGACAGTTACTCGCGGTCATGGATTGCCCTCCAATAGCCGTGAAATGGGCGACAAAACCATGTGTTTTGCTTGTTTTTTCAAGAAAAACTGGGAACTGGTCCATTCCCGGGAACTTAGCGACGCGACTGGCGTCTGAAGCATGAATCCCTCCTTCCACAATCTGACCGATCAGCAATTGATCGACCAAACTCTCGCTGGCAACACTGATGCCTTTGGAGGGCTGATAGGTCGGCATCAAGATCGGCTGTTTAACTCAATCGTACACGTGATGCGAAACGAGTCGGATGCAGAAGACGTGGTTCAGGACGCGTTTGTACTTGCACTAACGAAACTAGATTCGTTCAAAGGTAACAGTCAGTTTTACACTTGGTTGTTCCGGATCGCTCGTAACAGTGCAATCTCCCGGTTGCGAAAGAAACGGCCCAAAGTGTCGCTCGACTCGCCATCGGTTGGCGGACGCGCAGATGATGTGATGCCGTTGGAGTTGCCGGGAAAGGTTGCCGCACCTTCAGACGAAATGGAACGTCAAGAACGCGCTCAAGGATTGATGGATGCACTGGGGCGATTGTCGCCAGAGCATCGAGAAATTCTCGTGTTGAGAGAAATGGACGGTCTCGACTACGAGACGATTGGGGAAATGTTGGAGTTGGCAGTGGGCACTGTCCGCAGCCGCCTGCATCGCGCCCGATCACAGTTACGAGAGTTTTTGAATGACGGGCAATGACCTGCCGTAGATTTACTCCTTGCCTTTATTATTAAACATTACACCACGCCTTTCACTTCCAATTGGCGGTCCTTAAGAACATGTCCGAAGTCTCAGAAAACGAACAACTAGTCCACGCATTAATTGACGGTGAACTTGGCGATGTCCGCGCCCAAGAGGTGCATAAGATGCTTGCCGCTGATCAACAACTTGAGCAATTCTATGACGATTGTCTTGCGCAGCGAGAATCCATTGCGGCGCTGACGCGTTTTACGCTTAGCGAAGACTTTTCTGGTCGCGTTTTGCAGGCGGCTCAAACTTCGGGCGCGTCGACAGCAACGAGGTTTACAGATTCTCAACCTCAAGGGCTAGTCCCTGATCCAACACAACCAGCTCTATCAACTGGAAATTCAGGCCGGTTTACATGGCAGATCGCGACGTCTGCGATCTTGTCTTCGGCCGCCACGTTGTTGATCACCATGTTTTTGCTGCCGACTGATTGGGCTGAACATGGCCCTGTCGTTGTCGAAGACTCTGCACTCATCCAAACTCAAAAATCTACCGCCGGCCCCTTGGTGGCAATGGATGCAGAATACGCAGAACGTGCTTCTGCGGATGATTCTTTGATGGCGGCTGCCCTTGCAGAACCGCCGATCGAGCAGGTTTGGTTGCTAGAATCTCAAGACAATCAATCTGGAATTCAGCTCGCCCGCACATTGGCTGCAAATTCCATTCAGGTTCCTGCGGAACTCTCAGGTGAAAGTAACGACGAATTGATCGACACGCTTGATCAAGAGATCAACGGTATTCTGATCGAGGCCAGTGCGATCCAAATGAAGAAGGCGTTGTTGGAGTTGGCCGATTCGCAGCAGTTTGAGATTTCGGCGTTCACACTACCGGGACACGAAGCGTATTTCGCGGATATCCGCCAAGCGAAAACGGTTGGTGGCGATTTGCCAGAGAAGGCGAAAGAAGACGCACCGGTTGTTGCATCGGCGGATCAATTGGCGGCCGAGGCGATTGCGGCTGTAGCCAACCGTACTGAAGGCCAGCTCAAGCAGCCCGCCATTACGATGGCTCAGCAACTGCGGCAGCGCAGATTCTCTAAGAAGAAGACAGCGGACTCAGCCAGTATAAGCGACCGGAAGAGAAACCTCTTCGCTGACGGGCTTTACTCAGATGCAGATGGGCCGGAAGGACTTGGCGCGTCGGCCGCGCCGATGTTCGGCCTTGACGAATCACCGGCGGTTGGGCAGGACATCGAAAGACAAAATGTCGAAGCATTGTTTCCCGGAGACCACCAGAGTGGCGAGCCCAAGGGAAACTATCTGCTGCTGATTAAATCGGCGCAGTAAAGTGCCGAACGTTTTCAGAACTCTCTAGCTGACAATTTAGAAAATGTCGGTGATGAACTGGTGGCCCCAGTGATAACGTCGCGAAGACGGGTAGTAGTTGTGCCACGCCTTGTTGTAGACGGGAATTCGCATTTCTGGGCGGTACCGGTAGTACATGCTGTCAGCACTTCGGTAAGCTTCGTTGCCCCAATAGTTCTGTGGGTACGTGACATACGGATAGTGATAAAAGCGATTCATGTTCTGTGCACCTTCGCGCGTTCCCCATGATTGTCCGAATGCTCGCTCTTGAGCCTGAGTTGTATCGGATTGGCCGATGAAACAAACCGAAAATGCTGCCATCACCATGGTGGCAAGAAATACACGACGAAACATAGGGTTCTCCTGAATGGTTTGTGATCACTGAAAATGTGCCACCAACCGATTTGCTTGGCTCAACACGTCTTGGTCGTTTCATCGTCAATGAAACGACCGCGATTTACCTAATGTTCTGTATTATCGTTTAAATCAGACCAATCGCGTGACTATACCAACGCGCAGTGCGGGTCAGTTAAACTGGGTGGAGTTTGCCGGTCGTGCAGAGCTACTGCGGTAAAAGCTAGTGCCTAGGCTCATTTACGATGTTTTTGCGTTACGAGAAGGGTCTTGATAGGATCGAGGACTCTTTTACTCATTGCCAATGCTAACATCTCCCATGATCAAAACTTTCTTACGGTTTGGTTTTCGAATGCGTCAGAGGTTTCATTTTTTGCTGACGATCAGTTTTCTAATACACATCGGATGTAGCTCGGCGCAGGAACCGCCAGCCGCATCTACGGCCCAAGAGAAGAAGACTGCGGTACGAAGTGGCGTCGCTCGGGCGAAATTTATGGCGGGCGATTTTGAAGCGGCGATTGAGGTGCTCCAATCGCTTTCTACCGAAGAGACAACGGCAGAACGGGACAGAGTCGGCATTGATTTTGCACTTGGCGAGGTTTACTTCGCTAATGGCCAAGCGGCCGAATCGGTCGCAGCGTTTGATCGTGTGATCAAGTTGCAGCCTCAGCTTAAGCCCCAGTTGTGGCAACGTGGCTTGGCGTTGTACTACGCCGACCGCCACGCCGACGTGGTCGACCAACTGGAGAGCCATCAAAATTACAACACGCAAGATGTTGAGAACTCGGTGTGGCACATGCTATGCAAAGCAAAACTCTCCTCGGTTGAAGAGGCGCGGAAAGGTATGATTAAGATCACGCGTGACAGACGCATCGCGATGCCGGAGATTTACGAGATGTTTGCCGGCAGAGGAAGCGTCGATCAGGTTCGGGCCGCTGCGGACGCCAGCGGTGATGCGTCGGCGATTTATCACGCCAGTCTTTATATCGGGCTCTTCCATGAGATGATGGGAGAAAAGGAAAAATCACAATCGGCCATTGAATCTGCCGTTGAAGAAAACCCCTTCGGCCCGACCGTGTTTATGGGCAATGTGGCACGTATGCATGCCAAAGCGCGCGGCTTCTATGGCAAAAACGAACCAGAAAAGTAGAGACGACGGCTGCGATTGGGACCCGCCATGTGTTAACTTAATTGTTCAGCTCTCATTTGGTTTTGAATATCGGTTTTTCAATGCGTCGTTTCCAACAGCTTTCCTTCCTCTGCCTCGTTACCGTATCGGCAATCTCTCTAACGGCCCTTTCTGGCTGCGATTTGGGAACGTATTCCAAACGCTCTACTGAATACCTCCAAGCGAATCCTGGCGGCGTGAAAAAGAAGGTGACGAAGGAAGAGACCTCTGCCGTGGACACGCGCGGAAATCATCTGCGCCAATCATCGTAATCGTTGCGATGAAATTCTATCTAGCCGCCGAAGCCACTGTATCGCTTCACGCCACGGAACCACAACACCCGTGAGGCGATGATAAAGAAGATCACCCACGCCGCTTCGATTGCCAGTCCCCAATACATCGCAGCTCCCTCGACTTTTCCAAGGAATACGGCGGCCGGAAAGTAAGCCAAGTATTTGAAGGGTAGGAACTCAACGATCGCTCGCACGTTTACCGGCCCTTCTGGAAGTAGCTCCAGCGGGAACATGTGTCCTGACAACAAGAAATTCATCAGCATATAGATGAACGTCAGCGAGGTGACTTCTAGGAACCAGAATCCGACCAAGCCGATCGTGCACTCGAGATAGAATCCAAGCATAAACCCGAGGACCAACGACGTGAAGAACACCGCCAGCGTTTCGGCGTCCGGCCAGCCATCAATAAAAAAGTCGCCGCACAACCAGTACACCAACGTGAACGGCAGCGCTGCCATCAGATAGTAAACCAGTTTGTGAGCAATACGTTGCATCAGCAAACAAGCCTGCATGTCGACGGGCTGAATCAAGAATTTCTTGATCTCTCCACTGCGAATTTGGTTGGCGATACCTTTAGTCAGCCCCGGCATGCTGGAAAAAGCGCGGGCGATGGTCACCATCAAATAGTACGCAACCATGTCGCCATAGCGGTACCCTTGAATGTCTTGGTCAGGGCCCTCGGCGGAATCGGCCGTGCCGGGTGTCGAGATCGCATCGTAGATCGCCCACCACAGAAAAATCTGAGTCAGCGTCGGCAAGAATCGCATCAACGTGCCGATAATGAAATCGCCACGATAGACCAGACGCTCGTTGATCGAGATCTTAAAAAAGGTCCACCAAGTTTTCGCTTTGTCAAACACTTGCGGCACCCGTTGGCGACTGTTTTTTCTCCTCGGCAGCCGAAAACACGTTTGAAATCACTTCTTCGAGCGGCGGATCCTCGACGACGATGTCGTCCACCGAATGCGATTTGAAAATTCCGGCCAACACTTCTCCCACCCGGTCCCGGCTAACGCGAAACTTGATTTTAGGCTCCTCTACTTCGATCACATTGGGAAGGCTTCTGAGGTCTCCCAGTGACGACGCGTTCGATAGCTGCAGCGTCACGATTTTATCACCGCTGAATCTGTCGACGATTCCTTCTAGCGAACCGTCGTGATAGATTTCTCCGGCGGCAATAATCACCACACGTTTGCAAAGCGCTTCGATGTCCTTCATATAGTGGCTGGTCAAGAGGATGGTTGTCTTGCGTTGCTGCTGGTAGTACTTGAGGAACTCTTGGATCTTATGCTGAGCCACTACGTCGAGGCCAATGGTGGGCTCGTCCAAGAACAGCACGTCCGGCTGATGCAGCAGCGCCGCAATTAACTCCATTTTCATCCGTTCACCAAGTGACAGTTCGCGGACAGGCTGGTTCAGCAATCGATTCACATCCAGCAAATCACACAGTTCATCTCTGGTATTGTTGAACTTCTCAGCGGGCACGCCGTAAATATGCTGGTTCAGTCGGAACGATTCAGCGGCCGGTAGATCCCACCACAACTGATTCTTCTGGCCCATCACCAGTGCGAAACGCCGTCGGTATTCGTTGCGTCTTTCCCAAGGCGTGAATCCCATCACGCTGCAGGTACCCGAGTCAGGATTGATGACTCCGGAGAGCAGTTTGAGCGTGGTGGTTTTGCCGGCTCCGTTGGGCCCAAGAAACGCAACGAATTCACCTTCCTCAACCTCTAGGTCAATATTCTTTACGGCTTCAACGTTGCTGTACTCGCGCTTAAACAGCCCTTTCACCGATGCCGCCAAACCTTCGGTTTTCTGGTAGACGCGGTACGATTTGACAAGGTTTTTTATCTCGATAACAGGCATGCCCGAGAGTATAGATTCCCGGCAACAGAACCGACAGCCGTCGGCTGGCCGAGACACTTATTTTATGAAATCGGGATGTACTCGGATGCGCCCTTGCGAAACGGCATGTCCCCCGGGATATTTTGACTTGGCTAAATCGACGGGCCAAATATTCATATCAATACTTACCAGCGATTAGGCAGTCACGATGGATGATCTATCCCATTTGAGAATCGGTATCGGGCACGACACGCATCGCCTCAAGCCGGGAGGGCCGCTGCGGTTGGGCGGGATCGATGTTCCATTTGAATTTTCGTTGGATGGGCATAGTGATGCCGACGTGCTGCTTCATGCGATCACCGACGCGATTCTAGGTGCTGCGGCGATGGGTGATATTGGCGAGCTGTTTCCTGATACTGATCAGGAAAACTACCAGCGCGACTCTGCGGATATGTTGCTGAGGGCGATGCAGAAGGTTGCCGAATCCGGTTTTCAAATCATTAATCTCGACTGCATCGTGTTCGCAGAGAAACCCAAACTGTCGGCGTTTAAGCAGTCCATCGCCGATCGTGTTGCGGAGATCTTGAAAATTTCTCCTGGACAGATCGGCGTGAAAGCAAAAACGGGAGAAGGCGTCGGCGCAGTTGGCGACGGGCAAGCGATGATGGCCCAGTGCGTGGC
>CAZDBE010000188.1:0-10959 GCA_964503675.1 uncultured Pirellulaceae bacterium | reverse complement strand
GAGGCGACCAAGCTGGCTCAGGCAGCAATCCAGAAGCGTATCCTTTCGCAGATCGGACCGGATGGCTCGATGCCTGAAGAGCTGGCACGCACACGACCAAATTTTTACAGCAACTACAACCTGCACGCCATGTTTGTGATAGCGAGTCTTGCCGAAAAAGTCGACGTGGACATTTGGAATGCTGGCGACGCGCGCCTGCGGGCCGGGCTGGACTACCTAGCTCCTTGTGCTGACCCGAGCAAACCGTGGCCGCACAAATCGATCAAGGAAAATGATCGGATGAAGTTGTTCCCGATTTTGCTGATGGCGGCGCAAGCGTATCCAGACGGAAACTATTCCGAATTACTTGGCAAGCTGCCGTTGGACGATCGCAAAACTCGGATCGAAAATCTGGCATTTCCTCTGATGCGTTGATCACATGGTCTCTGGATTTACACCACACCATTCCAAACTAGGGGTACGTTATAAATGCAAGTTGTGAAACATATCATGTCTTTCGGCATCGCTATCCTCGTCACAGTGTTGGCGGCAATGCCAGCGTGCGCTCAATCGGAAGAAAAGTCTAGCGTCGACGAAAATATTCAAGCGTACTCAAGCGCGGGAGAGAAACGCTTTCCTCAAGTTGAGATCGCGCACTCCTTCAAACCTCCGGGAGAATCCAACGTTCGATCATCGTTCAAACTGGCCGACGGCGTCGCGCTGATGGGAACCGAAGAAACCGGTGACGTATTCAAAACAACGGACGGCGGAAAGAATTGGGCCAAGACCGTCGATGGAGGGGACGAGTGGAGCATCCAAGATATCCGCAACTACATCCGCGCCGATGACGGCAGAATTTACGCGACCACATCGGAACCGGCACTCGTGCTGTGTAGTGACGACGAAGGCGAAACATTTGACATCGTCGCTCGGGCGAAGTCCTCGCGAACCGTTGCGCTCACTCAACTCGAAAGCGGTGAGATCCTCGTCGGGCTCCGTCGAAGCGCGAACAACAAAATCAGCATCCTCCGTAGCGTCGACCACTTCAAAACGTTCGACACGATCGTACTTGATGACAAACTTCCTCGTCAGAACACAACCTGCTTGATGGGCTTGGGAGACGGAGTTGTCGTCTGCGGTGTTGGCTACGAAGAGTCAGGAAAGATCTTTCGCTCAACTGACGCTGGTTTGACGTGGACGCAGACGGCAGAATTAACAGAGGCGCGCGACGTGATGAATTTCTTCAAGGTCGGTAAAAAGGTCTTTGTTCTCACATCGGGCATCGCGACCATTTTCTCTAGCAGCGACTACGGAACGACGTGGAGCAAGCACGCACAGATTTGGGAGAAGGGATTTCTTGGCCAACACGGAGTCCTACAACACAACAGCAAAACGTTTCATCTGCTGGCCGCTACCGACCAAAGAGCAAAAGTGAAGCGACACGTTTTATTGATTTCCGATGACGAAGCTGAGACGTGGCACGAGTGGATCGAACTGCAGACCGACGTTTCGGGCGGCGCCAGCAATCTTGCCGTGATCGACAACGACACGATTGTCGTGGGCACAGGAAACCACAGCGTTCAAGGTTTTGTGCATACGCTAAAGGTTAACTAACTAAAGAAGGGTGCACGCCGAAGCAGACTTCTCTTAGAAACTTTCTTCGGGCAGTTTAACGACACCAACGGTCAGCAGCAGATTGGCGAAGCGCCGCTGTTCGCCAGTGGCGATGGCCAGTGTGGTGTCGGTCGATTTGATCTTGTCGTAGTACGACCAGCGTTCCATTTCTGTCCATTGGACGCCATCGCCAAGCATAGCTTTGTATTCGTCGTGAATGTCGGGATGAAAGTCATCCGGCGGCGTCATCGTCGTTGCTTCCTGAACCGGCGTTGCCGAAAGAATGGCTTCTAGCACTTCGAGAGCACCAACGGTACCGGGAGCTAAATTTAAAAACACGCGTTTGGTCGCCGGATTAGTTCCCGAAAGAAGCGGGTAATTACCGTCGGCAATCAGCACCTGTGAGAAATGCCCGGACCCGCCTAGTGCCTGAAGAATTTCTGGATGTATTAGTTTGGAGTTGAGCATTTCGATTTTCCCGATACAGCCAGAGAGCGTTCACTTTATCCGCAGCCGACCCTTCTTAAGAACACGGTGCTTGAGTGAGACTGGCCTCCCAGCCGGAAGTTTTAAGTGACTGCAGTGCTGTGTCGAGGTCATCAAGATAAGGATGCCATTTACGTTCCCATTCGAGGCTCACGACGCCCTTGAAACTGTTGTCGCGTAGAACGCTAAACACTTCGTCGGCGGGAAATTCTCCTTCGCCAAGCAGACAATAAGAGTAAGGATGACGGGCCGACGGGACCGAAACGCTGTCCTTGATGTGGATATGTTGGATCATCGAGCCCATTTGCGACCAAGTCTCACTCGCACTCTCTCCACCTAATTTCCAAGTGTGGTGTGTGTCCCAAATTATATCTATCGGGCTTCCGTAAGCTTCTTGAAGCTGCACGCAACGCTCACTGCTGCTGAACCCGGTGTGGGTTTCCAAAGCGATGCGCGTCTTCCACTGATGCTGATCGCTCTGACTTTTCCACCACTGCAAGTTTCCAACGGCCTCAGCCATTTCGCTTTTAGTTAGTGGTTCGCTCATGCTGCCACCGCCAAAAACGCGAATAAAAGGAATGTCGAGCAACTCGGCCCAGCGTGCAAATCCAAGTAGTTCTTCCCGTGCAGCTTCGTCGGCTCCGATCAGATTGAATCCGGCATTTAGGGCGATTACATTCTGGCCATGCTGCTGGAGAATTTTCTTCACTGCACCGGGATCATCAGGATAGGTAGCATCCAAATACTCCGGTAGGTTCAGACAATCCGCCAAACTACGGATCTCTAAATGGTGAATTCCTTGTTTTTCGGCCAGCTGGCAAATAGAGGGTAGGTCAAGTTCATGGCATCCAAGCGTAGAGATGCCCCACTTGATATCAGGTTGCGCGGTCATAAATACCTAGGTCGATAAGATTAGTCAGAGGTTTGTTGTTCAAATAATTTTCAAGGTTATCCAAGCAGAGCTCACCGCAATCGCGGCGGCGATCTGGCGTTGGGCCACCAAGGTGCGGCAGCAGCGTAATGTTGTCCAAGCCCCGCAAAGGTGAATCCACCGGGAGTGGTTCGTCTTGGTAAACATCAAGTCCGATGTGCAGGCCGCGTGCACTGGCGCGAGCCAAGGCCGCTTCGTCCACCACCATGCCACGTCCAAGATTGACGAATACCGCTTGCTCAGGGAGAAGCTTTAGCAAATCGTCACCAACGAGATGATGGTTGGCCGGTTTGCCGGGTGCCAATTCAACCAGCACGTCCGCGGTCGAGAAAAGGTCTTCGAGAGTTTCGCACCGGCGGATGTTGAGCTTCTGAAATGTTTCTTCAGGCACACTTGGCGAGTAAGCAGAGAGCTCGACGTTGAACGGTTTGAGCAGCTCAACTAAGTCGCGACTGATCGCGCCAAGACCATGCAGTCCAACACGCCGACCAAACAGGCTAAGCGTGTCGGGGTGGCGTCCAGATTTCCATTTACCTTCGGTGCGCATAGCGACGCTCCAATTCCCAACACGCCGTAGGGCGCAGAGAATGAGAAGAAGCGAGCATTCGGCCACTGTGTTGCTGACGGTCGATCCCCAGTTGGTAACTATTAACCCGCCTTCAATCAGCTCGCGTTTCACGAGCTTACGAACCGAGCCACATAGGAAGCAGCAATATTTTAGATATTCACCGGCTTCAAGAGGCAGTGGTGGAGTTTCCCACGCACAAAGAACAATCTCGGGGCGCTTCTCGTTAAGCAATTTGTGCCACTGATCCTCCTCTAAAGGCGCCTCGACCCACGTGAGCTCGGGAAATAACCCGCGCAACCTCGCTTCGAGGTCTGGGGGCATGAATTCCACCTTCTCCTGCTCGGTCATGATGACCAAAACAGACGGTAGGGATGTTGATTTCTGGCTCATACTTATGAATCTTATCGCTTCGTAAACAAAAAGTCTAATTAAAGTGTAATCTATTCAATTGAATTTATAATGCCGATTATGAAGCAATGGCGTGATTCAGGGCAATAGGGAGTGTTAGAAACATGGCAAAACGGATTTCTCAAAGTCAGATTGCTCGGGAATTGGGGGTTTCTCAGTCTTTGGTGTCGCTGGTGCTTAACGGTCGGCGAGACGGAATTTCCGACAAATCTTATAAAGAGATCTGGCAGGTAGCGGTTGCAAACGGGTATGCGCCCCGTGGTATGCAGCCTGTTCACGCGCCCGGGTCCCGTAGTAATTATGTCGGAATCGTACAGCGCGGCGGTTTGAAGATCGATCAGCCCAGCAACACGTTCAGCCATGTTCAGCAGGGCCTGTTCAAGGTGTTGCAGCAGTCCCGTATCAGCACCACCTTTCTCGGTGGAGAGCGCGATCTAAATGAAGAAAAATTGTTTGAGCTGCTCGGGCAACGCGACCCACTGCAGGGAATCGTCATCTTGGGCGAGGTCAGTGAACCCTTCATGCGAGCGCTTTGCGAGTTGCGAGTGACGCTGCTTAATGTCTACGCAAGTGCTCCGGGACTCTGCCATTCCGTCGGCCCTAACGAGAAACAATCACTCGATCAGATCGTTGATCACCTAGTCGAATTGGGTCACGAACGGTTTGCGTGGCTAGGTGGAAATTGTCGACTGGGGCGCCATCAAATGCGCCTCAACGCATTACGTGAATGCTTGGCCGTCCGCGAACTGAGTTTAGATGACAAGTTCGTCGTAAGTGTTGAACAAGGTGATCGCCAAGAGGGCTTCGACTGTGCTGATGAGTTAATGAAACGCGTCGGCGACGACCGATCTAAAGCCCCGACTGCATGGATTAGTTACAACGGGCTAATGGCTCGCGGAGCACACCAGTTCGCGCTACTGCGCGGCATCCGCATTCCAGAGGAGATCAGCTTGGCGGCTGTGGATCGCACTCGTGTCTGTACCGAGATTCATCCCAATCTGACCAGCGCCAGCAGCAATCCTGAATTGGTCGGTAAAGAGGCAGCCAAGCTGCTGATCAAGTCAGATGAACCAGATGAAAATCGGATGTTTGTCGACCTCGTCATTTCATCTGAGTTTTCTCAGGGCGAAACGAGTGGCCCCGCCGCAGGTTAACCTGCTTTTCAAATGAAGTTCTTCATTTTTATGAGTTTGCTGCTTGACGACCTAATAACTATGAACCGAAACTCTATTTTGTTTTGGCAACATAGTCATACCGACCTTTCAATTGAGTGGATTTAGATGATCAATCAAGCAAATGTTGTATTAGGAATCATATTGGCCGGTACTCTCTTAGCGGGGGAAACGGCCGCTCAGTCACAGTCGGCCGCCAAGAGTGTGGAGGAGGCCACCGCAGGCGAAGTTTTCTTGCACGAAACCTTCGACAGCTTTGAGATCGGCAGCGTGCCAACGGTCTCGCAACTGCAGCGTGAGAAACTCGTGAAGGTTGCCGATGGCGGTGGAAAAGTTGGAACTGGAAAGGTCGCTCACTTCAACGACACTGACACCGAAGACGGCGGAGCGATGGAATACAACGTCGGAAATTCAGCGCTGAGCAGCATGTACATTGAATTCGATGCTCTCAATAACGACGCCGCCCTTGGCGATAAAAATTCTGCCGTCATTTTTGGTGTTGGTCCGTGGGAGGAGGGCCGTAGCTTAACGCTCAACTCGAAGTCCAAACGAGCCTTCGGATTTGAGATGTACCAGCAGAAAAGTCTTAGGCTACGTGTTGGCAACGAGTCTATCGCGAGAGTCGACTACGATGCTGCGGCTCCGTTTAACGTAAAGATCTGGGCGAACGATCACGATGGAAACACGTTTTCCTACAAACGCCCCGACAACGGTGAGACCGCCGAACTCAAACCTGATTCGGTTGTGGTTTGGCTAAACAATGCACTAATGGGGAAGTTGGAAGCCACCGGTACTCCAATGCATAAGGAAGTCACCAAGGGAAACGCGGTGATTGGTCGTGCGGGATTAAGCTCCGCATCGACGAAGGTTGCAGATTTCCTATTCGACAATCTTCACTTTCAAGGTCAGGTAGACCAAGCAGCCTCCAGCGAGTCGGCACCAGCCACTCCCGCCGCTCCAAGCAAAGGGGATTCTTCTTCAACGGAAAAAACTCCCGACAAACTGCCGGGCGCCGAAACCATGAGCTATCGCGATGGAGAAAACAGCATGAATTTGTTCGTCTACAAGCCAGAGGGGTGGAAAGCAGGCGACAAACGCTCTGCGTTCGTTTTTTTTTTCGGCGGGGGTTGGACGAAAGGAACCCCGCTTAAGTCGGCTTACTCCGCTAAATGGGCTGCAGCAAACGGAATGGTCGGCATCGCTCCAGATTACCGGACCAAGAACCGATTTGGCACTAGCCCCCTAGCATCGGTGGACGATGGCCGCGCAGCATTTGCTTGGGTCGTGGAGCATGCAGCTGAGCTAGGCATCGATCCGACGCGTATCGCAGTTGGCGGTAGCTCAGCCGGTGGACATGTTGCCATGTGGACCGCCATCGAAAAAGCGCCTCCGGGCTCCGATGCGGCAAGGTCACCGAAATCGAAGCCGGCTGCTTTGTTTTTTACGTCGGCAGTTACCGACACGTCTCCGACAACTGGATATACTCCCAAACGATTCGGCGATGACGCACTAGCAATGTCACCCGTTCATCAACTCGACGCAAAAATGCCACCGACATTGATATTCCACGCGGCCTATGACGAACTGGTGCATTACAGAACTGCTGTGGATCTCTATCACAAGCTTAAGTCAACTGGAAACAAGTGCGAGCTAGTCACGGTTCCAGTGGGAGGCCATGGCTTTTCCAGTGAGTACGTGCAGTGGAGAACGAAAAGACGGACAAAGCTGGAAGCGTTGTTCTCGCGCGAAGGATTGCTACCGGCGGTGCGTTAGAAAAGTGGGCCGGTCACTCCGTGACCGGTAGCAACTGGCCGCGGAGCGTCCAGCCCACTGGTCAATCCCGGAAGTTTTTGTGATCCCGTGGATTAGAGCCTGTTCATCGTGAGGCCGCCGTCTACGTAAACCACCTGCCCAGATGCGTACGGCAAGTCGCCACGCGCCATCGCGGCGGCCAGTTTAGCGATATCCTCCGGCAAGCCCCAGCGTTTCTCGACAAGCAATTCCGTGTTGAAAATCAGATTGTCGTACTTCTCGGTCACACCTGAAGTCATGTCTGTTTTGATGATGCCCGGACGAATCTCGAACACAGGAATCGCGAACTCACCGAGACGCGCTGCGAACAGAGAGTTCATCATGCCCATCCCCGCCTTTGAAATGCAGTAGTCGCCGCGGTTAGGCGAAACAACCGTCGCCGAAATCGAACCAACATTGATGATGCATCCTTCGAACGAATCGTCAGCTTGCTTCTGCTCGACCATCCAGTTGGCACAGGCCTGCGTCAGAAAGTACGGCCCCTGCAGATTGATCTTCATGATCCACTCAAAGCTATCTTCTGTTGCTTCGAGGATGTCGGCGCGTTCCTTGGGAGCGACGCCAGCGTTGTTGACCAATACATCCAAGCGGCCAAAGCGCTCTTTGACTTCTACCAACATGGCCGCGCGGTCTTCGGCTGAGGACACATCGCCAGAGCAGTAAAGAACCTCAGCGCCCATACCTTCGAGCTTTACCACTGCGTCCGCTACTTTCGATGCGTCCGAGCGTCCGCTAAGAACAAGATTGAATCCGTCGGCTGCCAGTTTCTCGCAAATGCCAAAACCGATGCCTCGGCCGCCGCCGGTTACCAATGCTACTTTCTTACTCATTGAAACAGTCTCTATAAAAGTATGTAGAACAATTGTCCCAATTGTTTCACCGGCAAAGCCAGTACTGCATGCTAAACAATTGGGACAATTGTTTTACACTGCGAATCGCAAGCGATTCGATTACTCTTACGACAACTCGGGAACGTCGACCCAGCGACGCTCTTTCCAACTCTGCATCCCAAGCTCGGCCAACTGAACACCTTTAGCGCCTTCCATCAAGGAATAGTTCCACTCTGCATCGAGTGCAACGTGCTTGATGAACATCTCCCACTGTATTTTAAACGCATTGTCATACTCAGTGTTGTTAGGGACATCTTCCCAACCAGCAAGGAAGTCGATCGGCTGGGCGATGTCTGGATTCCAGATTGGCTTGGGAGTGTTGGCCGCCGACTGGATTTTCACTTCCCTCAAGCCCGCCACTGCAGAGCCTTTAATTCCGTCAACGTGAACGGTCAGCAGGTCATCGCGGCGGACACGTGTACACCACGAACTGTTGAACTGAACCATCGTGTCATCTTCGAGCAAGAACATCGCGTAGGCGGA
Source organism: uncultured Pirellulaceae bacterium (assembly GCA_964503675.1). Classification (GTDB taxonomy): domain Bacteria; phylum Planctomycetota; class Planctomycetia; order Pirellulales; family Pirellulaceae; genus Mariniblastus. The sequence goes on along the minus strand of CAZDBE010000188.1, from coordinate 2,616 downwards.
GTCGTCTGCGGTACACTTGAAAGGAGTCCCATCTTCAGCGCGACGTTCGTCGAGATCAATTGCACCGTGAGCCACTAGACTTTTGACCGGCCCGAATACGTGGTCGATAACGTACCGCCAGTGACAGAACATATCGATCATCATGCCGCCACCGTCTTCAGCGCGGTAGTTCCACGAAGGACGCTGAGCAGGTTGGTCGTAATCCATACCAGTGAAAACCCAATAACCAAAGTCACCTTTGACCGAGAGGATTTTGCCGAAGAAGCCAAGCTCCTTAAGCATCTTGATTTTGCGGAAACCGGGCAGCCATAGCTTGTCTTGCACGACACCGTTCTTCAGTCCGGCATCGGCGACCAATTTTGCTAGGCGAACCGCCTCTTTGGTCTCAACGGCAGTCGGTTTTTCGCAGTAGATCGCTTTGCCGGCCTTTACTGCCATTTCGATAAAATTAGCGCGCTGTAATGTTCCCGACGCATCGAAAAAGATCTCGTAGTCGCCATGCTTTCCATCGAGTGCACCCTGCACATCGGTGGTGTATTTGTACGCCTTGCCGCGCGCTTCATTGCCGTATTGTTCAGCGAGTGCCTTGAGCGCGTAGTCGCGGCGACCGGTTAAGAGTGGATCGGGCATAAGCGTCAGATCATTATTGACCTTGATTCCACCCTGTTTGATAATTGCAGTGATCGAACGGGCCAGATGCTGGTTAGTCCCCATGCGTCCGGTCACACCGTTCATGATGATGCCGACTCGTTTGATTTCCATGTGCGTTTCTTAAGTTTGGTGTCGAAAAGTTGGTTCGATTAGCTGCCGGGCGTGTTTCCACTTGATGCGACTCTCCCTCTGGGAGAGTCGCCGTCTAAGCGCCGTAGAGGGTGTTCGCAAGGGCAATGAACAATCGTCGTTTGCCTCTGTAAACTCGCCCCTTCCCGTCTGTGAGCCTCCGCCCCTCCTTGAGGGAGGGTGACAGGCACATTCTCTATTTCAAATCCTCCTCAGTTCCCTTATGCAACCCGTCTCCTAAATGATTATCGGTCCGCCTTCGGGCACGTCGGTGCATTGAGGATGCGCACCTGCAGGTAGTGCTGGAACATCAACTCCAGCTTTTGGGAGTGTTCCGGCCAGTTCCTGTTTCCAATGATCGACGTCGCCTGCCGGGCCGTAGCAGTAAACAAACGTCGCCGGTTCACTGCCGATGTTAGTCATCTGGTGGTAGACGCCAGAAGGAATATGGACGATTTGCCCCGCTTCCATTTCTTGCCGTTCCTCGCCCAGACACATTTCAGTTTTTCCGGAAACGACGTAGTAAACCTCTTCCTGTTCCTGATTGTGCCACGGCACTTGTCCGCCGTTAGGTTCGAGAGTGACAAAGCCCATGGCAAAGTTTTCACACTGGACGGGTGATGCGCCGCCGACAAGATTCTGCGTCAATCGCTTGGCCGGATAATTACGGCCGGCAATCTTTTTGAGATCTCCGATGATCATCTTTATTTTCTTTCAGATTTACAGATAGAACTTGTAGTACGGATCGTCGTTGGCCAGCCTCTGGACATAGAGAGCCGTTTCACGTGCGTGGTAATCGCCCCACATGCAAGATTCGCCACACGGAACAGTCTGACCATCAGGAATATGATCCCAACCGTTTGGCCGGTGATAGACAGAGTGCAAGATGAGGCCTTGGTGCGATTCGTCGAGGCTCAAGTATTTGTCGCTCATGAGCGTCTGCATCACGGTCAGGCCAGCTTGCGTGTATTTGGGTTCGTCTAAATAGCGTCCCAAACGAAGCAGGCCTTGAGCACCGATTGCCGCGGCGGAAGAATCCACCGGTTCCGCATCGTTGAAAGGTTCCGACTCGCGATCGTAAACGTCTTCCCCAAGTTTGTGTGAGTTGAGTGCTCCGGTGTCCCAGTAAGGGATGCCGTCGGTTGCCGTATTTTCAATGTAGAAATCGCAGGTAGATTTAGCCATCTTTAACAGGAACGCTTCAATCATTTCGCGTCCACCGAGAGGTTCCAGTTCCGCGTCGTCGATGGTTTTCAAGAATTCTAGTTGCTCTGGTGCTCCGACCATGATCCAGGCTAAACCACGAGTCCAAGTGGTGAACGGTGAGAATCCTTGTTGCGAATTAGGACAGCGGTAGGCTCCGTCGTTCAGGTTAAAGATGCTTTCGTGAGCGGTACGGCCCCAAACGTCATAAAAGTCGCGTCCCTCTCCGTAATAGACGGCGAAATCGGCAGTGGTTTTAGCGTGCTGAACCAACCTTTCAAGCAGGCTAGTTTTCTTGTCACCTTCCCCCATGATCGAGTGACCCAACTGGTGCCCTACCGCAAGGGCGCGCAATGAACGAATCGTGTCGGCAAACAGCGAGTGCGGACCGTTGAAGGAATAGATGTATCCGCCCGAGGGAATTTCTGTCCAGCGTTTGGCTTGGACGGCGCTGGAAGCTTGAAGAGCCATCACGTAAAAGTTGCGTTCCCATTCGTTCTCGGGGATGCGTCCTTCATTCATCAAACGCAGCAAGTTGCCGTAGGTGCTGACGTTGTTGAAGCCATGATCATGCACACCAAAGTGAGTGATGTGAGGCGCCATTTTTTCGACGGTGTTTCGTTTGCCCATTTC
>CAZDBE010000187.1:0-11018 GCA_964503675.1 uncultured Pirellulaceae bacterium | reverse complement strand
AAAAGAACGCCCCACGCGGGCAGCTTTATGACTTGGAGAGTGACCCGTTGCAAACAAAAAATGTTTACCGCGATCATCCCGATATCGTAAAAGAGATGGCGGCATTGCTGAACTCCTATCGTCCTCCGAGTAAATCACGTCCAAGTAAGTAGCAGAGTATGAATTCAAAGAATAAGTTTTACAGCGTGATGAAGGTAGTGAACTTTCCCTGTAACGTGTTGCTTGCCTTGTTGGTCAGCCTGATTTTCGTCGCGTCCTCTGTCGCTACTCCGCCCGAGCGACCGCCAAACTTTGTCATTATCTTCACTGATGATCAGGGCTACGGAGATCTCCGTTGCTACGGTGGCGAGCACGTAAGTACGCCGCGAATCGATCAAATGGCGACCGAGGGCGCTCGGCTGACCGGTTTTTGCATGGGAGCCCCGGTTTGCACTCCGTCGCGCGCGGCTTTGATGACCGGTTGTTATCCCAAACGAATCGGTATGGCAACGGGGTCACGTCATGGAGTGCTTCTTGCAGGCGACACCAAGGGATTGAACCCCCAAGAGGTCACTATCGCTGAAGTTCTCAAGACCGTTGGCTATAAAACCGGTATGTTTGGCAAATGGCATTTGGGAGACCAGCCAGAGTTCCTACCAACTCGTCAGGGCTTTGATGAATTTTTTGGTATCCCCTTCAGCCACGACATCCACCCATTTCATCCAAGACAGAAGCACTACCAGTTCCCTCCATTGGCATTGCTTGAGAACGAGACGGTCATCGAGATGGATCCCGACGCCGACTTGCTAACGAAACGAATTACCGAACGTGCGGTTTCGTTCATCGAGCGAAACAAAGACGAACCGTTGTTTCTGTATGTTCCGCACCCGATTCCGCACGCGCCGCTGCATGTCTCTTCACGTTTCATGGAAGGCGTCGCTGACGACGTTGTGGCGAAACTGAACCAAGAGGACGGCAACATCGACTACCGAACACGCGACCAGCTTTTCCGTCAGGCTATTGCGGAAATTGACTGGTCCGTCGGTGAGATTCTGGACACACTCAAAGCTAACGGGCTCGACGAAAATACGCTTGTCCTGTTTACATCTGACAACGGCCCACCAAAGAGAACAGCTTTTGCCAGCGCCGGACCATTGCGAGGTCATAAAGGGACTGCGTACGAGGGCGGCGTACGCGAACCGACAGTTGCACGCTGGCCAAACAAGATTCCCGCAGGTAGGAACAATGGTGAGCTGATGTCCGCCATGGATTTGCTGCCGACGTTTGCGAAGCTTGCTGGAGCTGCCGTCCCGGCTGACAGGGAGATTGACGGAAAGGACATCTGGCCTACGCTTTGCGGCGAAGCGAAAACTCCGCATGAAGTGTTCTTCTATCATCGCGGCAAGCAGTTGGCGGCAGTGCGCTGTGGGAAGTGGAAACTGCACACCAATAAGCAGGGAAAGCCTTCGGAGCTCTATGATTTGGAAAGTGATCTAGGCGAGACTACCAACCTCATTAAGTCTAACCCCGATGTTGCGAAACGGTTGCATGGGCATTTGAAGGCATTTGCCAAAGACATTGCCAAAAACAACAGACCCGCCGCATTCGTCGAAAATCCGAAAGCACTATCAAAATAACTGGGTTCCATGAAACAGATTTGTCTGCGATTGTTTTTGGCTTCGTTAATTTTGCTCCTGCCGACGTGTGCGCTGGGAGATATGGTGGAGCGACCTAATTTCATCGTTATCTTCACTGACGATCAGGGGTATCAAGATCTTGGTTGTTTTGGCTCGCCAGATATTAAGACGCCGCGCATCGACCGGATGGCGAAAGAGGGTATGCGGTTTACTAACTTTTATGCCCAGACAGTTTGCGGCCCCTCGCGCGCGGCGCTGATGACTGGATGCTATCCAATAAGGCTTGCGCGGCATGCCGATCCTGATTCAATCCATCCGGAACTGCACCGCGATGAAATTACGATCGCTGAATTGCTCAAAGGACAAGGGTATGCCACAGGTGTGTTTGGCAAATGGGATTTGGCGGGACACAACCCGGCGAAATTCAAACCAGAATTACTTCCGACACATCAGGGGTTTGATCAGTACTTTGGAACCACCGGCAGCAATGACTCGTCGGTCAACCTGTTCCGAGGTAAGAAACTGATTGAGGAAAAGACGAATATGGCGACGCTGACCCAGCGTTATACTGACGAGGCGTTGGATTTTATGGATGACAAAAAGGATGGGCCTTTCTTCGTTTATCTTGCGCACACAATGCCTCATACGAAGTTGGCTGCGTCCAAGAAGTTCAAGGGTAAGTCGGCCGGGGGTCTGTACGGAGATGTTATTGAAGAGTTGGATTTCCACGTCGGACGCATCCTAGACAAGGTCGATGAATTGGGGATCGACGAGCAAACGTACGTGATTTTTACTAGTGACAATGGTCCGTGGCTGATCCGAAAACACCATTCAGGGCACGCGACGCCACTACGCAGTGGAAAGACGACTTGCTGGGAGGGCGGTATGCGAGTGCCGTGCATCATGCGAGCACCGGGCAAGATACCACCCGGTAAAACTTGCGATTCTGTCGCGGCGACTATTGACATGCTGCCGACGCTCGCCAGTCTTGCGGGGGCAACGGCTCCCACTGACCGCGCGATTGATGGTGTGGATATTTCAGGGCTGATGCACGGCAAACCGGACGCTGTTAAGGCTCAGACGCTCCCACGCAGTCTCTACTATTATCAGCATGATTGTCTTCGAGCGGTGCGATCGGGTAATTGGAAACTAATGTTGCCTCACACCGAACCACGTAAGGGCGGAATAGCATTTCGTTGGAGAAGACATGTCGACGAAGTGGATGCGCGTCGAATCGAATCGGCCCAGCTTTACAATTTGGATGACGATATAAGTGAAACGACGAACGTCATCGAAGATCATCCTGAAGTTGCCGCACGACTGTTGAATCTAGCGTCATGGGCGCAGAAAGACATCGGCGACCACAACCGCTTCGGCAGCAATGCTCGAACCTTCGGAGCCCCCCGCCGCACTTTGTCAAAAGTGCCGGGGACACCTGAAGACTCAAACTAACAGTTGGGATTTGAATCGAAGACTGGACTCAAGCAAAAGCCGATTCAAGTTTGGACAGAACGCTGCGTTCAACATCGGAGATTTTATTGCCAAGTCCTAAGAATCCGCCAGCAGCTTCAGCGACGGATTGAGCGCGTGAAATGACACTACTTTTTAATTGGTTGACCGCTGCGGGCTCTAGTTTTGACTTCATTGCACCAACGTAGTCAGTCCACGAAGCAAGCAATTGGTCGTCCGGTTGTTCGGCCAACCACTTTTCCAGAATCGAATAACTTGCCGATCCTGCCGAAATCCCTGATTCGCTCGCCGCTTTGAGAATGGCTTCCCGTTCTTTAGCGTCCATCTCTCTGTCTGCCCACGCGACGGCAACAAGCGGAATCAAAGTTACTGAAGCGATGGTTTCTGGGCCGATGCCGTTAGAAATCAGGCTGTCGAGGACTGAGGAGTCATCTATCCCGCTAGCCGATGCTAACGCGTCACGCGAGTCGTCGCCGGCGACCTCTTGCCTTAGCTTTTCCAAGAGCTCTTTGTCGCGCTCCTTGAAGAATCGCTCCGCCATTGCATTTCCCAAGCCATTTAAATCGTCCATCGGTCACTTCTCCGTCTATGTTATTGCGCGATGACATCGAGCAGTATGTTGTCTTAGTTAAACTCGCAAGTTGAATACAACCATTTTTGAGTGCCGGAACCTAAATTTCAATCCGGGACAGACACGAAAATCGCCGCCCGTTGTAAAACAACTGGCGGCGAACAATTTTCTTCAGGCAATTTCAAACGTGAGACACGTTGGAATCAGTCTTACTAGGGAGCCCACTTTAGCGGCGATTGCGGCCGGAACTTCTGCCTCCGGAATTTCTTCCGCTAGAGCCCGAATCGCGGCCTCGGTCAGAACCGGAGTTATCTCCTCTTCCGCGGCTTGACGAATTACTTGCTCTGCCCCGCTCGGAACCAGAATTGTCGCCTCTGCCTCGGTTGGAGCCAGAGTTGTCATTTCGGCCCCGATCAGACCCTGAGCCGTTGTTTCTGCCGCGGTTAGACCCTGGGTTATTTCCGGATCCTGAGTTTCGGCTTCCGCCGGCACCAGAACCTGATCGACCACGTCCACCGCGCGAGCGGTTTCCTGATCTACCGCTGTGGCTCTTGATGTTCGATGAAATGACTCCTGAGATCGCATCGTCCCAAGTCGGCACTTCACCGTATCGTGGAACGGCTGGAATCGAATCATCCGATCCGCGTTGTCTGCGACCACGGCCACCACCGCGTCCTGAACGTTCAGGACGATCATCCTGCTCCGAGCGATCGCCTCTTCCACGGTCACCGCGGCCACCGCGATTGTTGCCCTCAGCGCGAGCGGGACGTTCGGAACGCGCTGGACGATCATCACGTCCGTCGCCTTCTCCACGTGGGCGACGATTGCGACCTCTACCACCTCTTTCGCTTCGGCTTGACCGATCGGCGTCATCGCGTGGCCCATCATCACCGCCGCGATTGTCATCGCGATCGCGACCTGAGTTGCCCCACGAGTCATCGCGGTCACGGGCCGAGACCTCTTGCCCACCGCGTTGATTGTCTCTTTGTCCTTCATTGCGATTGCGTCCGCGACCTCGGCCGCCACGACGCCCGCGCGAACGTTTCGGGCGATCATTTGACTCAGATGCCGGCTCTCGATCGTTCTGATCGTGATCAGACGAATTGTCGGTATCGTTGTCCCAGCCGTCATCGGGTTCTGGGTTGTTCCAGCGATCTTCAGCTGTTTTAGCGGCGAAATCAGATCGACTATCATCGCGATCTCGACCACCTCGTCCGCCTCGGTTGCGACCGCCACGTCCACCGCGACGCTTTCGGCTTCTGCCGCCGCGTTCGTCAGTACTACTGTCGACTTCGCCATTGCGCGGGTCGACATCGCGTGGATCTATTTCGTCACTCACAAACTGGCTGTCGTAGCTCACGATGCCGTCATCGGAATCGGAATTACTTCGCGAATCATTACGTTGATTTCGCCCGCGGCCAGCAGGGCGTTTGTCGTCTGGTCGTTCCAGCTTAAAAGAATCGTCGCGGCCTGAACTTCGTGAACCTTCTGAACGCCCTGATCCCTCTTGCGATCGTCCACGCCCGCGACCTCCTCGGCTGCGAGGAGAACGACCGGTGGAACGCTCTGGGCGATTTTCGCCTTCTCCTGCGGCTTCGCCACTGCGGCCTCGTCCTCGGCTACGCCCACGTGTGCGTCGACCGCGAGCGGCTTCGGCTGCAGGATCGATCTCGGAGGTGTCCAAATCTTCGATTTCAAATTCGACGAAGTCTTCATCGTCGTCCACATCTTGGTCGTCTGCATTCGGTTGATTGGAAGAGGTGCTCTTCGCGGCCGGTGGATCAGATTCTACCGGCGGTTTAGCTACTGGAGCTGCGAATGCGCTGAAAATGTCATCATCGTCGCTTAACCCACTGCCATCGTCTGACCGACTGGCAGACGGTGATGTCGCGACCGATTCGGCCACGAATTTTCCCGCATCTGCTTTGGGCGATGTCGCAGGCTTAGGAGCTTTCTCCACTTTGTCAGCCGGTTTAGTTGCTGCTGCAGAAACGTTTGCTGATGGAACGATCTTTGAAGGGTTCTTTTCGTCAAAATTGAAACCGAAAAAGTCGCCCGGGATATCATCGTTGCTGGTTTGTCCGGCGTTCGATACCGAGGAAGCGGAACTGTCAGCTTCTGCCGCCGGCTGCGAAGAGCTAGACGGTTTTGAGTCTGATCTATTTGACCGACTACCACGCTTTTCAGATTTTGAGCTGCGTTCAGCTACCGGCTCTGATTTGGCTTTATCTTGCGGCGAGGCGTTTCCTGCATCCACCACCGATGATGTTGCAGCAGGTTCCTCCGCTGGAGTCTTGGCCGATTTACCACCGCCCAGCCCCAGTACGCCGGCTAGGAAATCCCAGTTGCTACCGCTTTTCTTGGCAGGCTTCTCTGTGTCTATAGCCTCTACAGATTCTGCTGCCGCCGGTGTTACTTTTTCCGCAGGCGCTGTTTGCGGCTTCGCAGATGCCTTGGAAGATCGATCGTCTCGTACCGGTTTTTTCTCAGCTGCCGCTTCGGTTTTAGCCTTATTGGAAGGCTCGCTTTTCTTGGCTGGAGTGTTACCGGAAAACGCGGCAAACAGGTCGTCTGGCTCCGCAGCGGATGCACTATCGGCAGCCTCTACTTTGTCGTCGTCCTTTTTATCTTGTCCAAGCCCTTGCTCGAACTCGCCACTGTCTTCCTCGATCGGTTCTACTTCTCGAGTTCCACCATTACCACCAAAGTATTCGTATATGTCGTCTGCCACTGGGCATCTCCTGCTGTATTGGCTGTAAAAGCCATGTTTCATTGTGGGAGCGCTGGCCATTTGGGCCCTCTAGCGCTTCCGTGGTGTAATCGCTTGGGCGATCACATCGTAAGAATAAAAGAGACGGCAGACAGAATTGGAGTCGGGGGCGGACGCGACTTGCCTCGCACACGTTGCGAATAGCCCAATGGCGTTTTGCCCGGCACTCAGGTTCAATGTCTGTGGTTGATCGCTTTACTTTGGCGTGCAATTTCCTGATTTCATCAGCACAGCCCGGCGACCTCTTTATTTTCAGATTCAAACTCGCTTTTCTTGCGAGCGATTCGTGAATAACTACCGTCGACTCTTGCCAGCGTTCAATCTGCTGGATCTAGGTATTTTCCGCGTTTCTTTGACCGATATGGTAGCCGAAAAAGCGATTTCGAAGAAAGGGGGATACGGCAATATTCCCTTTAAATAGCCAGTTGTTGGTGAATACTGAGCTTTAGAGCACTTCCAGCCGCTCAAAGAGTTCGATTGGGCCGCTTTTACAGCAGTCTTTCAACAATTTTTCTGCGACCGAGGCAGGCCAACTCAGTCCTGCTTTGCTCGGGCAGCACGGCGTTTGTGCATAGGCGGCACGATGTTGCTGGCCAGCCCCATCCATGAGAACGCCAGAATAATGTAGTAGTTCAAGTCGAACTCCCACCATTTGTGCTGAACCGTTGCAGCAGATTGATCGGCGTGGTGATTGTTGTGCCAGCCCTCGCCCGACGAAATGATTGCCACGAACCAGTTGTTACGACTGTGATCGTCGGTGTCGTAGTTCCGGTAGCCAAACATGTGCGACAACGAATTGACTGACCAAGTCACATGCCACATCACGACGATGCGAGCCACCACACCCCAGATGAAGACACTGCAGGCCAACTGAAACGCCGGCATCGCAAAACCCATTGTCAGCCCTCCGATTAACCAAGTCGCCAGAAAGATAAGCACTCCGTGAGCAGCGAAAATCGCTACGCCGGCATACGTCTTTTTCTCCAGCCACATGTAAAACGGATCAGCCAAAATGTCCCGAGCGTACTTCTGGTACAGGCTAAATTTAGCCGTATTACCGTTCTCGTAGATCAACCACTGAAAATGCGACCACAGGAAATTGACCAACGGACTATGCGGGTCCTCTTGATGATCAGACTCGTGGTGGTGCAGACGATGCCACGCGACCCATCGCGCCGGCGTTTCCTGTCCGTTGCATAACGCGATCACAACCAGAAAACGCTCAAACCATTTTGGCGTTTTGAAACTGCGGTGGGTCAGCAAACGGTGGTAGGTGATCGGAATTCCGATGGCTCCAAACGCATAGGAGAAAAAGATCAATGAGGCAAAACCGGTCCAGCTGAACAACCACGGAACAAACACGCCCAACGCCAAAGTGTGGAATACGACGAACGAAATCAGATAGCTGTAGTAGATCCGTTTTTTATCGACCTCAGCTGGCATCGGAATGTTCGTCGCATCACGTCCTCCAAGACGTTCGTCGCGAATCTCCGTGTTCGTCTTTTTCTCACCAGTGACCGCCTCATTGTTCTGATCTGGGGCGAGACGCTTGCGAGATTCTTCCGTTGATGTCGTTGGCGTAGTGCTCATGAATTTCGTCCTTGTGGCCAGAAAGGCTGCGTATTCCACCGCAGGGCTGTAAGTCTTGGAGGGAACGGAGGTGGTCGCATGATAGCGATTTTAACTCGCCACAATGCCGTTGAGCCGAATTCTAACGGAATTACAGTGAAAACCGAGGTGCAATCCGGTAGAAACTTAGGTGTCAAAGTGTCCTATTGTCAAAACAATCCGATAGCACGGGATTGGCGGCTACTGACAAAAAATTCTTGACAAAAAATTGGCCACTGGAAGAACGCAAACCAAAATTCTGAAGGCTAGGGGGCCGGCGTGAGGTCACCGCTGAGACAATCAAACCTGAGGAATAAAGTCACTCTGATCAGTAACCGATAGCACAAATTTGGCCAGCAGCGTCGCTGCATGATCCAGATCGGAAAGCTCAATTGTCTCAACCGCGCTGTGCATGTAACGGTTAGGAATCGCTAAAATCCCGGCCGCGACACCAGAACGTGTGACCTGTAGCGCATTGGAATCGTTAGGTGCCGCGCGGCCAAGCGCTTTGTGCTGTATTGGAAGGTCGTTTGCTTGTGCGATCGAATTGAGCCGGGCGTTGACCTCTGGATTGATGTTCGGGCCTCTGAGAATTACAGGACCGCCCCCAAGACGAATGTCTCCGTTCTGATTTTTGTCGATCGTTGGGCAATCGGTGGCATGGGTCACATCAACGGCAATTCCAATATGAGGGTCAACCGCGTGAGCAGCCGTTTTCGCGCCGCGTAAACCAATTTCCTCCTGCACGGTCGCCACCGAGTACAAGCCGCATTCGATTCCGGCTTCTGCACATCGGCGGAGTGTTTCTACTACCACCCAGACTCCAGTCCGGTTGTCCATCGCCGGCGAATTGGCGCGACCGTTAATCAGTTCCTGAAATCCAAGTTCAAATGTAACCTGATCTCCAATTCGGACCATTGCCGCGTCCTCCTTGGAACGCGCCCCAATGTCGATCCACAGATCTTTTGTCTTGACCACCTTCTTTCGTTCAGCGTCGTCAAGAAGATGAATGGGTTTACGTGCGATAACTCCGCTAACAGGCCCTGACTCGGTCCAGATAGTCATGCGCTGCCCAATCAGTTGCTGCGGATCCCAGCCGCCGACGGTTTGTGTGTAAATAAAGCCGTCGTCATTGATGTGAGAGACGATCAATCCGATCTGATCGGCATGTCCTGCCAACATCACACGCACTGCGGCGTCGGGGTTTTTGCAGAGGATCAGATTGCCGTGCAAGTCAGTCGTCATCGTGTCGCAGAAAGATTCGGCGTAGCCCCGGACGACTTGTTGAACGGCTTCTTCGTAACCGGAAACGCCCGGCGTTTCGACAAGCGATTTAAGAAATTCCAGCTGCTGTTGTTCCACAATGTATTCCGTTCCAATGTTTGAGTGACGTCGAGCCTTCGGCGGACTTAAATTTTAGGCAGCTTGCTTCTCAAGCTTGACTTGGCTTAAAAACTCAATCGCTTTTTCGAGAACCGCATCGCGCTCTAGATCCTCTGGGCCAATCTTTCGATCAGGAAGTTCGTCTCGTTCGGAGGCAGTTGAATTAGCATCTGTTTCGTCAGGCGTCGCTTCTTCCTGTTTAGGCTCTTCGCGTTCATTGATTCGCGCGAGAAAATTGTCTCGTGAGACGGAAAGAATTCTCTCTCGTCTGTCTTCGGGGATTAAACCGCCGATTTCCTGAAAGTGCATTCGTTTGAGCATACACACCATATCTAGGGCGTCCTGTTCGACTGCCATGCCTTCATCGGGATAGATTCCCCACTTACCGGATTTGATCGCGTCTTTGTTGTAGCGATCGATCACTGGTCCGGTGGGACGCCAAAAACTAAACGTCGTAAGTTTAAGCGCGGACGTCCCCATCTTCATTGGAATCACGTTTTGAACCGTACCCTTGCCCCATGATTGTTCTCCAACAATGACGGCGCGATCGTGGTCTTGCAAGCAACCGGCCACTAATTCAGACGCACTTGCCGATTGCCGGTCAAGCAGCACCGCAAGCTTAACTGTTTCGCCTATCAGAGGCTCCGAGGAAGATTTTGACTCGCGCACTGACAGGCCTTTGCGCCCTTTGATTCTGACAATTGTGAGCCCCGGTTCGAGAAACATATCGCAGATGCTTTCGGCCGCCGTAAGCAATCCTCCTCCGTTGCTTCGAAGATCTAGGATGATTCCGGTGGTATCGTCGGGTAGCTCTTCAAGGACGGACAACATTTCATTAGCCGACGCTTTGTCGAATTGAGACAGGCGAATGTAAGCCAAAGTCGGATGTCCGGCGACCATGAAGTCCCAGCCGCCCTCCGGCCGTCGCGCGAATCCTTGTACGCTTTGCATGGCGATAATCTGACGCTGGACTTCGGTATCTTGAGAAACGTTATCTCGTTCGAACGAGACGTCAATCGTTTCACCTAGCCTACCAGTCATCAGGTTCCGAATTTCGCGGCTGTCTAGATCTGCGGTAAGTGTTCCATTGATGGAAGTAATGATGTCTCCCGCTTGCAGCCCGGCGAGATCCGCGGGCTTGCCCGGCATGGCGGCCATCACCAGAACGCCCTTGCCTTCCAATGGTTCAAAGTAGATCCCAACACCGCCGAACTCGCCCTCGAGATCCTCGTTTAGCGATTTGAAGGAGTCGCCTGTAATAAAGCGCGAATGGCGATCGAAGCCTTCAAGCATTCCCTCCATCGCCGATTTAAAAAGTTGGTCCGACGGCACACCGTGAAGTGCTTCATTTTCGACAATATCAATCGCTTCAGCAAATAGATTGGCGTACCGGTTTTTTACCGCGACGCCATAACATGCGTAGCAAACTAGGAACGCGACGATGATGAAGAAAAAGTTACGAACCGGCATGTTTAAACTTCGTGGGGTAGCTTATGAGATCCTGAGTTTAGATCTTATTGCCAAATAGTGCAAACTCCTGTCGTGTTTCGCTCCTAGCCTGTGATTCTATAGCGTTCACACTGGACTCAACTCGAATCGC
>CAZDBE010000186.1:0-11102 GCA_964503675.1 uncultured Pirellulaceae bacterium | reverse complement strand
CTGTTTGCGCTGTCTTTGAGTGCTTTGAGCATTTACAATTCAGTTACGGCGAACGCTTGCTGCGAGAACCCTTGGTAGTTTGCCGATTGAATCAGTTCTGCTTTTTCGCAAAGCGACAAGTAAACCTTACCCCCTGCGAGACCAAAGATGAATTCCGATAAACCAAATTCTCAAACGAACAGTACAGACAGAAGGAGCTTCCTCAAGAAAACGGCAACGGTTGCTGCCATCGCATCTTCTGTCACATTGTCTGCGCGTTCTGCTCAGGCTGCTGCCGGAGCAAACGAAAAATTGCGAATCGGATTCATAGGTCCAGGAGGACGCGGTTTTGGTGCGCACGTCAGGTCACTGTGCGAGTTGCAAAAGGCCGGACGGAAAATTGAACTGGTCGGAGTCGCAGAGGTCTACGAGACTCAGCGCAACATGGTCGCTGACTATATCAAGACTGAAACGGGGACAGATCCAGGGCGATACGTTGATTACAACGACATGATCGAGAAGGAGAATCTGGACGCTGTTTGTATCGGAACGCCCGATCACTGGCACCACAAACAAACCGTCGACTCGCTCAAGGCCGGGTTACACGTGTACTGCGAAAAACCAATGACCAAGACGGTCGAAGAGGCGTTCAGTGTAGAAAAACACTGGAAGGAAAGTGGCAAAGTCATGCAGGTCGGCGTGCAATCGACCTCTCTTCCAGTCTGGGATGAAGTTCGGAAGTTACTACAAGAAGGAAAGCTTGGTAAAGTCCTTGGCTTTCAGACTGAGTATTTCCGCAATAGCGATGTGGGGCAGTGGCGATACTACGGACTGGAGAAAGGGATGACCCCGAAGACGGTCGACTGGAAACGTTGGTTGGGAACCAATGAAGGACTTGCCGACGATATGCCGTTTGATCGCGAAGTCTTCAGACAATGGCGCCGCTTTTGGCCTTTCGGAAGTGGTATGTTCACTGACCTGTTTGTCCATCGCACCACGTCGATGTTGAAGGCGACTGGACTACGGTTGCCGGGCCGAGTGGTTGGCGCCGGAGGTATTTATTTGGAGTACGATGGCCGCGATGTTCCAGATGTAGCCACCGTTGTTGCAGACTTTAACGAAGGAGTCCAAGGCCTCGTGACGGCTACCATGTGTAATCAGGAATCACGTGTCAATCAGTTGATCCGCGGTCACTATGGAACATTTGCGTTTGGCAATGGCGAAGGGTTTGATGGTTTTGACTTCATCCCAGAACGCGGCCCGGTGACTCATATTCGTCAGGAAAAAGAGCGGATCAAGACGAATCCAGTCAAGGACACTACCATGGCTCACTTCTCCAACTGGATCGATGCTTGCGAGGCAAACGAGCCAATGAGTTGTAACAATCCACCAGATCTAGGAGCCGCCGCCATCTCGGTCGTGAACCTTGGGGCTCAAAGTTACCGCAAAGGTAACGCCTACTTTGTTGATGCCGAGAAACGCTCAATCTCGACCGAAGATCCCGGCTGGGCCGCGAAATGGGAAAAGCTTTCGGCTGCCCGCGCCCCTGCCAAGCACATCCCGGGTTGGACAGCCGGCGAGTTCGGAAGCAAGCAGGTTGACCCACCTTATATGAAGTACGGCGGGCCGTGGATCGACGGTAAAGATCCCGCTGCCGGCATCGCCGAAGAGGCGAAGGAACCTGCTGCCCCAAAGTAGTGGGTTGAGTAAGCACTTAGCAATCAATGAAGAAACGAGTGAACCTCTAAGTAAGACGTTCACTCGTTTTTTGTTGCAAGCCTGAAGCGCAAGTGAGTGGTGAACGGCGCGGAATGCCCAGTCGCTTGCTGCTCGAGCTTGTATAGAAGCAGAGACTAAACTGCCGCCGGTTGGCTTTCGTCGTCTTCTTTCAAATCGTTATCGATCTCGGCCAGTTGAGCGTCGATTTCGTTTAGCTTCTTCTGGTAATCGTTCAGCTTCTTTTCGTTCTCGGCTTCCATCTTTTCCAATTGAGCTTTCAATTCGGCGATGTTGTGTGTGCCGAATTGCTCCTCCGCAGCGGCTTGTAGCGCGGCCAGCTGTTCGTCGACGCTGGTCTTTTGTGTTTCCACACTGATCTTGCGGTCCCGCAAGGCAGCATGGCGGGTTTGAAGCGAATTGAATGTCTCTTCGTGGTTCGATGAGACCGTAGAATCCGTTTTTGACTTAACCATCTGTCGAACCTCCTGTTGTTGTGGTGGACGCTAGTTTACTGGAATCTCGCTCTTTCGTCACTTCCAGAACTAGCTGGTTGATTTGATCGGCGACATCAGATTCAAACTGCCCGATATTGTGGTCAATAAACTCTTGCAATCCAGCCCCAGAATCTGTACGCCGCTGAAGCAGTTCTTTCATGCCAGCAACGAACCCAGACGCCGACGACTCAAGCTCAGCGGCGGCTGCTGATTCGTGGAAAACAGTCTCGAACGACTCATGCGGAATCTCAACGTCGTCAACTTTAATTTTTTCACCAATGACTTTGATTGAAAGCGCCTTCGGAGTTTGAATCTTGTTGGCTTTCGAACGCGAGCGGCGGCTGATGTTGCCAGGATTGATCCAAGTCGTTTTGCCCGCAACCATAGGATCACAACGCCGATGGATGTGGCCGTTGATCAGCAAATCAACGTTGGTAATTTCATGTGCGGCACATCTGCCGCTTTCATAACCAGCAAAATCAATGTCGTGATGAGTCAACCACAGTACTAACGGTGCTGACGCATCCCCTTTCAATGGAGGAACCATACGGGTTTCAAAATCGATTGGAATCGGATGTCGATAGGAAGATCCGGCAACCACCAGACGGCGTCCACCAACTGCACCAGTCCAGAAGTCCGATGCACTGACCAAGCGATAGCCGCCAGATTTAATCAGCAACGAAAGTGAATCGTGTTTGTTCAGCTCCGGATCACCGCAGTCGTGATTGCCGTAGATTCCAATCATCGGCGTGCGGGAAAGCATATCGATCAAGCGTCCAACCATCCAAATTGGATTGTCGCGCGGTTTGTCAAAGAGGTCGCCCAAACAGACTGGTTGCAAGTTGTGTTTGCGACAGTACTCAAGGCAGAACTCAAGCTTATTCAGAATCGTTTCCGGATAGTTGTCCTTGCGGAAGTTAGGCTGTCGCCCTTCAATATGAGGATCCCCAATGATCAATAGCCCTTCGAATCCAGTATTCACACCTTGGTGAATGTTTGGTTCTTGAATGGGCCGGTCACCACGGCTCGAAACATCGATTTCTGCTTTCTCAGTCGGCATCGTTTACCTCCGTCTCTGAAGAGGGGCCGCAAGGAAGAGCGTGAGTTGACAATTCGGTACCGCAGGTCGGGCATTGAGGATGCTGCTTAATCCACGCTTCAAAAGCTTGCTCGGCCGCATCGAGATCCTTGTTCGTGGAAGCCAACAACTGGTTCAGTTGCTCATGCTTTAGCAAAACCTTATCAAGCGAAGCGATGATGGTTAGGAGTTTCTCGGGAGAATCGAGTTTTGGAGGTTCGTCAATCTTTGCCAGTCGCTTTGACTGATTGACGAGAGCTTTTTGTCGATTTTCTGTGAGTGATAGCTCGTCAATCGTAGCCTTTAAACCGTTGACCTTCTGTAGTGGTGGCAGAGGCTTAACCCGTTTCAAGATCGAGAGATTCTTCTGAAAGGTAACTGATTGTAAACCATAAGATTGAAGCTGCTTGATTGAGCGCTTTAGGACGGTCGTGTTATTGATTGTGGGCGGGTTGCATAGTACATCCAACGCATCTTTGGATTTCTCGACGTGAGATTTTTTCTGTTGCAGCTTCTTTAGCTGCAGCAGAACCGATTTTATTCCCGCCGTAGGAGAAATCTTCGGCGGGGCGGGCACCACGGCCAGCACTTCGCCACGCGCCGCAAGTACAGCATTCAATAACAACGAAGCGTTCAGCTGTTTTACAGTCGATTGAAGCAGTTTTGCTTTGGCGGCACTCTCTTGAAGTTCATCGTACTGTTTCTGGCACTCTTTGGCGGCGTCTCGGATTTTCTCGACCGGAGTCAAAATTTCGATTTCGGCTTCGAGTATCGCACGTTCTGCTTTTAGTCTTTCTACTTCGTGATTGCTTTTTCGCACCTTGTTTTTATGCAGCGTTTGCATCTCTACAAGCCGAATCGCGTCTGAGGAAGAAGCGAAAAACTGAGCCGCTGCTTTTTCTTTATCTCCCAATAGGAAAATTGGCGAACGTTGTTCTCCGAAGTGAACATCGTACGTTTCTTTGTCCGCTTGAACGGTTGGCAGACGCAGAATTTTGTGCAGTGCTGGGGGGGGCTTTCGGTTCAGCCGATCGAAGGGCTCTTTATTGATCTCGTACTTGGGAGAACCGCTTTTCTTTCTACTCCAAACGATCCGATCGCCGGTGTCAGTTTCGACGATGATCTTGCATTCTTTGGCGCCATGACGAAGGACGTATGTCGACGGAGAATTGGAGCACAACACTTGAAGAGCGCTCACCACAGCGCTCTTGCCGCAGTTGTTTGGCCCGATCAACACTGTCAGCCCATCAGACGGTTCGATGACCGTATGCTCGTGCGACATGAAGTTGACAAGTTCAATCCGTTTAATCATTGCCGGTAGTGCTGTGGTGGGCGGAATGTGTAGGAATCCAGCCAGTATCAGTTGGTGGCGTGACACGTTCGGTCAATCGCTGTTTCAGCCGTGAATTATCCCGATTTTTGGCAATAATTGAACCGGTCTTGTTCATCAATCAACTGTCCGGAAATACGCACCATTGAGTGACTGGGCCGGTCACTTCCTGACCGCTGAGCGTGCAGCCCACAGACGCTTTAGTGTAAACTGCATGGATGAAAGCACGACTAGACTTCCAAAACCAGCCCCCGACTTCTCAGACCAACCAGCAGGCAGCCTCTTTGTTCCAGCAGTACGGAGCCCTGTGGCTGGAGAACGTTTTCTCGAGAGACCTGATCGAAGCGTTGCGGACGAGTTTTCAAAAACGATTTGAGAGAACCAGCCGTAGCGACCTCGTGAAGCGAGGGGCTCTCGTTGGTGACCAGCGATACATGTTGACGCTGGACATCAAAGGCAAATTTAATCGCCCAGAAGTTTATGCGAACGACCGACTCATGCCGTTGTTGAGTCGCCTACTGTCGTCGAATCTCAGGATCGCCAGTTTTGGTTGCGTTACTGCATTGCCGGGGGCTGAAGATCAATCCATTCATATCGACCACCCTCCTCTGTTCGAAACCACGCCACACTTAACCGACAGCATTCCGCCTTACGCTGTGACGATGGTGGTTCCTCTAGTGGACATTGACGAGGACACCGGTACAACAGCGATCTGGGAGGGCAGCCACAAACAATCTGATGATCAAAATAATGAAGATCGATTTCAATTGCTTCGTCGGCTAATGAAGGAACCGGACTATTCGATGGCGGCCAGACCGTTGCCGCGACAGGGCGATGTTTACCTGATGGACTACCGTGTGATCCACGGTGGGCTGGCGAATCGAAGTCAACTAGACCGTCCGATACTCTATGTGGTTTACAGCCGCCCGTGGTTCCGCGATGGGTTTAATTTTGGCAAACAACCCTCGGTGTCGATCTCTTCCAAACAGCTGAAGAAAGTCCCCAAGCGGTTTCGGGGATTGTTTGCGTAGATTAGGTTGTTAGCCGAATAAACTTATTCGATTACCAATCGAATCTACTTCTTCTTGGTCCAGTCGCGTCTCTGGCGGGAGCTAGGAATGTCCAGCTTTTCACGGTATTTAGCAACCGTACGACGGGCAACGTTGAAACCCATGTTTTTCAGGCGATTCTGAATCTCGGAATCGCTCAGCGGTTTCGCTTTGTCTTCGGCATCGATCAGCTTCTGTAACTCGATGCGAATTTTGTTCCACGCAATATCTTCGCCATCATCGGTCGTGGTGCCGTGGACAAAAAACATCTTCAACGGCAGGACACCACGATGGGTTTCCATGTACTTGTCGCCGACAGCGCGGCTGACTGTTGTCAGATGCACGCCAACTTTCTCTGCGATCTGCTCCATCTTCAGTGGTTTGAGATACTCAGGGCCGTTGTCGAGGAAATCTGATTGAAAGTCGACAACGTGCTGGGCTACCTTCAAAAGCGTGTTGCGACGTTGCTCGATGGCTTCGATCAACCATTGAGCCGAATTGATTTTGCGTTTGATGAAGTCTTTCTCTTCGGTCGAGGCTTGCCCATTAGCCAGAATCTGACGATAGCGATTGCTGATGAACAGATTGCGTTGCGGCCCCTCGTCCATTTTGACTAGGTACTGGCCTTGTTCGTCTTTCTCTAGCCACAAATCTGGTTTCACGGTGGCGACGTGGCTTTCGATAAAACTACTACAAGGCAACGGATCCATCCTTCGAATTGACGCCCAAGCCGAATTGATTTCTTCGATGCTGAGCCCGGTCTTTTTCTCAATCAGAGGCAACCGGTTGAATTGTAGGTCTTCCAAGTGATCCAAGATCAACGTCCGAACATGCTGATAGTTTGGAATTTCGGACGACAACTGCATCATCAGGCGTTCCTGCAGATCGCGAGCTGCAACACCAACGGGTTCTAGATCTTGCACATAAGCCAACGCTTCTTCCGCGAGTTCCAATTTGTCTTCCGACGCGTCGGCAGGCAGTAGATCGGCTAAACTAACACGGAAGTAGCCACCGTCGGCCGCTGACAACGTCGACACGATACGCTCACAGATTTTCAGAATCGGTTCGTCGATGTCGCGCTCATGCAGCTGCCCCAGTAGAAAATCATGGAGTGTCTCTCCACGAGTGGCAACATTTGCCATCATGTCATGTTGGCGGTCCGCACTTTCTTGAACGCGGTTGGCCGACATGCGGGGACGTTCGTCGAAGAACTCGGGAACATCTTTGTTCATCTCCAACAGACGCTCAAAATCGTCCGCGTTGTTGGTGTTGTCTTCGATCAGCAGCTCTTGCTGCCCCTCTTTCTCTTTTTCCTTGGGCTTGTTCGGGTCAACTTCAGGCCCCTCGGTCTGCTTTTCTAGAACCGGGTTGTCGATCAATTCCTGTTCAATTTTCTCATCCAACTCGGTGTTGGCGAGGCTGAGGATCTCCATCGACTGATACATCCGTGGGGACATCGTCTGGGAGAGCTTCTGCTGTAAATTTTGGCCGAACGAAAATTTCATCTATAAGAACGTCTAAGAAAGCAATTAGAGATTTGTGAATCCGCAGAGGGTACGTCATCCACTAGCGTCAATGTACGCTACAAAAAGGTGCTCAGTTTCGTCCTAATCGCCAAACGAGCAATTTCGGCGATTGTGACTGAAACTCAGATTCTGCAAAGACCAATTATAGCAGTAAATCGAGGGGGCAGTGCGACAGTCCGACAGCTATTTGTTCAAGCGATTAGGTATATTTTGCTCACAAAGGTTGTCTGCCGGAAATTGCATCAGCCAAAATCTCTTTGTTTGTGTACTCAAGAATGCTGCCGGTCGTGATTCCTCTGGCCAAACGTGTTAACGATACGTTAAATTCGGCCAGCTGGTTGGATATATACAACGCCGTCCCATCCCCTTCGACGGTGGGGTTGGTGGCCATGATGACTTCTTTGAAGCCACCATCAGATACGCGTTTGACCAACGGCTCGATCGTTAAATTGTCTGGGCCAATGTTCTCCAGCGGTGCTAGGCGTCCAAGCAAGACATGGTACATGCCACGGTAGGTTCCCGACTGTTCTAGCGCCATCAGGTCACGCGGTTGTTGGACGACGCAGAGTGTCGTCTGCTCGCGCGTCACATCGCTGCAGATGCGACATTTTTCTGATTCAGCCAAATTAAAACAGACGGAGCAGTATCTTACATTCTCGCGCACATTGCGTATCGAATCTGCCAGCGCGAAGGCTTCGGATTCGGGAACACGCAATAAATGATAGGCGAGTCGTTCGGCAGATTTCTTTCCGATTCCCGGCAAACGTGAAAGCTGCTCGATCATCTGGGTCACAGAATCAGCTAGTTCGGCCATCTAGTTTCCACCGCCAAGAATGTTCTTCATCATTTCTTCCATGTTGTCCGGTAGAGGTAAATCCTCCGTGACACCCTTCATCATTTCCATCTTCAATTCGCTGGCCTTCTCCAATGCCCCGTTAATCGCGGCTGGTAACAGATCCCTCGCCATTTCCATATCTTTCGATTCGTTTAATACTGAATCGAATTCGACAGCGATGATCTTGCCATCTCCGCTGGCGTGGACGGAGACCATGCCACCGCCACTGGTACCGACAACGCGCTCCTTAGATAACTTCTCTTGCATCTCCTGCATCTTGGGCCCCATTGTTTTGGCCGAATTTAACAGCGATGCGATATTGCCAAGTCCTTTTAACATGAGATGCCCTCGGTTGTTGGTTTGTGAAGGTAGATGGTCAGAAATATTATTTTGTCGATCGCCGTTGATGGAAATCCGAAATCTCACCGTCGAACAAGTCGATCGCCTCTTTGACAAACGGATGCTGTTGCAGCTCACGAGTTTGTTGAATTCGACTCAGTTTTGGTTTTGTCGCCACCGTCTCTACTGGTCGATTGGCGGTAGTAACGAAATCGATCCGAATTGACGTTCCTGTCAACTCTTTGATAGCCGACTCGATTTTGGCTTTTCGTTCAGGCTTAGAACACAAATTGGTATTATAGGCGTCTAGCAACGTCACGACCATCTTGCCTTGAGCCAGTTCTACTTTCTCGAAACGTTGAGCCATGTTTGCGGTCATGTCCCCCATACATGTAATCGCTTCCTGATAGATTCCAGTCGCATTTTCAGCGGTGATTTCTGTTCCGCCGGCAACAGTCAGGCCGGCTACTGCCGCGACCGGTGCAACATCTGTTGCCAGTGAAATCGGTTCAGAAGTAGATGGTGCCGCAGTCGGCTCGACATAATCCGTTTTTGGGGGACTGTCGGATGAGAGTTCACCGGAGTCGCCAGACTTCGGAAGCGCACCATTAGGTGCCTGCAGTCCGGCGACTTCAGCTACTGCAGTTGGCTGATGTTCTGCAGTCGGGGGCTGATCGTTATTTACTTCGTTTTTTTTTGCGGCGGTTTTCTTGGCAGATGGTTCGGCGGTGTCCTGCCCTGCCCCGACGGTAACGTTTCCGACTCCGGACAGGGATTTGATCAGTGCACCGATCGATTCCAGTTGTTCCAAGCCACAGATCTTTACTGCGGCCACTTCCAACAACACTCGCGCGTGCAGGCTTGACTGCATCGCAACGACGGCATTATCCAGTATCTGCACGACCATCAAAATTGTATCGAGGCCGAACTGTTTGCCCTGAGCGGCAAGCGCCTCGGTTTCGTTGCTAGAGCAACAAATCAAGGTGTCTTCCCCGCACCCCACGTTTGTAACCATCATGTCGCGAAAGTAAGCCAACAATTGATCTGCCAGCTGACCTGCGTTGACGCCAGAGGAAAGGTTGTCGTGAATCAGCGCCAGCGTTTTGGCGGAATCCTTTTCTGTCATCGCCGTCGCGATTTCAGCGATGCGGGTAACGTCCGTCGTGCCGAGTAGTTGATGCACCTCATCAACGGTGACTTTGTCTCCACAGAACGAAAGCAGTTGCTCCAGTAGAGACTGGCTGTCGCGCATTGATCCATTTGCTCGACGAGCCAACAGCTGCAAGGCGTCGTCCTCGGCCGCGACGTTTTCGTTTTCGGCGATTTCCCTTAGGCGATCGGCGATTTTGTCAGTTTTGACCGGTGAGAAATCGAAGCGCTGGCAACGCGACAAAACTGTAATCGGAATTTTTTGCGGATCGGTCGTGCAGAAAATGAATTTTACATGAGCCGGTGGCTCCTCAAGCGTTTTCAACAGTGCGTTGAATGCTTGAGAGGTGAGCATGTGGACTTCATCGATAATGTAAACCTTGTACCGTGAACGACTTGGCCGGACGGCAACGTTGGAACGCAGCTGGCGGATTTCATCGATACCGCGGTTGCTGGCACCATCGATCTCAAGCACGTCAACGTCTTCGCCCACCGAGACTGCCTCACAGATGTTGCACTCGTTACACGGCTCGGTTGTCGGACCTTTTTCGCAGTTCAAGCATTTAGCAAAAATCCTCGCCGACGAGGTTTTTCCAACTCCACGTGCTCCGGTAAAAAGATACGCGTGTCCGACGCGGTTTTGGGTAATCGCGTTTGCAAGCGCGGTGGTAATGTGGCTTTGCCCAACGAGCGTGTCAAACTGCTGAGGCCGATAGCGGAGCGCGACGACTTGGTATTGCTCGGGCACATTCATGACGGGAGGATCTTGAGAACATTTACGGACGCTTGTTTCTACGATGGGCGTACCATCAAGATTCAAATTGTACTCGATTACCGATGCCGCAGTAGTGGCACAGCTGCCCGATGTGGCTGGATTGTGTGCGCTAATGTGGTTAACCGCCGAGCTTACGTAGCGTCGATTGTTAATCGAGGAACTACGAAAAAAGCCTGCCCATCAGGAGGCCCCGCACAAGAGTACACCGCTTAGGGCTGCTCCATATTTCAGGCCTGACCCGGTTCACGACTTCTCCTCGCGGAGCCCGCTGACGAGCAGGCTGCTGAGATGTTGTAAATGTATTCGTCCGCTGCTGGACCGTCAAACCGTATTTCCTTGAGAGTTCCAGTTATTTGAGTAACAATCATTATGTGGCGTGACGTCTTTCGGCAATCAAGATTGCGCTCGCGGGAGCTGATTTGATAAGCGTGTGGCGCACGTGAGATGCTCGGCGGCGGTCCTGAAGTATCAGAAAGGATCAAACGTTGGCTGCTTAAAGAAGAAAATCTGAAGATTTTGAAGCAGAAAAGAAACGAGGAACATCCTTGTCCCTGGGGTACGTTCGTCACCTAATGAGATGTGACGATGTTCAAAACGGGCCAAAGTCTAGAAGATGGAATCCGTTTCGAAGTCGGCAAAAATCGAATCGACGACTTCGTTCTCCCCTCCTGCTTCGGCGAGGCAAACTTCCATCGCATCATCTACCAAATCATCAACCACATCATTCAATTCTGGCGTGGAATCGACCGAATCGATCTCAGAAAGATCATCTGCGGTCTCCGATTCGTCTAGCGGTGTATCAGCTATCTCAAAATCAGCTTCGGAAAAC
>CAZDBE010000185.1:0-11120 GCA_964503675.1 uncultured Pirellulaceae bacterium | reverse complement strand
GAGTTGATGAAGAATCGAAAGAGACTTCCCAAACGCCAGCCGATGTACGAGCACCTGAGTTGATTGCCAAAGAGATCGCGGATTTGGAGATTCCTTCGGCCCGCATGGTCGCCAGCGCGGGAGAAGAAGTGGCACCACCAGAGCTTTCTGTTTCGTTTCTCGACGCGCTTGGTCCATTCCCGCGCGACAGCGGTACCCGTCAGCAAGCGTGGCCAAACTCGCCAGTAACGAGTGCTCGGTTTTGAGCCTTTCCTGTTGCACGGCGTGCACTCAATAACTTTTATTGTGCGTCGGCGTCATCTGATTCGTCGAAGTCAATCTTTTCGTAGATCTTCGATAGTGCGATTGTGCAGTCGATTGAATCGAGCCTTAAAGAATCATTGTGGTTGTTCGATGACCAGTATTTCCAAGTCGAATCTGTTTCTAGAGTGTAGCAATGGACAAGCATTTGATCTTGAG
Source organism: uncultured Pirellulaceae bacterium (assembly GCA_964503675.1). Classification (GTDB taxonomy): domain Bacteria; phylum Planctomycetota; class Planctomycetia; order Pirellulales; family Pirellulaceae; genus Mariniblastus. The sequence continues at coordinate 10,661 of CAZDBE010000185.1, read as the reverse complement.
CCACAAGGACGTATTCTTTTAGCGATGCGAGCTGTTTGTAGTCTTCGAACTTTGCTCCCCGATCAAAATGTTCGGTTGACTTTGATAGAACCTCAACAATCACTTGTGGGTTGAGCAAAGTATCGAAGGTGTCGTCTTCAAATTTGGGCGACTCGGACGTGGCAACTACGTCTGGGTATAAGTACGATTCGCTACGCTGATTCTTGACTCGCATGTCAGAGGAGTAAACTTCGCACTCGCGCCCGTCAAACGCAACATCGATGTGACGGGCGAATTTCATTGTGATTAAATTGTGCGCCCGACTGGCACCGCCCATGGCGAACATTTCACCGCGCCACAAGATACTGCGATCGGTGGCGGCCGCGCGTTCGATTTCCAAGTACTCGGCGGTGGTTAGCTTTCGTTTGGGAGCGGAGGACATTACTCAATCCAGTTTGAAGAACCTACTAATAGGTGACCTTAAAATTATAGCACGCTGTTGGATTTCACTCAGGTAAACCCCACCGATTGCCAGATACGCTCGAACTTTTCCCAACGGTTGCCGTAAAGCAGTGGCTTAGAAAAGGTCTTTTGAACGCATTTCTATTTGTTGGACGCTATCAAGGCTGTTTGATATAGAGAAATAAACCGGTGAAGGCCGTATTTGCGATGTCAAGAAGCGTCAAAATCGCTACCTTTTACCAAACACGAAGTGCGCGTCCAATTCTGGCTCGAACTTTCCGAATGAACACAACGATTCAGTGCGAGCAAATCGACAGCCAGCTTTTGTAGGCTTAAATTCACGATTTGGAACGCGTTGATTTTTACTCAAATTGAGGAGTGCTTGAGAATGTTGAAATATGTTTTTGGTTTGGCTTTGGTCGCGTTAGCTTCTGGTTGCGCAACGTCACCGTCTCCTGCTGTTGCCCAAGGCACTCAAGACGTCAGCACGGCTAACGTCACGCACACCGTTTACTTCGATCTTGAAATTGGCGGACAGCCCGCCGGACGCGTCAAGATTGGACTCTTCGGGGACGTTGTTCCGGAAACCGCGGAAAACTTTCGTGCTTTGTGTACCGGCGAGAAAGGCATGGGCAAAAGTGGAAAGCCTCTGCACTACAAGGGAAGCAAATTTCATCGCGTGATTCCTGGATTCATGTGTCAAGGAGGTGACTTCACTAGGGGCAACGGAAGCGGTGGTGAGAGTATTTATGGCGAAAAATTCAAGGACGAGAACTTTGTCCTGAAACACACTGAGCCTATGCTCATGTCGATGGCTAACGCTGGTCCCAATACCAATGGATCCCAGTTCTTCATCACAACGGCTGTGACGTCTTGGCTTGACGGAAAGCATGTTGTGTTTGGGAAAGTGATCGAAGGGGATGCAATCATTCGAGCAGTTGAGAAACAGGGGTCGCGTACAGGAGCCACAATGGCTGATGTTGTAATTGCCGATTGTGGCGAGCTGACTGCTGCAGCTTCGGGCGGAAGCGCTCCCAAAGCTGGTAGCGCGTCAAAAGCGGGCAGCGGACCAAAATAATTCAGCGCTTTCTTGCGGTACACTGAAAGACCGCATCCCTGAAAAGAGTCAGAGAACTGCCGAGAGATCGGCAGTTCTTTTTTATGGTTGGAAGCTTGGTGATTAAAGTTCGGTGCTTCTCCACAGATACCAACTAGCTATCGACGCGTAAGGCCGCCACGGTTGGGCAATTTCTTCGATCGTTTTTTTGTCTGGTTTCTCTTCCAGTTGATACGCGCTGGCGATCGCATTTTTGATACCTAGATCGTCCACGGGCAGGATATCCATTCTTCCCAAGCAAAACATAAGGAACATCTGAGCCGTCCAGCGTCCGATGCCTTTCACCTGAGTCAGTGCTTCGATAGCTTCTTCATCCTCCAAACGATGGATACGCGCTAGATCGACTGTCTGGTCGTTAACTTTGGCCGCTAGGTCCAGCAGGTAGGTCGCCTTTTGTTTCGAGATGCCCGCTTCTCTTAACTGATCAACGGAATAGTCGACCAGATCTTCCGGTTCTATTTTGAAATTCACTTGCCCTTGGCCATTGATCAAAACATTCAGCCGCCCCTGGATCGTTCTGGCAGCAGAAGTTGAAATCTGTTGGGACACGATCGATTTAGCCAGAGTGCTGAAACGGTGCCGGGTCGTTTTTCCAGTGAACGGGCCAACGCGTTTGAGTAGTCGTTTCATCACCGGATCGTTCTTCTGCAAATGCAAACGCGCGGCTTTGATGTGTTGAGCAGAAAAAGGCATGGCGGCCTTGGGAAACGAAGCTGGTGATCAAAAGTTGATTGTACCATTAAGCCTCAGTCGTGTAACTCAGTTCAATACAGCTTGTTTCCGGTCTTGGCCCGACAATCAGCATGTTTACGGTCCCCTAGATGGGACCTAAGATAGTGTGATGACCGACTCACAAACTGCCGATTTGGGCCGTCGCCAAGAACTGCGATCGATGGCTCGAGAATCATTGGAGCGCCAGCAATTTGAGCGCTTGCGCGAGATGCTGGTTCGGATCGTTCCCGAGAACACTTTTTACCGTCAACGGTTTGTCGAAGCTGGGCTGCTGGATGTGTCTGGAGCAAACGAAATCAATTTTCCACGCGACCGCGCGGAACTGGCGAAGCTACCGCTGACAACCAAGTCTGAGCTAGTGGGTGATGGATCGAGGCCGTTTGCTGCTAATTTGACCTGGCCTGTGGATGACTATGTTAGGTTTCATCGAACATCGGGCACGCATGGTCATCCTATGGTGGTTTTGGACACAGCCGAGGACTGGCGGTGGTGGATCGAGGGCTGGCAGCATGTGCTAGACGTTGCTGAAGTGACGGCGACCGATCGAGCTGTGATGGCATTTAGCTTCGGTCCATTCGTTGGATTTTGGAGTGCTTTCGATGCAACCGCCGCGCGCGGAGCGCTGGTGATCCCAACCGGCGCAATGACGACCTTGGCTCGCCTCGATCTAATTAAGACGACTTCAGCAACGGTTGTGTTTTGCACGCCCAGCTACGCACTGCACATGGCGGAGGTGGCAGCGGAGCATGGGGTCGACATCGCAAATAGTTCCGTCAGGAAAATTATTGTTGCCGGCGAGCCCGGTGGTTCGATTCCGGCGACCAGAGAAAAGATCGAGTCTGCTTGGGGCGCGGAAGTTGTGGACCATAGTGGAGCCAGTGAAATTGGCCCGTGGGGATTCGCTGACAAAGAGGGAAGTGGCATTTACGTTAACGAGACCAATTTTCTTCCAGAGCTGATCTCAGTTGACGATGGCCAGTTAATTCCGTTTGAATCGGTGCCTCTTCGATCCAGTATTGCAAAAGACGCTGCTAACAATGATGTTGCGACTACTGAAGGTCTGGCTGAATTGATTTTAACGACCCTTGGCCGCGACGGCTGTCCAGTGATTCGTTACCGCACCGGGGATCTAGTCCGCCCCGTGATCAATGATAGGGGGACCGGGAGTTCGCAGTTTCTGTTTCTTGAAGGCGGAGTCCTTGGCCGCGCGGATGACATGATGATCATTCGAGGCGTCAATGTGTTTCCGGCTTCGGTGGAATCGATCTTGCGCGAGATTCCTGAAGTGGTCGAGTACCGGATGACTGCGACCAAGGCGGGGCAGATGGATCAGCTAAAGGTCGAGCTAGAGGCGACAGCAAAAGTGGACGAATCAGTTGCCGAGTTGCTTAGCACGCGGCTTGGCCTGCGGATTGATGTCTCTCAAGTCGCTGATGGAGAGTTGCCGCGATTCGAGGCCAAGGGGAAACGCTTTGTTGATCTAAGGGGCAATGTGTCATAGGATTGAGAGTAACGGATTCCAACCAACGACAGTGACATTTTATGCATCCGACGAACTTACAAACGACCGACAATCGCGAATTGGTGATTACTTGGAGCGACGGCACCGATGCGACCATCCCGTTTCGCGTATTGCGCGAAGGTTGTCAGTGTGCGGGGTGCAATGAAAAACGGTCCAATCCCCCAGAGAAGCCTGTTGGTTTGCCCATCTTGTCGGCTGCCGAGGCGCGACCGTTGATGATTGAGAAGATGCATCCGGTCGGGAACTACGCCTACAACATTCATTTCTCTGACGGTCATAGCGCCGGAATTTATACGTTCGAGATGCTACGAAGCATTGGTGACATTGCGTCCGCATGAGCTATCTTGGGGCTTACAAACCAATGAACCGGTTTACGTTAGCAGTGCCATCAATACACTCTCTACGGCAAAGTTCTCCTGCCGATGCTGCGGCTGATACGGATCGCGAGATTCGTTTTGTGAAGGCTCAATCGAAGCGTTGTTGATCAAGCATTTCAGAATTGGTTGCGAAATCGATTGTACCGGTTATGCCCAATAGTTGGGTGTGGACCCGGCAGCGAATCAGTTCTTGTCGTCGTTTGTTAGCGATGTCAACTAACGAGAGGGTACGTTTCACCGTACCTCTTTTCGCATCTGCATCACTCTCTTCTCCTGATGTCATCTTCAATAAAAACCCAATTGGTCGTGCTAGCCACGTTGGTCGCTGCAACCATTGCCGCAATCATCGTGTTCTATTCATGTCCACGAACGCTCGAAGTCAGTCCCGAGCACTCTGACTGGCGTGTCTCCACTTTCGATAGCCGGAATGTCGGTGGTCATTCGGTCAGCCATAGTTCGATTTCCGATCGTGGCTTTCAAATGGATTTCCGCTTGGGAGCAACCGGTCCTCGCCGATTCGCCAGAATGGTTGTTGAACCGAAGGAAGCAAGCCAACTGAAAGGGCTAAATTGGTGCAAATCGATTAGCGTGAAGGCTTCGGTTAGTGGGAGCACAAGAGAGAGTTTTAGCCTGCATCTGGTCGGTAACGAGTCGGGTTCTGCGAAACTTAGCGGCGGGCAGCACGAAAAATACCAAGAGGTCAACCTGAAATTAACCAATCAGCCTCGAGTGTATCGGTTCTCCAAGGAGAGCTTTCGCGTTCCGTTATGGCGGGTCGAGGAGTATGCTGTCTCGCTCAAGGATGTTGCTCCAACGTTTGACCAGATTTCGAGAATAGAATTTTGCTTAAATAGTTCAAAATCGGCTGGCGAATGTTCATTGCTGGTTGAATCGATCACATTTCATGGAGACTACATTCCCCAGACAACATTTTTAAAAGCTGTTGTCTTGTTTTGGGCAGGAACCGGTATCGCATTACTGGTGTTTGTTTTGGTCGGTCAACGACAAAACTTAGAAAGTGCAAAACAGACTCAACAACAGCTGGCTCATGAAAATGCATCATTAAATATTCAAACAAAGGAACTGGCGGCTGCCAGTCGAATGGACCCATTGACGAAGTTGTTGAATCGACGGGGGATGCGTGAGCCTGCCACCGTTGCGTTAGAAGGATTACGGGAACACCAGCAGAAGTTAAGCGTCATCATTTTTGACGTCGATAATTTCAAAGCAATCAACGATACCAAAGGGCATGCCTACGGCGATGAAGTCTTGGTCAATATTGCGAATGCTGCCACAGAAACGATCGGCGATTCCGAAACATTGGCTCGCTGGGGCGGAGAAGAATTTTTAGTTCTCTGCAATGGCAGCGATGATTCTCAGGCAGCTGAGTTGGCTGAACGTCTTCGCTCAAAGTTTGAGACCGACTTGGGTGTTACCTGTAGCTTTGGCGTGTGCGAAGTTTCTGTTGATGACGAGTTGAAAGACGCAATCGATGAAGCTGATGGTTGCCTGTACGAGGCAAAGCGATCGGGTCGAAATTGCGTTCGCGTAGCCAAAAGTATTCGATGCTCAGAAGAGCCACAACTGTCGTTGCACGCTCATTAAATTCGAATACTTTACACGAGTATTGTGGATCTTTTTCATTCGCCGTTCGTTGTGGCGCGTTTCAGCAGAATCACGGTTTCGAATCGCTTGAAAACAACGAAAGCGTTGAAAGCCAATGGCCCGTGAGTGGATGCCATTGAAAAGTGGAAAGCGAGTCATTGTGCCGGTGCTTTCTTCGGCGATTCTAGTTTTTGGTCAACGCAGTGACAGACGACTTTGGGTCGGACTTCTTTCTTCGATCGACCTTGTGCTTGTTTTTGTTCATTGCTTGTTCCATCAAGTACTCTGATACTTGATCTGGCATCTCAAGGTTCAATTCAACCAACTGCGTAATGGCGTCGAGGAATTTATTCTCTTCGTACAAGTCTAAGCAGCGATCATACCTCTCTAGGTGCTCGATCATGCCGGCTGATACGGGACGCGGAAACAACTCATAAACATTCATGGGAGTACTGATGCCCGAAAGCACCGTCTGACAGACTCTTCTGCCAAGGTAAAACTCCTTGACTTGATCGGCCACCGCTTCCGAAACAAGAGTTGGCAATCCAATGCCTTTGGTTGCTGCTTCTAAGCGGCTGGCAATGTTGACGGTCGATCCACTGGGACCATATTTCAAACGGCTTGTACTTCCTGAATTACCGACTTGGGCAACGCCAGTGTGAATGCCTACTCCGACTCGTAAACGTTGCTGAAGGCAGTGTGCCCAAATTTCATTCAGCTCTGGAAGACACGCAAGCAGGTCTTCAGCAGCCTGGCATGCGAGCAGTGCATGGTTGGGCTGCTCAATCGGGGCGTTCCAAAATGCGGATAGACCGTCGCCGAAGTAGTCAATGATGACACCGTCGTGACGGGCAACGATATCGGAGAAACGATCCATGACGTCAGTCAGCAATTGGTAGGTGACTTTGGGCCCGACATGATCACTAATCGCAGAAAAGTTTCGCAAGTCGACGAACAGCACAGTGACATCAGTGGTGCGGCCCTCGAGGATATGCGGATCAACTTCTAAATGCCGAACAACCTTTGGCGAGAATGCTTGCTCAAGGAGCACACGCGAGCGTGTTGCTTCAGCTTCTTTTTCCAGACGCGTCATCGCCGAGAGAATTGAACTGGCAATCAGTTGAACAAACTGCGCTTCAAGCGTGCGGGCGCCAATCCGATTGTTAGTGAGGCGCTGGCCCCGAAACCCATAGACGACAGCGATCACTTCTCCACGATGATTGATCACCGGGCTGACAACTGCCGTCTCGAATGCTTCTGTTTCGGAAGATGAAGTTAGCAGTGAGCTGTCATGAAAGAGCGTTACGCCTTGTTCGATTGCACGCTGCACCAAGTCACTTCGGAACCGAATGGAGCTATCAGAATACGGAATGTGACTGGCGATGATTTTCCATTGCTGGTCAGAATTCGTTAGGGAATTACCGCAGTTGACCTCCGCGTTTGCCCGAGCTTGTGAGTCATCTTGAGCCTGTGAGTTACCTTGAGGCAGGAGCACAAAACTGCCGTCCAATCCGCCCGGATTAAAGATCGCCCGCGCCGCTTCTTTGAAGAAAGCATGGCTGCCGGCGACTGATTTCTGTAGCTCGCCGATGGTCTCTAACCAAGCCGCCAGCGTTGAGGGGGCTGGTGAAATATCAACGACTTCGCTGATCCCTTTCATTTTCTCAAGTGAACCGCCCAAAGGAGGGAGATAGTTTAAGGACTCATCGACATCAGCGTTTGTCGCGACTTTGAAAAGTTGTAAACGAGTGTCGCCAATCGATAGTTTGAGAGGCAGTATTGCACGGTGAGGTTGATTGCGATGCAAACGCGACCCGCTGTCGAGCACGATCGAATGGCCAAGGTTGATGATCTTGACCTCAAGGCCGAGGGGCTGATGCGTGAACGTAAGTTGGCAGTGTAAGGCACCGACGTTGCTGTCTCCCTCAACGATGACATCGCAAGTCGAGTCGGTGCCGATCGTGATTTTGTCTTGAGTAAAGGATGCCTGCTGGTGCTGGACCGAGTTGAGCGTGGCGACACCAACGTGCATCGCCGCGCGGGTGTTACCCGTGGAATTTGAGGAGCAATCGTTGGGAGTTACCGTTGACATTGTCGGATCGAGGGTGTCAAAGAATTCGGGTTAGGATAGCACTGAGGGATTATGTGAAAGTCTAGGTTACAAATGTGACGCACCTTACCAAATCCTTCAAGGAAGGTTTAGTCTTTGGACGAAACCACCAACGCTGCACGGAATGTATGGCCACCGAACCGGTCCGGTTTTACGGACTATGTACCTTGTGTCGGTAAAAGAGCTTGAAAGGAATCATGGCCCCCAGTTACTCAGTATTTCTTCTGTTAGGCGTGGCTTTATGCGCGGTCGTTCTGATCCAGCTAGGCCTATGGACCGCACAGTCATTGTCGATTCTTGCGCACAACCGCAGGCAATTGGATCTTTCCCGGAAACTGATGCTCCAACAGATCGATAGTATCATCGAGCAGCGCGTTGTACTTTCGGATTCAGTTGCTGAAGGCGTCGTTGATTCAGCTTACAAACTGAAGAATAGTGCCTCCGCAGATGGTTCGTGGTCAGGCTATCGCAGCTTTACCGTTGGGCGCATAGAAAAAGAAACCGAAAGTGTTACCTCATTGTATTTGGTCCCGGAGGATGGAAAACCCATTGCTCACTTCCGCGCTGGACAACACTTGACGCTGAAACTTCCAGTGCCGGGTAAAGCGAAGCCCATCGTCAGGTGCTACTCACTGTCCTCTGGGGCGGTAAGTGATCCTGCAAACGGAATCGATGGCCCCTGTTATAGGATCTCCGTCAAAGCACTAGTGGCTCAAACGCCAGCCAACGACAACGCGGCTGCCTCGGTGCACCATGGAGTAGCCAGCACGTTTATCAACCAATCGGTTTGTGTTGGCGACCGGATTGAAGTCAAAGCGCCGGCCGGACAGTTCTGGTTGGACGAAGAGTCCCAAGTTCCGGTGGTATTGTTGGCAGGCGGTATTGGTATCACGCCGATGGTAAGCATGCTTGAGCGTATGCAGGCGACTGGTTCGCAACGTAGCGCCGTTCTGTTCTATGGCGTCAACCATAGCCGAGAGCATGCTTTTGAGAAGCACCTGAAAAGTATTGCTGCAGCGATGCCTAATGTGCACGTGATCAACTGCTACTCGCGTCCACTTCCAGAAGATGTCGCTGGAGAGCAATTTCAAGTACACGGGTTTGTGTCGATTGATTTGTTGCGACAGGTGCTGCCGAACAACCACTACCAGTTCTACATGTGTGGCCCACCGCCGTTTATGGAGTCGCTGTACCAAGGTCTAATAGACTGGCAGGTGCCGATGAGCCGAATTCACTATGAAGCTTTCGGTCCCGCATCGATCGGGACAAAGAAGGCTGAAGAGAAAGGCGCCTCTGCATTGGACAATACGCAGGTCGATCCAGTCACGTTTGTTCGTTCTGGCAAGACGGTGTTGTGCTCCACCGAAGAGAGCTCTCTGCTAGAGCTGGCAGAGGCCAATGGAATCTTTCCTGATTCTGGTTGTCGTGCCGGTAGCTGTGGCAGCTGCGAAACGGGATTGGTCAGTGGCAAAGTCGCGTATGCCGAGGGGCACAAGCCAGATTGTTCGCCTAGCAGATGCTTGATATGTGTTGCACGTCCCGACGGTCCTGTAGAACTGGATCTGTAGTCATGAAATGCCCGCGAATAGAAGAGAACTGGATCGCCCTGCCCTGCCCTGCGTTCGGCGTTGCGTTTTTCGGCAGCTTGTTTTTCCTAGCGTTAATACGCTCTGGCTCCGCATTGGCTCAGCCGCCGCAATGCGATCCGGACAAAGTACTTACATGGGAATCGTGCGCGAAGTGCCACGCGAGCGAGGTTGGTGTGTGGAAACAAACGCCTCATCATCAGACCTTTGACGAGCTAAGCCGTGACCCGCGCGCCAGTGAGATCTGTCAGAAGATGGGGCTGCGTTCGGTCAAACGCAGTGACGTTTGCATCAACTGTCATTTCACGCTACAGACAAAAGGTGACAAGCTAAAACCTGTTTCTGGAATCTCCTGCGAATCGTGCCACGGCGCGGCAGCTGATTGGATTGAAGGGCACAACGATTACGGTGGCAACGCCGCTACCAAGGAGAGTGAGACCGAAGAGCATCGTGATGAACGATTGGCGAACAGCACTGCGTGGGGAATGAGAAATACCCGAGATCTCTACTTGATCGCCAGCAGTTGCTTCCACTGTCACACCGTTCCCAATGAGAAGTTGGTCAATGTTGGCGGACACAAGGCAGGCAGCGATGATTTTGAGCTAGTGCGATGGTCACAAGGAAGAGTCAGGCACAATTTTTTACGTAGCGATGGACAATTCAACGCTCCGTCGCCGATCGAGCGTCTGAGAGTTATGTACGTGGTTGGGATGATCGCGGATTTGGAGTTCAGCACGCGCGCTACTGCGGAAGCTACTGAAAAATCAAGATACGGTTTGGCTGTTGCCAGCCGTGCCGCACGCACGGCTTCAAAGCTGTCGAAGCTGAATCAGGTGGTTCAGATCGAGGAAGTGGACGCAGTGTTGAACGCTTTCGCAGACGCAAGTTTAAGTACAAACAACCAAGACCAATTGGTGGAGATAGCCGATCTGATTCGCCAGTCTGGTCAAGAGTTTGCAGTTAATGCCGATGGCGCGGAATTGCAGGAGATTGACCAGTTTTTGCCCAATGAAAATGAGTACAAGTAGGAAGGCCTCCCCGTTGGCGGAGCTTCCGACCCTCCCAAAGTGAGGGTGACATTCGTGAACCCTGAACCCTGAACCCTGAACCCTGAACCCTGAAACCTGAAACCTGAAACCTGAAACCTGAAACCTGAAACCTGAAACCTGAA
>CAZDBE010000184.1:8467-11163 GCA_964503675.1 uncultured Pirellulaceae bacterium | reverse complement strand
TTCCTTGAGTGGTTGTGCCCCGCTTCTCCAATATGATTCCAGATCGCGTTCGTTGCTATGCCGATGTGTCGCTTGCTTTGCGAGGCTTGAATTAGCAGCAGCTGTTTGCGTTCTGTTGGAATTGCAAAAGCGATTTGAAACGCTGTCGACGCCGATGGCGGTTGAACTACCGACACGCTTGTCGCGCCGCGCTCAGTCGCTTGTCAACCAAAAAGCAATCCACGACAAGCGGGTTGGTTATCGAGCGGGATGTTGGCAATTCAAATCAGAGTTGGGAACCGATGATCGGTTCATTGCGAGAACGTTTTGAAATGTCCAGAGTTCGTTGTCGTTTTGTTTTCGAAAAAATTCGCCGTGTTCGGATTGTTCCGATTGAGACTTTCAATCGTTCAAGCCGTCGATGCCGACCGATATCGGTTGGAACGCCAAATCAACGAGCTTGATTGGAAGCCTCGTAAGCTCGGCGAAGCATGTCGGCCGTGGTCGAGGCACCACGTTGAAGCAATTCTTTGGTGTCAATCGTGGTATTGATTTGCGGCCAACCATTGGCACCGGTGGTCACCGTTGGGCGGGACTGATATTGACCGTTTTGATTTGTCTGCACTGATTGGTTTTGGCTAGGATTTTGCTGCCAAATGTTTCCGCCGTTGTTCTGTTGCTGATATCTTTGCTGAGGTTGCTGTTGATAATTTTGCTGCGGTTGTTGGTACTGCGTTTGGCCGTTGTTTGAGAATCCAGCGCTTGAATATTGTCCATTTTGTGCCGGCGGACGAGTCTGATTTTGAGGGAAGGGCGTCTGGAAGTTGTTGCCGCCTTGTATGGTGTTTGGGTTTTGGAACTGCGTCTGTGGCTGGCTGCTTTGTCTAAAACCACCGAAAGTGCCCTGCCCGCTTGCCTGCTGGTTGTTTTGCTGAAAACCATTTTCGAACTGACCGCCTTGGTCGGCAGGCTGAAAGAAATCACGCTTCTCGGGGATGCCGCCAATATTTTCGTTGAATTGCTCGATGTGTGGGTTGAGAAACTGAGCTAACTCGTTTGGCGTGAATCGTGAGAATTGTGCAATGCCGCTGACCACATAATGCCCGGTAGCGGAATTGTGAACCATGTCGCGCGTCGAGCTAAAAAGTGAAACGGCGAAGACGGTAACTAACATGCACAGAATGCCGCCTTTAAACAGACCCAAAACGGCGCCCGCTTGACGGTCGAACCCCTTAAGTTCCATTTTCTTGATCGATTTGCTGGTCGACGCATACACGGTCCACACAACCAAAGATGTTCCAAGGAATAGCAACAGCATTGCAGCAAACTGGTTCCAAGGCGCCTGCACGGAGATCAATTGCGCGACCGGATTGCGAAAATTTACGGCCACGAAGTAACTGAGCACGATGGCTGCCAGAGAGGCGATCTGCCACGCAAGCCCTTTTCGATATCCGAAGATAACCGAACCGAAAAAGATGACCAGCATTACGATGTCGTAGATCGACATGATTTCTTCCTTGTTGCATGTGGCGAGGTGATGAACATTCGAGGGCTCGTAAGAGCGCGGCGCAAATTCATTTTGGTGCACGAAGGTCAATCCGTTACCTTCGTGTTTAGGAGCGGATTAGAAAGGAATTGGCGAATCGGCTCAAGCTTGATTTGGCTGCCAGTGAACGCTAGTTGCCGCCATTGGGAGCTTGGACAAACGGACACTCAAGAAGTGAATCTCTAGCCGGTCCGCACAACCGGATGCCAGAGGCAGTCGAATGTAAGCTTTGCTAGCAAGATGTTTGAGAAAGTGCGAACCGCCCTGCCCTGCCCTCGTACGGATGTCGCTTGAGCAGCCGTATGCGATTCCACCCCGCCAGCTCTCGCGCAGTTGTGGCTGAGGTCGCCAGACGTTGGGCTGGCTTAAAAAGTCCTTTTTGTTTATTCAATGGGCAAGTGTTGATGTCTCGATCACGAAGAAGGCAATCGAAGATGGCAAATTTTCAAACCCACATTAGCGCCAGCACTTTGCTGGGAGTTGGCTATGGCGCGGTGGCTCATTTTTATTTTGATGTTTCAGCCGGGCATGCCTTAGTGGCTGGAGCACTTTGCAGCGTTGCTGGAATGCTGCCTGATCTTGATCACAAGCTTGGTATTCCGCTGCGTGAGACGCTGAACTTCCTTGCCGTTTTAGCCCCCATGTTGATGATGCCTCGATTTATCGAGCTGGGACTAACCCCAGAACAGCTCGTATTCGTGGCAGTCATTTTGTATGTTTTGATTCGGTTTGTGGGCGGTGCTCTTTTCCGAAAGTTCACCAAGCACCGAGGAATGTGGCACAGCATTCCCGCCGCCGTGGCAGCAGGAATGGTGACTTACATTATTTGCCTCTCCCCGGAGCACGAAATTCGCATGATGAAGTCTTGGGCGGTCGTGCTTGGCTTTCTCCTCCATCTTCTGCTGGATGAGGTTTACTCGGTTGATCTGATGGGCCGACGCATGAAAAAGAGTTCCGGCACAGCGCTTAAGTTCTTCGGTAACAACTCGGGCGCGAATATATTTGCCTATGCGAATCTGATTGTGCTAGGAGTGTTCATTGCTAGTGATAACGTCATGATGGATTGTTGCCGCGAAGCCAAGGCCGAGGGTATCGCCGGGTTGCATGGTCACGATCATGGCGGTCACACTTTCAAATTTGGCGATGTCATCGAAAAGCTTGGCGAACGTAC
>CAZDBE010000184.1:0-8367 GCA_964503675.1 uncultured Pirellulaceae bacterium | reverse complement strand
CGCCAACGCATCCTTGGCGATTTTTAACAATAGTTTTGCTCGGTCATCAACTGGCCCTGTTTTACACCTTTTCATCGCGAGAACGATCTTCAATCGGGACGCGGGAGCTGTTTGACTATTCATCACATCGTTGGCATATCTGGCGAACACGTCTTGATGGTAGCCGAGCAATGGAATCGCCGAACCACAGTACCTCATGCGAAATTCAGGAGTGCCGTTAACGAGAGCCTCGTAAAATTGCTTCTGAATGGGGCTCATGTCTTGTTTCTTGGGGCGGCTGATTTTGTCGGTAGCCATAAGGCCGACTAAACTTTCCATGCAATCTTCTACGCCCGGATGATCGAGAGAATACGCCATGGCGGTAAGCAGTTTTTCGGATTGATTGCGCAGTTCGTTTTGTTGTTCGATGTGGTTTGAGTCACTTATCAATCCTTCTTTCCATTTGAGATTGCCAATCCACAAAGCGCACATTCGTCGACTGTCTTTTGTTCCGTCGGTGATTTCTTCTATTACGAAGTCGACTACTTGCTCTGGCGGAAACGCGTTCAGTACTTCGTTAATAGTCTGAACGAATATGGATTGTTGTTCCATTTGCGTCTTTTGCACTTGAAGCCTTTCTCGCAACATCTTTCGAACGAGCTTCACCAGCCTTATTCTTTCTTCCGCAGTAGCAATTTTGCCACAAGCTCTCAGTGCCTCTGAGTACGTCCCTATCAGTCGATCGTATGCGGCAATTTCGAACCATTGGTCAAACGTTTTTCCACCGTACTTCAACGGTTTAACTTTTGATTTTCCGACTGGAGTCGAAGTTGCGACGTCCGTTTTCTTAGATGTCGTTTCACCCGCTTGCGATTGAGCTTCAGCAAGTGCAGCGGCGATCTCCGCCTTCAGCTCCGCACTGCCCTGCCCTTTCAATTCATCTTGCAAGCCTATCAAGATGCGCACGAGCCAATCGCTTGTACTTTCGTTAATTGGAACGGGTAGGTTTCCGAGATCGCTTTTCAAAAAACGGACAACGGTTTGGCATTTCTCTTCCAATAAGTGAATCGATTGAGAACGATCAACAGTCGGGTCAATATGACGAAGGATTTTCCAACGATGGTCCGGCGTGGCTTGGGAGTTCAGGAAATCACGTTCAAACCCCGCGAGAACCTCCGCATCGTTTGCTAGTAGCGCTCTGATCGTCGGCAAGGAATCGGTTCGAAAGTCGATGGTGCCATTGAGCAACTGTTGTTTTAGTTCGGCGGGGAGTCCTTGACTTGCTACTTTTTCAAGGATGGCCTTGCGAGTTTCGTTTATAGCCTTCCAATAGCTCCCCTTTGACTCAAGCCAATCGAATGATTGTAGTATTGCGTTTAGTACCTCAATCACGCCCGGTTCCTGTAAGTTTTCGGCGATAAGGGAACACAACGCGGGAACAGCCTTTTCTACTTTCTGTAAGTGTTGGAGTCTCTCTTTTGAGCTGGGATTCCGCTCGCCGAATTCCAGCCACTGCCCCTTCACCCACGCCGAACAAAACTCGCGGCTCTTTCGATTTCCATTTTTGATCTCGCCAGAAATGAAATTAAGCGATTTGTTGGGAGGCAATGTATGCAACGTGTGCCCAACTATGTTCAGGTAAGCATCTTTAGGTTTGAGACTCGCAATAGGTTCACGACGCGCAATTTTGCGAGCTTCACGTGCGCGGATGATTTGTTTGAAGAGTGGAACAGTTTGTTGGTATTGCTGATCCGTTTCGGCCGTTGCGACACAAGCACTGAGGGCTGTGAGACGAGTTTGATCATCGCGGTCACGCGTGAAGGTTGATAACCATTGGGAAAACGTCTTGCCTTGGTAGATGGGCTCTGTTGGTGATCCGCTAATAGAAGCAGTGTCATTTGTTACCGCCCTGCCCTTCTGAGATAAACGTGAGGCTAGTTGCTGCTTCTTGCGCGATAAAGACATTTCGTCAAGAGCTTCGGCGATTTTCTTGACAACCGTTGGATCCGCACCACTTCTCTGATGGTTCGCAAGATTTTCGCGAAACCATTTTTCATTTTTTGGCCAATGATCGAAAGGTAAGCCTTCTAGGTCATGCTTTAGTGACCGCACTACCGTCTGGCACCGCTCCGTAAAAAGGGACTTTGGGATCCGCGGAAAAACGAAACCATTGAATATAGACTGACGCTGAGTTGGCGTCGTTGATTTCGCAAATAGATCACTTTCGATCTTTTGATACACCTCTCGGTCGTCGGCCAGTAGCACTTGAATTGCTGGACTCGCGGATATGTGAAAATCTGGTTTTCCAGTTAGTACTTTTTGCTTCAGTAATGCAGGAACGCCTTGCTTTGCTATTTCATCCACGATTGCATTGTGGATCTCAGGCCGCTCCGTGTCTCTTTGGCCAAAACCACCTGCCAAACTGTTGAGAATGCCCATGATGGCGGGGTTGTCGTAATTCCCAGCAATCATTCTGCATAGCTCAGGAACGCATTTCTTTATTTTCTTGAGGTGAGTATCTAAGTTCCCACCTTGAGAATTAAGTCCCGAACCACCTATCCAATCAGCACATAGGTCCAAGCTGCCTTGATTTCCGTGTTCAATTTCGTGCTCGATAAACTCAAGCGCCATTTGAAATGGCAACTTGTTTAGCACTCCTAGAATCACTCTCTTGTTTCCGCGCCGTGTCGTGGAACGTAGGGGTAAGGATTCAAGCTGACGAGCCAGCGGACGGATCAATTCGACCATTTGACGTCTCTGCGCGTCGGTTCGCATGAATCGGGTGCATTTTCCCACGGCGTCGATGCGCGCTTGGTCGTATTCCGTTTTGATCAATTCAAAATTGATGTTGAACTCTTTGTCTATGACGCCGTTGCGCGTTTTCTCTCGGTCTCCGCGTTTCGAAAGCTTCGAAGCCGAAATATGTTCAGAAGTTGCGACTGTTACCCCACTCGGCACATTTTCGTTTGCAACCGCCCAGCCCTGCCCCGTTGGTCTAAATTTTTGGAGGTCCGCTACGCTGGGGGAATGAGAAACACGAACGATTTGTTGTTCGCCACGTTTCATCACCAAAGAATTGGGCGCCACCTCAAATGTTCCTTCTGCAGAATCATTACTGGTAGCTTTGATGGTGTAGTTGCCTGACTTCAAGTCGAACGCTTGTTGCGTCTTCGTATCGACCACGCGAATCAGTTCTCCATCCTCAAAAACCTGAATCTCGACGGCGTCATCGTTCGTTTCAATTACGACCTCGCCTTGGTCGGTGGCGATTCGAACAATTTGAGGTGACCACCACCATGCCGCAGCGCCGATCAGCATCAGAGCGGTTGCTTGCCACAGCCGCGATGACCATGAAGCAACTCCTGCGCTCTTAAGATTAGATTTGCTTTCGATGCCAACGCTGGATTCAACAGGCGCGCGTGAAGCCTCGTAGCGATTGACATGGGCTGTCCAACTCGCGCGATCCGCTTCGAGCATGTCAATCAATTGTGTTGCCGTCTGAGGGCGATTTGCGGGCTGTTTCTCCAGCAGTCCCATTGTTAGATCGGAAAGTTCATCTGTAACGGCCGGTTCAATCGATTGTGGGACCAGCGGTGAGTCATTTTGAATCGACTGCAGTGTTGCCAGAACCGTTGGCGCTCCAAAGGGTAGTCGGCTGGTAAGTAATTGATACATCACACAGCCCAGCGAAAATAAATCACTGCGGCCATCAAGCTCCAGCCCGCGCGATTGTTCGGGCGACATAAAGTTCGGCGTGCCAGCCAACATTCCCGTTGCGGTCAGCCCGGGATCGTCGTCGGCGATTCGGGCCAAACCAAAATCGAGAATTTTTACTTCGTCGTTGTTTTCGCACAACCAAATGTTGGCCGGTTTGATATCCCGATGCACAACCTGTTTTTGATGAGCGGCTTCTAGCCCGGCGGCGATCTGTTTGATGATTTGGCTGGTTACATCGTTGTCAAATCTTTCACCGGCTCTCAATTTTGATTCGAGGGTTTGGCCAGGTTGCCACTGCATCGCCATGAACGCCAACCGATCGACTTGTCCTACTTGAAAGATGGTCACCACGTTGGCGTGTTCGATCGAAGCTGCCGATCGCGCTTCGGCCAAGAAACGTTGCCGAGCCAACTCGCCCAAGGACGGGCGTAGGACTTTGAGTGCCACCAACCGATCTAATGAAATGTCTTGTGCTTGAAAGACTACGCCGGTGCTACCCGCGCCGATCAGATGCAGCAGTCGATAGTCGCCCAGTCTTCCCAACGCACCTTCGGTGTCCGACGTTTCCTCTTTTACATAACGGAGCACTTCGGCCGCTCGATCGGCTAAGAGTTCCGACTCGGCAGGCGTCATGCCGTGCCGGCTCAAGTTTTGCGCTCCGTTGGCCAGCACAAATTCGCGTGATGTCAGACGCCCGATCAGCCGGCCGATTCGATGCTGGCTCTCGTCGGGAGTTTCTGTAGCCCTTTCCAGATCAGAACCTTCATAGCTTGAGATAACTTCAGCCACTTTTTCAGATAGCGTGTCGCTCGGATCGAGCGATCGGAGTGTCTCGTGGCACTGATCGCAATCCGCAATATGTGCCTCGCACTCGTCGAGCACCGGAGGATTCAGACGGCCCAGAATGTAGTCAAGCAGCACGCTCGAATGGGGGCAATCGGCATCTTTTGTCTTCTGAGTTGCACTCATTGTTTCGTTCTACCTCCGGCATACATATTAGATGCTCGAACACCCAAAGTGTTGCTTCGCAGGAAAGACTACGCGCTTGAGGCTGAAGAATTGTGTCGTTTGCAGGTTTTTTTCTGAAAAAAATCGGGGTCGGCCTACAGTAGTCCATCCAGCTGCTCGCGCAGGCGTTTCATCAGACGAGCTTTTGCCGAATAGATCGTCCATGGACTGACACCGGTTTTCGTCGCCGCCACGTCAACGGGCGTTGCTTCTGAGAAAACAAGCTCTAGGGCTTTCCAAGTGGCAGGTGCGAAATCGGACTTCATTCCTTCCATCGTGTGGCTGACCAGCATCCGGGCGTAGTCGATATCCCAAGTCGATTCGGCTTCTTCGAAAGATGCGAGCCCTTCTAAAACGGAAGCCGTAGCCGTTTTAACTTTGGAGGACTTTTTACGCGCCGTTGTCCGAAACGTATTGAGCGTCACCGTTCTCAGCCAACCACGAAAGCTTTTTGATTTGTCGTATTGAAAATCGGGAAGTTTCCGAAAAACAGTCGTGACGACATCTTGGACTAAATTTTCTGCGTCTTGCTGTCCCAGACCGACCTTGCGGCCCCAGTGGAACACTAGGGGCGTATAGAGGCCAACAAATTGCTCCCATGCTTTCTGGTCGACGCTCTCCCCGGGAGATTGGAGGCGGAATAGTAGGCTTTCAGAGGTTGTGTTCATACAGTGCAAGGTTGCCGAGACAATTTGACCAGCGTTTATTGAGGGAGGCTCGTCAACTATAGCCAATCGCAACCCAGCTTGCATCTGATTTTGGGCTGTGGTTTTTCTGAAATTTTTTAAAAACGGTTCCAAGCAACCTCAATGCTGAGCGAACACACGCTATCGAGACATATAGAGCGCCTAACATCAGATAAATTTCAGGAGTACGGACTGATGGCTTTTCATATCCCTTTCAACCAACGGCATGCAAAACCAACTGGCCCACCGATCTATATCGGGTTCGAGCGACCTCGGAAGAAGTTTAATTGGTGGGGCTTCCACGGGCTGTGGCTGTCGTTGCTAAGCCTGACGTCCGCCGGTTTTTTATCACCGTTGTCGTTACTGGTTAGCCTCAACGGTATGCGACGTAAGAAAGGGCCTCGCAAAGCGGCTGTGGCGGGGGTCGTCATCTCGATTGTGGGAATCGCATTGGCAGGAATCATCGTTGAATCAGTGACGCGTTCTAATCATCAGCGTCGGCATCGCATTGAGGCAAGGAAGATGGCTTCTGAAGTTGCCCAACAACGTAGGTCTGCACAAAAACTTGTCGCGTCGGCGATCGCGGAACTGGAACAGTACAAGCGAAGTCATGATGGTTTTTTGCCATCGGTGATCGATTCCAATATGCTTGTCATCAAACACAAAGACCCTTGGGGCGAAGAGTTACGATTTGACCTAAAGAAGGACCATGGGGTCGTTAGAAGTGCGGGGCCAGATATGGTTTTCGAAACGCGCGACGATATAGTGACCCACGTTGATGGAAAAGTCCAAGCGGAGGCGTCATTGTTGCCGCTGTAGGTCAGTTCACTTCGGGCGAAGCGGAGGCGTGATTGCTGTCGCTGTGGTGCAATTCACTTCGGTTGGAGGGCAAGTCACAAAGCGGTAAGATACTCTCTAGCTTTCTATGCTATTGACGAACTTTACCCGAGGGCAGCGGCGTGTTTCTTAGTGAACCCGGTAGAACCGAATACGATCTAAATTTCAATTTTCTGGGCTTCCACGTTCGGACGCATCCATTTTTCTTTTTGGTGTGTCTATTTATTGGAAACAACATTGTCCGTTCAGCGGGAGTCAACACGGGAGTTGGCGTGTTGATGGGCATGCTGGTTTTCTTTGTCTCGATACTGATCCACGAAATTGGTCACAGCTTGGCGCATCGGCGGTACGGCATGGGGTCAAGAATCGTGTTGTATGCAATGGGTGGAATGGCGATTCCAGACTCGGTCGGGCGTCGGGTGTCGCTGACTCACCAGAAGAGCATCATTATTTCTTTGGCGGGGCCCGTCGCGGGATTTCTTTTGGCCATCGTCTGCATCGCGTTTGGGACATTGATCGTCGGTCACTTACCGCAGGGGCGGATGTTGGGATTTGTCCCTTTCTTCTACCAAAACACTCCCGAGTTCCTGAAGTATGAACTGTTGATGGCCCTGATTAACGGGTTCATCCTTGTCAATGTCCTTCTAAATTTGTTGAACTTGTTGCCGATTATTCCATTAGACGGCGGTCGAATTTCCCAATCAACTTTTGAAATCTTTGACCAGTGGGACGGTGTGCGGAAAAGCCTAATGCTGTCGATCGCAGCGGCAGTCGTTTGCGGTATGTTGTGCCTGAAATCCCAAAGTACGCTGATGGCATTTTTCTGTTTCTATCTCGCCTATCAAAATTTTCAGCAACTCAATCCCGGCGCAGGAAGACGTTGGTAGTCAGATGTTTGCGAAACTATGCACCGTTTTTTAGATTTGCACTTCGAACAATGATCAACTTTCCTCTTCGTAGCACATTTTTTTTAGAAAAATTGCAATGAATTTTCATGTTCAAACATGAGCGTGTTTTTTGCATTGCAGTTGCGATCAAGTTTTGATTCTTTTTGGTTGCACGAAAAAAAAGGCATCTTTGAAAGTACACTTTTTTGTCTTTACGACTCTTCAATTGCAATAACGCGACTCAGTCGCGGAAGATTTGTCATCAATACCGCATCGCCACAACGTTTGCGCCACCGGCCCACGTTCAATCCTTCTCTTGGTTGCACGTTTGTTGACAAAACGTCGATAAAAGACCTGTGAAATACCCTGCATCTTATTTGTCTTCCGGCACTTTTTTATAATAGGTTGCTGTAGAACATCGTTGCCAATGTTGTATCGCGTAGAAAAATCTCGTTTTGTGACAGAAAGCTATTCCTTTAGCGGTTTATCAATTGCAAAAAAAACGTTTACATGTTGATGCAGTTGATTTCTGTCGCCTGCTGCGGGGTTTTTTCTAAAGTGATCAAGTGAATCGATAGAAGAGAGGTTTGGCAGACTAGGTCGCTGGAAAAAAATTCTTTAAATGGGTCAAAACAACATTGAAAAGATCTCGCGGTTCTCTAAAACAATGTTTGTTATCAATCTGTTGCGAAAGTTTTTCGCGTACAACCAATGTTGGTTGTGATTGCAGGTTGTTGTTTTGAACCATGTTGAAATGGTTTTTACTTCGAGTGGTGAGTGAGCTTTTAACTTTGTTGTCAAAAGTTTTAATGGGCTCTCTCTCCCAAAAGGTCTAATTACGGAGGACGTCCTGTGGCCAAAAAGAAGAAGAAAAAAGTTGCTAAGAAGAAGAAAAAGAAGGCTAAAAAGAAGGTAGCCAAGAAGAAGAAAAAGAAGGCTAAAAAGAAGGTAGCCAAGAAGAAGAAAAAGAAAGCCAAGAAGAAAGTCTCTAAGAAGAAAAAAGCCAAAAAGAAGAAGTAGGCTAGGCTAGGTTTTCAAATCGAAACAACGAGAAAGGGTCGCTTTATGCGGCCCTAAATTTTTGCGCTGATTTATGCTTGGCAAAGTCGGTGTAACACATCATCGGAAATCCAACATGGACGAAATCACAGCTTGGCATGAAGCGGGGCACGCCGTGGTCGCGGTAATGCTGGGCGGCGTGGTGGATACCGTGTCCGTCGAGGTGCCTGACGCAGAGGCTGCCGGTTTGACGG
>CAZDBE010000183.1:0-11227 GCA_964503675.1 uncultured Pirellulaceae bacterium | reverse complement strand
ACGATATTCGTTTTCAATCGAGTCGACATCAGTGTACTGATCCTGACAGCCGTTATTTTTCTCAGCACGATCACCCATGACTATACGTTTTTGAAAAACCTGCCTGCGTCTCGGCTGTTGTTCTTTAACTTGATGCCACTGGCACTTTATTTCGTGATGCGAAACTCACGTTTCAACGATGCCAATCTAAAATTAGTTGCCGGTGGACTGGTTGGATTGGGAGTCTATTTGTCTATCACCGCGATTTTCGAAACGCGCGGATTGGGCGGTCTTGTCTTTCCTCGATACATTATGGACCCGGACTACGCCGAATTTCTCGGACGTGGGCGTGGTCCATTCCTAAATCCTGTTTCCAACGGAATCTTCCAAGTGGTAGGTCTGACCAGTCTTTGGATGTGGTGGCCCAATGCTTCCTACCGACGCCGCGTGATCATTTTGTGCCTTGCGGTTTTGATGTGCATTGGCATTTACTCCACCTTCACCCGTAGCGTCTGGCTGGGCTTGATCTTTGCGGCAGGATTGGCCGTTTTTCTGCCGGCGCCTCGGAGAAGCAAGGGCGGAATGGTTGTCGCGGCTGCCTTGGTTGGAATTATGCTGTTCCCCGTCATTGGTGAAAAACTACTGTCTTTCAAACGCGATACAAATGTCACCGTCACTGAGATGGAGAACTCGGCAAAGCTGCGACCGCTGTTCGTGACGGTAGCCGCGCGCATGTTCGCCGATCGACCTCTGCTTGGTTGTGGATATGGTCAGTACGCCCGAGAAAAGTACCCGTATTTGCAGGACCCTACGTCCGGGCAACCGTTGTCGGCGACCAAGGGCTACTATCAGCACAACATCTTTCTGGCCACTCTCACTGAAGTCGGGCTTGTTGGTCTAGGGGCGATGTTGATCATGTTGGCCATGTTCGCGCGCGTCGCAATCCTGACATGGACCGATCCGACGATACCGTTCTGGAGGCAGCAATTTGGCCTGCTGCTGTTGGTGTTTCTCAGTAACCACGTCGTCAACGGCATGTTTCACGAGGTCTCGATTATTCCGATGGAAAACATGCTGATGTTCTTCCTCGCCGCGATTGCCAACAACGTCTTCTCCCAACATCACAACGCCATTGAGCTAAATGGTCTGCGATCAGCTTGGTATGCGCGCGGGCAGGAGTCGAGGCAACCGCAATTTCAGCCAACGATCCCAATGCAGCGCCGATCGACTACCACAACTGCCACTGCTCAAACCAAATAACATAAACGCCCAGTAGCAGATTGGTCACTGCGTGAGCCACGACGCAGTCCCATAGATTTTTTGTGCGGACCATCAACAGTGTTACAAGAGAGAACCACGCAATTGCGGCGATCGCCTCGGTTGGATGTGTCGCCACTCCGTAGATCGTCGGCGTGATCAGCGCCCACCAGCCAAGCTTTGAGAGCGTGATGGGTTCCCAGTCTTGGTCTTCAACGTACCGAACCAGCCACCCTCGCAAAAATAGTTCTTCCACCAACGGCACGATCATCGCCAACACCAAAAAGCGGGGTACCAAAAAAGCAATCCGCCACATCGCATTGGGCAAATGCTCGAACGGATTGAATGCCGGTCGCGACTCCCCTGATGGTCCCAAACCGATGGCTGTCATAATCGTTTTTTCAATCTCCAGATGGCACAGTCCAACCCAAACGACAATCCCCACCACGCCAACCAACACGCTCAGCCATGAAAATCTCAAAGGAAAGTGACGAAGATAGATTGGCCGAAAGTACAACAACAGACTCGCAGCGACAATGATCTGCCCAACCAGCATGATCATATAGGTGATCGTATTTTGAGAAATCGCATCGCTCGTCAGTTGTTGCTCGCCAGCGAAACTGGGATAGAACTGAACGACCAATAGGAAAATGATAAACGGAGCGACGAACGCAATGGTGGGCTTATGAAGCTCGTTCATAGAAAATCGTTTCTTGGTAATAACTTGTGCGAACGGGATGATCTCCACAGGACTAAACGCATTCGTCTTCCTGATTTGCCCGACCGCTGCCTACAATACTCTAATTCGTCGTCGGGGGCGATTGGACAACAGCAACCATAACCAACGCAAGTTCAGAGAATTAAACATGTCAAATATGCGTCTCCTCCAAACTGGCTCGCGCCATGTGTTGTTTCAATTAATCTCGGGCGGCCTGTTGCTGCTATATTTCGCTACCTTCGCATCAAACTGCTGGGCGTTTCAATCGGTAGATCGCAAATGGGAAATAGCCCGTCACGAAATGGTCGAAGCGGCTGTGATTAAAGCGGGCGTCAAAGACGCGCGCGTCATCGAATCTATGAAAGCGACCCGGCGCCATGAATTCGTCCCAAAAAACATGCGAATGCGATCCTATCTTGATGCTGGCGTTCCAATTGGTCACAAACAAACGATCTCCTCGCCGTTTATCGTGGCCTACATGACTGAGACGCTCGATCCTCAGCCCACCGACAAGGTCCTTGAGATTGGCACCGGTAGTGGATATCAAGCCGCCATCCTCAGCCCGCTGGTCGAAGAAGTTTACTCGATTGAGATCGTCGAACCGCTGGGTGTACGAGCCGCCAAGGTACTCAAGAAACTAAAATACAAGAACGTGTTCACCAAAATCGGCGATGGCTATCTCGGGTGGGAGGAACACGCCCCCTTTGACAAAATCATCGTGACTTGCTCCCCAGAAAACATCCCCCAGCCACTGGTCGATCAACTGACGGAGGGTGGCATGATCGTCGTCCCAATTGGCGAGCGGCATCAACAAACGCTATATCAGCTGGTCAAAGAAGATGGAGAAATGGTTCAACAGGCCCTCAGGCCAACGCTGTTTGTGCCAATGACTGGCGAAGCCGAAGCCAATCGCAAAGTCAAACCCGATCCGGCAAACCCAACGCTGCTGAACGGAAGTTTTGAAGAGGGAGCCGACGAACGTGGATTTGCTAAAGGCTGGTACTACCAAAGACAAATGGAGGTAGTGGAGGGACTTTCTCCCTCCGGCACCCACTACGCTCAGTTCGAAAACAAAGTTCCCGGTCAGTACGCTCATGTGATGCAGGGAATTGCTATCGATGGCCGACAGGTGCCAACAATTTCGTTTTCAGTACGGATCGCCAGCGAAAATGTGATCCAAGGCAACGGTCCCAATGACATACCTGTCGCCGCCCTCACATTCTACAATGCTCAACGCAAAGACCTTTCCACAACCTACCTCGGGCCAATCGCCGGAACGACAACATGGACTCAATTGACGAAACCACAAGTTCGCGTACCCAATGCCACGCGCGAAGCGATCGTGCGAATTGGGCTCTTTGGCGCTACCGGCAAAGTGAACTTTGATGACGTGCGCATCAATGTGTACTCAAAAGACGACAACTAACGTTTTTCGGTTTTTTGACAGGCCAATTTTGGCTGGCTAACATAGTTTCCCGCTTACGTTCAACTCTTCCAACTGGAATCTGTCTGTGGCAACTGGAAAGCATTCGAAAAAGCCGTCCATTAAGGAAGCCCTTCACTACTCCGTCGACAACTACTTGGCAAAAGGCAGCCAAGCGCTGTTCCTTTCACTGCTGCTAACTTTTCTGATCGCTTTAGCATGTATCGCCACCCTACGAATCGGCATGGCGTACCTTTATCCTGAAGCCGGCGATACTCTCAAGCAAATCTGGACCGCGTTTCTTGAACTGACGGCCCCAGGCAACATGAACCAAGACTCTAAGTCTCCCCTTGCCTTCAAAGCGGCGGCAATAGTAGCGGGCCTGACCGGTGTTGTAATTTTTTCGACGCTGATTGCGACGCTAACCACGGCGCTCAACTCCATGATCGCCGACCTTAAACAGGGGCACAGTCGCGTACTGGAGTCTGGCCACACACTGATCGTCGGATGGAATCAGCGCGTCACCGAGATCCTGCGTGAATTGGTCGAGGCCAACGAATCCGAAGATGATCCCGTTGTCGTCATTATGTCCGAAATGGACAAACCATGGATGGACGAATACCTGCGGGCAAATTTCAGGAACAAAGGCAACACGCGCATCGTCACTCGTCACGGCAATCCAGCATCGCCTAGCAACTTGAAACACGTTAGCGTTGCCGATGCGAAGAGCGTGATCGTGCTGGCCAACTGTGACGACAACGCGTCAATGAAAGAGCAAGTAGCCAGCGATGCCCGAGGAATTAAAATCGTCCTAGCGCTAGAAACATCTGCTCCGGAGGCCGATTTCCCGATCATCACTGAGTTATTTCTCGCGCGTAATCGCGAAGTCGTCAAGAGCGTCGTACCGGGCCGCGCCAAGGTGATCGACTCCGAAGAGATCCTCGCCAAGGTCATGGTGCAAACCTCACGGACCTCCGGCCTGTCGGTCGTTTACTCGGAATTGCTCAGCTTCGACGGCTGCGAACTTTACTTTTACGAGGCCGATTGGCGTAGGAAAACGTTTGCTGAGGTCCAGTTCCATTTTCCTGACGGCGTTCCTATCGGTATTCGGCGCCCCGACGGAGCGGTTGAAATCCGTCCGGATCTAGGCACCGTCTTGGAAGAGGGTTATGAAATCCTGATCGTGGCCGACGATGATTCTACTATCGAATTTTTGAATGAACCGGTTGCAACCGCCAAGTCGATTCCTATCCCCAATCGTCGCAGCGAACCAAAGAAAGAACGGATGTTGATGCTAGGCTGGAGTGGCAAAGCACCAACGATCATTTCCGAGCACGCCGAGTACGTGCTCGATGGTTCCGAGGTGACGATCGCTCTCCACGAGCCATCCCAACAGAATCGCCGAGAGATCGAGGAACTGAACGAGGAGTGTAAGTCACTCTCGATTGGACTGACCGAGCTCAACCCGTTCGACGGTGCGGAACTGGCGACGCTCAATCCTTTCGATTTTGACGACATCATTATCTTGCCGCAAAATCTAGGCAGCGACATCGACGCCGAGCGGATCGATTCGGAAACGATCGTCGTTCTCTTGCTACTTCGCGGCATGCGAAAGGCGCTTGTCGCCGATGGTAAAAAAGTGACCACGAAAGTAGTGACAGAAGTTTTGGATTCCAACAACCAAGAACTTGTTCATCAAGCCGGTGTGAACGACTTTATCATTTCCAACCGACTGGTATCGATGCTGTTCGCCCAGATAAGTGAGGAGCCAGACATTCAGCTTGTTTACGATGATCTCTTTGAAGAGGATGGATCGGAGATTTACGTCAAACCAGCCGATTTGTATTTTGACAGCTTCCCTCAAACGGTGACGTTTGCAGATCTGATGGGGCTGGCACAAAAGCGTGACGGCGAGGTCTGCATCGGGATCAAAATTGGTGAAAAATCTTCCAACGCAGACCAGAACTACGGTATCGACCTGATCCCCATCAAGGATACAGTATTTCAACTGCAGGCGAATGACGCCCTAGTCGTCGTCGCCGAAGACGAGCGTTAGAACAGTGAAGCGAAGGATTTTCGACTTGCGGTCTTAAGTTGACGTTAGCTCTATTGTTTCTTTTCTTGAATCGGTTCTTGAACTAATTGCCGTTCATTAGGTTCAACTGTTACTTTTGATTCAATTTTTTTCGGTTTGGCTTTCTTCGATTCAATTCTCTTGTTCCATAACCGACTAGATGGAAAGCTGGAGCGCCTTTCCAGCGCGCTAATGTAGCCTTTAGGCCATTGCGTGGGCATCTCCTTCATGTGTTCCAAACATTCCTTTTGAAACTCGCGATCTCGGTCGGCATGAACTACCAAGAGATAGAATTCGTCGGCAGATTTTTCGCCGATTTCCGAACTCTTAGGGAATCCATGATTCTCGATTAGCTTTTTGAGCCAAGCTAAATTCTCGTCATCAACATCCGAAGCCCGCTTTTCTAAACGTTTGAGTTCTTTGTCCTCGCTCATGGGTTTCTGAGGGGTCTTCTTCTTTCTCAAGCGTTTTCGATGCTTGATTAGCGCTATTCTCACGCCTTGATCTCTTTTGACTCGTCTGGAGAGTTCCTTTTGAAACTTCGCCAATCCCTGAGCATCGATTATATCTGTTTGGAAGCAGAGTAAGTGTGCCATGATAATGGGAACTAATATCTGAAACATCATCGTGTTCTCCCAAAAATGAACTTCGAACGCTGTATGGTTTAGCCTGCAATGAGGATCATTATAAACGGAGTGATATCCGAAAAGTCTACGACATCGTTTTTGTCACAATCCGCTTGTGCAAGATAAACTCCTGATTGCAGTAACTCGATCATCGAAGGGATATCCGAAAAGTCCACCACACCGTCTAAGTTGCAGTCTCCCAAAAGGAGAATGCCCGCAAGTCGAGGTTCGAGTAATCCAATGGACGGCTGGTCCTCGCCATTAGACAAAGGATCGATCGCGAAAAGGTAACTGTCACTCCACCAAGGACCGCCGCCCCACCAAGTCCAGCCAATCCATACGTCGTCGTTGGCATCGACATAGTCAAGCATAAGATTAATCGTTTCGTCACCGATCTGATTGGCGGCATCGCCAATCGTCGAATTCGCAGCGCCGAACTCACCCAAGAAACCACGATATCCATTCGTCTTGAGCCACTGCGTAAAATCGATCAATCGGTCACGGCCAATTCCCTGATAGGCGATCGAAGCACTTTGACCTGAAGAATTTCCATCGAGGTACTGGTGAACTTCGAAAGCGAAATTATCAGCCGCATCGACAACGTTGAGCATAACATCTGCGTTGGGTGTTCCGTAGAAATTTAGCTCCCACGAAAATGCTCCTGAAAAACCATTGCCGGGAACCAAGATAAGGTTGTCTGCGCCAGCAGCGCGAATGGCGGCAATCGACGCATTTGCCGCGTCCAACCAATCCTCTGTCGATATGCCGTTTGGTTGATTCGCACCAACCGGTTCATTCATCAGGCCGAAAATTACGTTCGGGTTGTCTTTAAACTCGGTTGCAACTTTTCCCCAAAGGTCGGCGAGGTGACTGCTAGTGACGGTGCCGCCCCCAATTGCATTTACATTTCCGTTGATGACGTACTGCGCGAAATTGTGAGGATCAAGAATGACATGCGCCCCTTGTCCGGTCGTATAGCTGACGAAGCCATTCATCCTATCAAGTTCGTCAGCATCTAGGTTTCCATTGAGAGAGCGTTGAAGACGTTCCCACCGAAAGGGTAAGCGAAAGGTGTTCATTCCTTTGCCTATAAAGTAATCCACCTCGCCATCAGGTGGATAAATATAATCGTAAGGACCGGGCCCAATACCGTTGTAAGTGCCGGGTAGATTTTGAGATCCAAATTCAGCCCCAGACAAATTTACACCTTGAAAAGGCAGTTGCCCATTTGCAGAGCCCACCATTGCGACAACAAGGACTAAAGGTGTCACCCAAGTCAAAAAAGTTATCGGCAACTGGATCAACGAATTCAATTGATGATTAGACATCGTAGGTCGCCTTGAGATCTGCGGGAGGGAATGAGATGTCATATTATAGGAATAAAACTCAACGCTCTTGGAACGAAGTGGCCATGATCTGAGAAAAAGGTAAGCAGATCACCCTCTTCAGCTTCGGCGGCCCCCGTTTTCCCAATAAAACGTGTCGATTCACTTATCTCCAACGTGTTTATCAAAGATCTTTGTTGCCGCATGCTGCTGTGAAGTCGCGTAATCGTCAAGTTCCATCACCTAAGATGGATCCTCATCCAGCAATTTTTTGCGCGGGTGTCACTTCTCACAACCTTACCTCATTGGAAATCAACTGACTCCCCCAGTGAACGAGCCAATCGATTTTGACATGTGGTTTCAAAGAGATACTCGAGGGAGCTGAAGAACTTTCGAGGTTGCTTCGGGTTACAATTGGTGTCAATTTATTTTGCTTAGAAGTCGCTACATATTTCTTCTTGAATCGGACCTTCGACCTCGCCAATGCCACTAACTCGATTCTTTCTCATTCTTCCGACATTGGTGATCTGCTTGCAGACGCCTCGCCCCGCCGATGCGCAGAATCAGCCAGCGGCAACGAAGGTTGCAAACACCTTCGCCAGCAAACCAACCGCCACCGACCGAGATCTTTCGCAGTACGAAAAATCGATCAAACCAATTCTCCAACAAGCCTGTTTCGATTGCCATAGTGGTGATGATGTCGAGGGTAACTTTCGAGTAGACAGACTTGACCCCAACTTGGTGAGAGGGGCGGACATCGTCTGGTGGCTCGAGGTGTACTCGGTAATAAGTAAGGGTGAGATGCCGCCGGATCCTGACGATCTGTCTGACGAAAACAGAACGCTGGTCGTAGACTGGCTAGCCGGCGAGATTCAGGCTGCAGAGAAACGGCGCAATAATGGCGGCAGCCGCTCATCGTTTCGGCGGCTAACAAAATACGAGTACAACTACGCGCTTCAGGATTTACTCGGTGTTCCGTGGACGTTCTCAAGTGACCTTCCTTCGGAAACCAGCGAGGAAGATGGGTTTGAGAACAACGCCCATTCGCTGCGGATGTCCGCCAAACAAGTCGAAACCTATCAGGCCCTTGCGCTGAAGGCCCTACAACGAGTCACCGTGCGTGGGGAACAACCACCGGTCGTGCATTGGTCGATCTCTATAAAGGATGCCTTTGACCGCAAAAGAGAACTGCAAGAGAAAGAAATCGAATCGACTAAGAAAAAGCGCAAAGACGATCCTGAGAAACTTGCCAAAGATCTCGAAAAACTCAACAAACAATTTCAAGCTTCTTTCCAACGTTCGCATTACCTAGAACACGAAACAGGGCAAAGAGCAAAAATCGATTGGGACTATCGCAAGGCCCAGTACGCGTTCCAACACAGTGACAGTTATCAACCGATGCCGGAATTGGGATCACACTTCGCTGTGGTGCTACCCGGGCGCCGACAGGACTTGATTGTGGATCTTGGGGATCAGTTACCAAACGAAGGAACGATGCGCGTTCGAATTCGAGCTTCACGCGCAGAAGGTGCAACACAGCGCATCCCAAGCCTACAGCTCTCGTTCGGATTTCGAGCGACCGATCAAGGCGCGTCCGTCAAACGGTTCAGCCAACAAGACGTGCCGATCGAGGCCTCGTTTGGGCAACCAGAGATCTACCAGTGGGACATTCCGCTGGGAGAGATTGAACATCGCAATACCTATCGCGGCGAGATGGAACTGGGAGATCAACCTAACCCGTCGGAGTACATCAGTTTCTCCAACAACTCAGTGAGACTCAAAGGACAGATTCCTGCGGTGGTAATTGACCATGTTGAAGTCAGCGCTCCGATTTACA
The DNA here is from genome assembly GCA_964503675.1 of uncultured Pirellulaceae bacterium. Classification (GTDB taxonomy): domain Bacteria; phylum Planctomycetota; class Planctomycetia; order Pirellulales; family Pirellulaceae; genus Mariniblastus. Next base: position 1,988 of record CAZDBE010000183.1, on the reverse strand, counting down.
AGCAGTGGCCACCAGAAGCACACAAGAATCTGTATGTCGAAAGCGAAAAACCGAAAGACGAAAACGTTTACGCACAAGAGATCATTGCGGCGTTCATGTCTCGAGCTTGGCGAGGTTCACAGACGTCACGCGACGTCGATCGCAAGCTAAAACTATTTGAGCAACTACGAAGAACCAGCGCTGATTTCCAAGAGGCCATGAACGAAGTCCTTGCGACGATCCTCACCTCACCCAAGTTCCTTTACGTGCTGCCCGGCGAGCAGACAATCACTCAATCCAAAGATCGTCTAACTGACAACGAACTTGCGACTCGCCTCTCCCTGTTTCTATGGTGCAGTCTTCCAGACGAAACCTTGCTCGGACTCGCCTCTGCAGGCCGCTTGAACGAGCAAAACGTTTTGCAACAGCAGGTCGAGCGCATGTTGGTCGATCCGAAAACCGCTCGTTTCAACAAGCACTTTGTCCAGCAGTGGCTTAAGATGCGGCCGTTGGAATACCTAAGCCCAACCAAAGGTAGCGATGGCCTTGATGCTGCATTGCTTGAGTCAATGAAGATGGAACCTGTCGCACTGTTTACCGATATGCTTAAAAATGACTCAAGCATCGTTGAGTTTCTCGACTCCGATTACTTGGTGATCAACGAACGTCTTGGCAAACATTATGGAATCCCTGATGTTTGGGGAAATCATTTTCGTCGTGTTTCAGTGCCGGCGGATGTGAATCGAAGTGGCTTGTTGACACAGGCCGGTTTACTAACCATGAATTCTGATGGCGAGGATTCTCATCCGGTGAAACGCGGTGTTTGGCTGCTGACGAACTTGCTCAATGATCCCCCGCCTCCAGCTCCTCCGGCAGTACCTGAAATCGATCTTTCCGATCCGGCAATCGCAAAGATGACGCTCAAAGAGCGCATCGAGGACCATCGCAATCATCCCGCTTGCCTATCGTGTCATCAGAAAATAGATCCTTGGGGTATAGCGCTTGAAAATTATGATGCGATGGGACGCTGGCGCGATAAGATTGATGAAAAAGCAGTCGACGCCACCAGTGAACTGCCTAACAAGGTAAGTCTCGACGGAATCAAGGGACTTAAAAGACACTTAGCGGAAGATCGCCAAGATCAATTCGTGCGGGCCACGGTTGAGAAGATGGCTTCATTCGCTTTAGGCCGGCAGCTTGATTTTGGAGACCGCGTTCAGATCAACGACATCGCGCAGCAGGTGAAGGAATCAGGCAGTGGCCTCAGATCCTTAGTATTTTCCCTCGTGAAAAGCCCGCTTTTTCAGGCAAAGTAAGAAACATTGTGGCCACACGCGAATCATAGACGAATATAGTTAAGAAGACGCGCAAGCCCCGCAATAAACGCATCAACCACGCAAGTGAATTTTCGATTTCAAAAGGATCGCGACAGATGGCATTGAACTTGAACCAACTCGATCGCCGCCGGTTCCTTCGAGGGTCGGGAATGGCCTTAGCGCTGCCGTTGCTGGCTTCAGGAACACCGCTGTTGGCTACACTTGATACTCGTCCTAATCAACAGACCAACCCAAAGCGGCTGGCTTGCATTTATTTTCCAGACGGCGTTCCGATGCCGCTACCGGAAGATCCGGCCTATCAAGATTGGTCATGGTTTCCCCACGGAAGCGAATCGAACTTCACGTTCACCAAGTGTACGGATGTATTTGAGTCACTGCGAAAAGAGCTGACAGTACTTTCCGGATTTTCGCACCCTGAAGCACGCAAGGTCCACGGCCATCGCAATGCCGACCAGTTTCTAACGGCTGCGAAAATCCGTCGTGAAGGCGCTTACAAGAACAGCATTTCACTCGACCAAGTCTACGCTGAGCATATCGGTGATCAAACGCGTTTTTCATCACTGGTGATGTCGACCGACGGCGGAACAGGGACACCACGCGCCGCTCAAACGCTGTCTTTCAATCGGGTTGGCCGAGCGATTCCTGCCGAACAAAGTCCAAAACGACTTTTCG
>CAZDBE010000182.1:0-11278 GCA_964503675.1 uncultured Pirellulaceae bacterium | reverse complement strand
GAGATCACGCCTCGCCGCGCCCAGTCTGCCAATACTGGATCGTCTTGATTAACCAAATCTGGCGGGTCTCCCCCGGCAACGGCGAGAAACAATTTAGCTTGGAGATTATTTCCCGGCATCGCGATTGAGCGCACTCGGTATTGCTCTTGGCTGCTATTGAATTGGTCGACGATTGATTCGACAACCGCTGAATCCTTGCCTCCCCAGAAATGCCAGAAGATTACTTCCTCGGTGCCGGTGGGCAATGTCGCGGGTGTGGATGCAGGACTCCCGCAACCTGACATCACAAAGCAAACAACAACTAGACTACAAATTTGAAGCACTAGTTTCGATGTCGCGCACAGTCGCCCTTCGCTCCGCGTAAGTAGCGCAAAAAACACACTTTCGCGGAGCGAAAGGCGACTGTGGTTTGTAATGGAGTATTTACATTCCACGGTAGTGCACCCAATTCTTTGACAACCGGGCCAACAATAACGTCGCGATCACAAGTCCTACGAATAAAATCCACGCGATCGCGCTGGCGTAGCCCATTTCGAAATCGGCAAATGCTGACAGGAATAACTTCAATGAGATTGTCGTCAGTGAATCACCCGGCTGCCCGGTCCCTTCGCTCAAAATGTAGATGTTGGTAAAGTTCTGGACACTGCGAATCATGCCCATGACTAGATTGAAAAAAATCACCGGCGAGAGCATTGGGACGGTGACGTGAAAGAATTTCCTGCCCCAACCGGCGCCGTCAATTTCTGCTGCCTCGTAAAGTGTGCTAGGAATGTCGCCGATCGCTGCGAGATAGATGACGACAAAGTTCCCCACACCCCAGAGCGTCATCAACACAAGCGCGTCTTTACTACCAAACAACAGCAACCGGCCTCCTGAGAACCAAGCACCGATCTGAGCGGCGCCTTCGATGCTGACCGCAGAACGTGCTTGATTGAGCCAATTCTGCGACGGTATCCCGATCCAGCCTAGCAATGTATTGACGAGTCCTGAATCAGCATCCAACATCCACACCCAAAGAATACTGCTGGCGACGATCGGAATGATCGACGGCAGAAACACGAGCGTCCGAAACAAAGCTTGGCCCTTGACTTTCGCCGACAACAGCACTGCTAGGCTCACACCCAGCACGACCGAAAGGGGCACCGACAACAAACTGTAGTACAGCGTGTTCAGGATTGCTCGGCCGGCCCCGCGTCCATTGGCGACTTCTTCAGCAATGCGCGAATAATTTTGCAAACCAACGAACTCAGGCGGGTTAATTATGTCAAACTTGCAGAAACTCCAGTACAGCGAGGCGGCGAATGGCCAAGCAAACAGCAGTACCACGCCCACTATCCAAGGCGAGCAAAACATCAGCCCGGACAAGGAAGATGATTTTTCGGCGGGCAATGCTGCTGTCATCTTGTGCTCCTCCCCCGCTGAAAAAAACTGCTAAAACTGCTATTCTGTTGGCTCACGAGGAAACGATTCTAACGCGGTCTCCCAAGCATCACCATCAAAGCAAACCAAAATTTCATGAGCGACATTTTTTCTGAACTCCAATGGCGTGGCCTGATTCACCAAACCACCGCCGACGACACCCTGCAGGATTGGCTCAACTCGGGAATGAGAACCGTCTACGCCGGTTTCGATCCGACCGCCGACAGTTTGCACGTGGGTAGTCTGCTGCCGTTGATGATGCTCCGACGCTTTCAAAAAGCGGGGCATCGTCCGATCGCAATCGTCGGCGGAGCGACTGGCATGATTGGCGATCCTAGTGGGAAAAGTGCCGAAAGAAATCTGCTCTCTGAAGAGCAGCTTCAAGCAAACATCACCGGCATTGAAGCTCAGATGCGTCAGATATTGGATTTTGAATCGGCCGATACTTCGGCGGTGCTAGTCAACAACAACGACTGGATGAAAGAATTTTCCTACACTGCGTTTCTGCGAGACGTCGGGAAGAATTTCCCCGTCAGTGTGATGATGGGAAAAGACAGCGTGAAAACGCGCTTGGGCAGCGATGCGGGTTTAAGTTACACCGAGTTCAGTTACATGCTGTTGCAAGCGTACGATTTTGTTCACTTGAACGAAAAATACGATTGCGAATTGCAAATCGGCGGTAGCGACCAATGGGGCAACGTGACCGCAGGAATCGACCTTGGCCGCCGGATGTTGTCAAAGCAACTTTACGGCATCACTTGTCCGCTGCTGACGAAGTCGGACGGTGCCAAAATGGGTAAAACGGAGTCTGGCGCGATTTGGCTGTCGGCTGAGAGAACCAGTCCGTACGAGTTCTACCAATACTGGATTCGTGTTGACGACGAAGACGTGGGAATGTGTCTACGTTTTCTGACGGAACTGTCCGAGGAAGAAATCAAAGCACTCGACGACGCCCGCGCGGCAGCACCTCATGAACGTGCCAGCCAGAAAAAGCTGGCCGAATCTCTGACCAAGCTGATCCATGGCCAAGCTGGTTTGGACAAAGCGCTACAAGCAACAGCGATATTGTTCGGAGCCGAAATCGAGAACCTTTCCGATGCCGAACTTCAGCAGATCTTTGCCGATGTGCCCAGCGTCACCTTAGAGGCTGCTCGGCTAGAAGGTGGAATTGGAATCGTCGACGCCTTAGTAGAAGCGGGACTCGCCAAAAGTAAAGGAGAAGCGCGGAGGACTGTCGATGGCGGTGGTGGATATATCAATAACCATCGCGTCGAATCAGTTGACCGATCGTTGACTCGTGCTGACCTTGCCAGCGAAACGGTCATCGTTTTGCGAAGCGGAAAAAAGAAATATGCGCTAGTAAAATTTTCGGCCTAGCACACAATGGAAGTCTACCACTAGAAACCATCCTTTAGGAATGCGCTGCTTCCCATGCCAGACCCATCGATTGACAATCTCGTCGAAGAAGTAACCTCTCAGTTTCAAGCCAAGTTTGGTGCCGCTCCCGATGTAGTCGTGGCAGCTCCCGGGCGAGTGAATTTGATTGGCGAACACATCGACTATTGCGATGGCTTCGTTTTGCCGATGGCCATTGATCGCTATACGGTTGTTGCCGCCAAAAAAACAGGAGCTGATGCTCCCGGAACCGCAGACGTTTACTCGATCGACATGGATGAAACGCTGAGCATTCCGCTGGACAATGTTCAGAAAGGTGAACGTGGATTTTGGGGGAACTACGTTACTGGCGTTTTGTCCGGAATGATTGAACAAGGATCCGAAATCCCACCTCTTCAAGCCGTGACACGTTCAAACGTTCCGATTGGTGGCGGACTCTCCAGCAGTGCATCTTTGGAAGTTGCCGTCAGCACAATGGTGGAGGCGATCACAGGAGCTTCAATTGATCCAGTGTCCAAGGGGCTTATTTGCCAGAAGGCCGAACACGAATTCGTGGGTGTGCCGTGCGGGATAATGGATCAGTTTGCCAGTGTTTTGTGCCAAAAGGATCATGTTCTACTGCTGGACTGCCAAGATCAATCCTTTGAACAGATCCCTTTTACCAATCCTGACATCGCGGTTCTGATCATCAACAGCGAAGTGAAACATGAGCTTTCCGGTGGCGAGTACGCTCAGCGTCGTAGTAGCTGTGAAAAAGCGATGCGTATTCTAGAAGCCGATTCTTTTCGCGACATCACGATGGAGCAAGTAAACGCGAAACGAGATTCGATGGATCCAGTTGTTTTCAAACGTGCCAAACACGTTGTTGGCGAGATCGCACGTACGACAGACGCAGCGGAGGCGCTCAAGGCAGACGACTGGGATAAAGTTGGTGAGTTAATGTATGCCAGCCACAATTCGCTCCGCGACGATTTCGAGGTCAGCTGCAAGGAGTTGGATATTCTCGTCGAACTGGCCAGCAAGACAGACGGCGTGATTGGCTCGCGCATGACCGGTGGTGGATTTGGAGGCTGCACGGTGACTTTAGTCGCCGGCGATAAGGCGGAGGCAGCGTCTGAATCGATCTGCAAGCTGTATGAACAAGCGACAGGAGTCAAACCAACGGCGTTTGTGACGCGCCCATCGCAGGGCGCTCACCAGATCGTTGCATAGAGATTTTTGTTTAGTAGAAATTTCGCAAAAGCTACAAAAAAATGCCGACCATTTCTGGTCGGCATTTTTAAAATCGTCGATGTCATTCCACTTTCATGGGCTTTGTAAGGGAAGGCAAACTCCGAATGTCTATTTTGCATTTTGATCAGCAAAGTCAGGGAAAGTCCAGTTATTCTCTGTCGGTGTAACAGCCGGTTGATGAGCTTTACGAAGCAGCTTCAATTCTTCCGCCATCGCCTGCATCTTAATTTGCTGCTGTTCGATGGTCTGATTCAAGGAAGTGATCTTTCCCGACACCGCCTTAGCAGGAGTAACTGGGCCTCCCACGTGAGGCTCTAGGCGACTCAGATGCTCGACGGGAGCATCCAACACAGACGGCATGGTGCTGTCGATGTCTGCCGATTCAATGACTCCTTTGATGTTCCTAGGAGACCTTGCGATTTCCCCTTCTTGGGGAGCCGAGCCGAACTGCAGCAATGACTTCTGCTTCTTTCCTTGGCGGGCAAACACTACCTCTACTTGATCGCCTTGGCCAAGTGTCTTCGCAATCTGCTTAAGCTCGGCCAGCCCAGACAGCTTGCCGCCACCGACACTCAACAACCGGTCGCCGGAGCGAATTCCGGCGCGGGCCGCGTTGCCACTTTGCTGCACTCCCGTTACGACTAACTCGCCTTCTTGAGAATTCTGAACCATCATGCCGAATCCGGGGCCACGTTTCGCGGAAGCGTTTCTGGGGTTGACCGTTCCTTTTCTTGAATCAGCTGAGATCGGGGGAAGTGGACGCGTTCGCGTAGAGGGTTCGTGCAAAACGACGCGGTTTGGCTCGCGCTGTTGTGTTGTGCGCGGGGCGTAGCCAGTACGATCAGCGGGCGTTGGTGCCTCATTAGATCGTTGCTGACTGCTACGGCGCGGATCAGGTAGTTGGACCTTCTCATCCTCACCTGCAATCTCGTCCTTAAGTTTTTTTAACAGTTTGCCGCGGGGAATCAGTTTTTCAAACGGATTGTCGGCACGGAGTTCACAGAGACCGAAAGCTCCCGAAAGGCAAAAGCTGGCCATTAAAGTCAGGGTAATTTTTCTTCGCTTCATGACTACCTCAGATTCATTGATTGCAGGCAGTGGTGGACTCACGGACGTTTTCTCTGGCAACAAATGCCAGCCAAGCACACACCTTAAACGTAGTACATCCTGCACAACCATTCTTCGTCGGAACGATGCGGCCAAATGAAAAAAGCCGATCAGGCAGGTGAAACCGGCAAATGCAGAAAATCATCAGTAATCGTTCTAACCCGACCTGCGCAAGCGAAGCTGCGACAGTTGTACACATTACCGAGTCAAAAACCGACGTTTATCCCCGCAACCGCGCCATGGCGGATATGCTGTCACGCCCCCACGAACTCCTCACAAGGACGTGTATTGTAAAAATTACCATCGACGAAGGTCCACTCAATAGATATTCACTTCCAAGGAATTCTGCCTAAAGAGGGATCTGTCGATGCGAATACTCACATTTCATTTTTCACACTTACGTTTTCGCGCTTTGTTAGTCGGAGCGTTTACGGCGCTTCTTCTACAGTGCGGCTCGACTTCGGAAGCAATGTCGCAATCGTCTGTTCGTGAAATCAACACGAAGCGTCAGGCCCCCAGATTTTTGACTCGTCCCTTCGCTACCTTGGCCGGAAACAGTTTGGAGACAGATTCTGTCAACACTGGCACATCCGAGATCGTTGACGATGCTTTCTTCGTGCAATACGAAACGCAGCTCAATGCAATACTTAAGACGCGTTTGGAGCAAGAGAAGGAGTTCGTCAAAGGTATTGTCGATCAGGTGAGAGCTGAAAACCTCTCGACACGATTGATCAACACAAGTTTCAAATGGGTCCGAAACAAACGGCCAAACGTCAAGAACTCCTTCATCTATTTTGAAAGAGTCTTGCGAATCTTGGCTAACAGACAGGGTCTCGGCGAATTCATCCCGGAGTTCGATCCCAAGGTATATAGCCTGACTTCAACGGGAACCCTTCCCTAGCGGCTAGAACTTGGGAAACGACTCTCCGACTGGGAAAATCGTTTTACGTAGATCGACTCTCCGAGTCGAATCCCTGCCGGTAGCTCGAAGAGAACCGTGATGCCACGTGTTCCCCAATCACCCCTTAAACTAACCAAGGGGCTGACCACTCAGGTCGCCCGTCGTTACTTGAGGTTGGTCGACCGGTACGTGGATTCCCACGCCAAGCAGTTTCGCCAATTCGTCAAGGTTGCCTGAATAGCGGCGGGAGAAGACCAGTTCATTTTCATCGCCCTCACTGTCGCCGGACATCGAAAACTGAAACTTGTTTCCCAATACTCCACGGTGAATCGTCAGGTTTGAAGAGGGATCGATCTCCATTGATTTCCCGGGTAGCAACAACCGTTGCTCGACCAATTTCCATCCAGACTCCTGACGCATCAGCAGCAACTTTGACTTGGCCGTAAATGGCCCGATCGGCTCTTTATTGAAAACGGTGATCCGCTGTTTTTTTGGTATTCCGTATCTAGGCCAAGCAAGCGCCACTACGGGATCCAGCAGCATAGTCCTGAGATAGACCGTTCTGCGATGGATCCAGCGAAACGCAATCAAACAGGCAGTGAAAATAATGAGATTGAGAATCGTGGCGATAAATGGGTTGTAAGCGTAGACGGCCATTAGCGCCACGCAGGCTGATTTGTTGGCCACTTCCAGCATTGCGTCCACGAACGGAAACGGAATCAACCATACTGAAACTTCAAAGAAGAACTTAACTGTGTTGATCACCACAATGTTGATGATCGCCGCCACGCACATCAGCGTATCGGCCGTCATGGAGAGCAACCCCGCCTGCATGGCAATGGGACCTTCGGCCATCGGCGCCTCTTCAGGCATCATCATCACACGTAGCAAAATGATCGTAATGATTCCAGCATAAGCTTCAAGCTGATCGATCGCTTGTGCGGCTGGTTTGCTTACTTTGGTAAATCGAGGAATGGAGGTCAAAAGCGTCAGGACCAAGAATACCCAAAACACTGCCGGATTCTTGAGAACCGCGTTGTTGCTGAGGAACTCGTTGACCGGCATCCAGTCGGCGCCGAACTGTGCCAATCCCGCCAGCAGCGTGACGCCAAAGAACGGCGAGATAGCGATCGGTGCCAGTGGCCCCAACCATTCGCTGGCCGCCACCGATCCCGCGAGGCCGTTAGCTTTGCGCATGTCCGAGCGCGATAGCGGGTTGTCCAACAGCTCGGGCAAAGAAATCTGAGGGGAATAGGCGACGGTATGAACCGGGCCGATTACTGAAGTTTCAGCAGGCGTTTCGCCAATCTTTTGGTTAAAGCTAACCTGATTTAGCTGGCTCGCAGGCGCCTTGGTTATTGATCCGTCCCAGACCAACGACAGAATTGCTACCAAACCGGCGACAATGACCAAAGAGCGCAGTAAAAATTTATTCATCGCTTCCATTTCTCTAGATTTGATTGCTCAACGTGGGAACCGAGACACGAAAAATGAACTCACATCATCGCTACACATTGACGTTGTTATCTTATCCGCACCTTCGTTGGAAAGAAACGCGGCAACCAAACCATTGGGGTAAACGACGCACTGGGTGGAAAAACGATCGACTCAGCTGCTTTTCACGGTACAGGACTCTTCGTTGAACCAGCTCCCGTTCAATGGAAATCGTTTAACCGTCAGCCACAGGCGTACGCGAAAGTGCTTAAAACGTACGCCTGCGGCTAACGGTTAAACAAAAAAGGAACCCTACCTGAACACTAACGCGATAGCGGCAAAACTACGTTCGCCGAACTTCCATCGCCACGGTTGCGTTAATGTGACCTTCAGTTTTCCTTGCGCCGCACCGGCGAACCCTTGACGATCATCTTGGAGCGCAGTCAAACGCTGCTGGAGCGCGGCGGGGTTGGTCCCAGTAAAGAAGTTCTTCGCGTTGATCGCTTCGACGACCAAATCCAAAAACTCCTGTGCCGACATATCATTCTTCAGCGCCGGTAGTGTGTCGCTGGAAACAAAATCAGTCACCAGCGCAACCACTGATCCAACTTCTACCGCATCCAGTAGCATGCGCAAATGATTGTCACGCACTGCTAAAACTACATCGTTGACACGCTCAAAATCGTCGCCCAGAGTCTTGAACACCGAATCGATCAGCTGCGACAGCATGCAAGCCGATATGACGACATCTGTTTTGAGAATTTCTGTTTCGTCCCCCGATAAGGTGCGCGGACGCGCCTTATCGGTATCAGCGATAAAGGTAGCCGTCCGATCGCCGGCGCTATCACCGGACACTTCAGCCAAAGACGCAAGTTGGGGCAACAATCCGGTGGAATCGCAGTTTCCCACCAGTCGCAGTTTTGCTCGGTCTGCGTCCGACAGGTCGGCGCGTTGTTTGGCGCGCTCAAGGCTTTCTAGGTCCAAGTCGATCAGTTGCACCATCTCGAACCGGGCACAGATCGCGGGCAGATCGAGATCGTTAGTGTTGCCGGCACCCCAGACGGTTAACGTCGGCAGCTTCCGCCCATTCCCCGGTTCTTGATTCGGTACCGGTGGCAAGGCGGTCAAACATTGTTGAATCACCCCGGAAATCATTTCACGATGCATCGAAAACTCTTCGAACATCTGGGCCGATTGACGGTTTCGCTCCTGATGAAGTTTCACCATTTCCTTCAGTTTTGAATCTTCCATGATGGAGAATAGCTTTCGTTGTTCTACTTGGCGGCAACTGATTTTATATTGTGGCTTTTGCGTGCTTGGTGGCGAGTGGGTATCGAGACCTAGCCCCTATCCCTAACGCTCGCATTTCGCTCACCGGATTGCCCCATACTTTGGATTTAACCAACAAATTACGGCTTTTGAACGCTTGAAGGCACTAGGGCATTGAATTAACCTTAGATTGCCTATTTTCACACCTTTGCCGCTGCCAGCTCGTCAATGAAGTTCTCCCAACCAGTCATGATCGCAGGCTCCGCTCTGTTCTGCATCATTTCTATGTTGCTGCCAGTCGACCGCGGGGTTACCGGTGAGGATTCCGGTTCACTAGCCGAAGCTCAAACTCTTATTTCTGGCTCTTCAAATCCGGAGACACCACCACAGTTTACTGGCCGAGCGTCACTCCTTCCACAAACAGTCTCCGCGCAGCTAAATACCTCACCTCGTGACGTTTCCAGTCGCCTGATCAACGAGCAGATCAGACAACGGCTGTCAGGGGAAACGGAATCGTTGCCTTCGGCCGTACTTACAGCGACCGACCTTCCATCGCATACCTTGGATTCGTCCGGCCCATCGTTTTTCCTATCTGAAAATCCTGCGCCCCCAAACGGCCTAGAAATGGGACCGCCCCAAAGGTCATTCTATCGCGGCCAAGCTTTTAGCGGACAGTCTTTGGGCGGAAGCGACAATCGCGGAAGTAACCAATTCGAATCTGCGCGTCCGCCTGTCGGGTCAAGTCCTCCTCCCTATCCCAACGATCGAGAGCGTGGTCGACAGCCCGATACAAACAACCGCGGACAAATCGATCCAATCCCGCCGTTTGACCCCATCGGGCGGTTCGATAAACAGGACAATAGACGGCCAGACACCGGCCGCCCCGACGGAGAGCAGGACTACTATCCCGAAGACTCACGTGGCGACACGTCGGGGTCTCGTGGCAACGATCCGTTTCTTCCACCTAAAGGACGACAAAACGGAACCGATGGCTACGACGAATCGCAGCCTAACGACTCTCCCGTCACGCCGCCGGTCAGTGCTTACGACACTCCGAAACTCAACTTAGACGGCAGTACCTCCGGCAGGGCTACTGACCAAGGGTTAATCAATCCCGGAACCTTGCCCTCGCAAATCACCACCACAGAAACACTACCTGCTCCCTCGTTACGATCTTTCCCATCGTTACCTGCACCAATAATCACGCGCTCGCGCGAGCCGTTGGGACTGTTTTCGACTCAAGGCGACCTGTTCCGCGCTGAACCGCTACTTTCCGGTGGCGTCGTCAATGCGCATCCGGGCGATTGCTCCTGCACGACCTGCAAAACCACCTGCCAGCCAATGTGTTTGACCAAAACCATTTTGGTTCCCGAGTGGTACACGGTCTATTCGACAGTCAACGAGACTCATTACCGGCCGCGTGTGAAAGAACAGCCGTACTTCACCGAACACAAGATTACTCATCAAGTCCCGGTGATTGAGACGTTCCCCGTGATCGTGAAAGAGCCGCGCATCAGGAACTTCAAGACTTACCGCAAAGAGGAATACCAGGTTCCGCGCGAGGTCGAGTACACGGTGATGGTGCCCAAACCTAAGACTCGGCAGGTGACATCCGAACGTAAAGAGTCGTACGAAGTTCCTGAAGAGGAACAGTACACCGTGATGGTGCCCAAAGAAAAAGAAGTCCGCAAAACGAAGTATAAGGTTGTTAAGGAGAAAGAACCCGTCCACAAAGAATACGTGGTGATGGTTCCTCAAACTAGAACGCGCGTCAAAATCGACTACGAGACACGCAAACGTACTTTCACCCGCAAGATTCCGTATACGACAATCGACGAACGAGTGCTGAAGCGGCCGGTCGTCAAATATCGATCTGTTGTCAAACAGGTAGAAGTCAGCGAAGCATACGTCGAGTACGAGCAAGATGAGCGTAGCGTCGACGTAGGAAAGCTAGAGGTTACACAAGGAACGATCGGCGGAACCGAAGAATTCTTGGACTACATTGATCGTCCCAACAAGATTATCGAAGAGATCCAAATTCAAAAACGGGAAAAGAGAACGGTAGATCAAACATACACCGTCACCGTTCCTTACAAAGAAGAAATCGAAGAGGTCTTTTGGGAGAACGAAGCCTTCGAAGAGACGGCCGATCGACCGTATCAAGTGAAAACGATTGTTGGCCGCGATGTGGCTCAGCCTTACATCGTGAAATTGCCTTACGTCGAACACGTGCCACAAGTCTATACGATTCGCGTGCCATACGAGGTTAAAGAGACCCGTTACCGCGAGGTTCCTCGTCAGATGCCGGTGACCAAGTTCCAAATGGTCAAACGCGACATGGGACGCTGGGTTACCGACACGGTTTCACTGCAGACCTATGAAGAGGGACAGGACCTGTGCGGATGCCCAACTTGCTGTCCGAAAGGGCGTACGATCCGCAAGACGAAATGGGTTCCCAATGTTGTCTCGCGGAAACTGCCGTATACGACCTACAAAACGGTCAAGCGAAAGGTGCCCTAT
>CAZDBE010000181.1:0-11296 GCA_964503675.1 uncultured Pirellulaceae bacterium | reverse complement strand
ACTTGGTAGAGCGTTGTAAGGTTCCTTTGCAGAAGGCTCTCAAGGACGCCAAACTTTCAGCCAGCGACATCGACGAGATCGTTCTGGTCGGTGGATCGACGCGTGTGCCAAAGGTACAGGCGATGGTTAAAAGTGTTTTCGGTAAAGACCCTCACAAGGGCGTGAACCCTGACGAAGTCGTTGCACTTGGTGCCGCTATTCAGGGTTCTGTTCTTTCCGGCGATCGCAAAGACGTATTACTACTGGATGTAACGCCTCTGACACTCGGCATCGAAACCGAGGGCGGTGTATTGACGGCATTGGTCGAACGCAACACAACCATCCCAACTGAAAAGAAGCAAGTCTTCAGTACCGCTGCTGACAACCAGACCGCGGTCACCATTCAAGTGTTCCAAGGTGAGCGCAAAATGGCGGTCAACAATCGCATCTTAGGCAAGTTCGATCTCACCGGCATTCCGGCCGCTCGACGCGGTACGCCTCAGATCGAAGTGAAGTTCGACATTGATCAAAACGGCATCCTCAACGTATCGGCTAAAGATTTGGGCACTGGTAAAGAGGCCAATGTCGAGATCAAACAATCTTCTGGATTGTCCGATGAGGAAATCGAACAAATGAAGAAGGACGCGGAGGTCAACGCGGACGAAGACAAGCGTCAGTTCGAGTTGGTCACTGCCCGTAACGAAGGCGATTCGATGTGTTACCAGATGGAAAAAACCATCTCTGACAATGAAGACAAGCTTGAGGACAGCGACAAAGAACCGTTGCAAGCCGCGATCGAAAAAGTTCGTGAAGCCAGCAAGGGCGAAGATGTCGACGCGATCAAGTCTGCGGTCAAGGAACTTGAGCAAGCTTCTCATGCGGTCAGCGAAGTGCTGTACAAGGCGAGCACTGCTGAAGGTGCCGAAGGCGAAGCGCCAGAAGAAGCTTCTGCGGATTCAACGCCAGATGCTGCTGACGAGGCTATCGATGCGGAATTCGAAGTCAAGAACGACTAGACCGCGCATTACGGACAATCAGAAACTCAGAATGGCACGCACAAATGCGTGCCATTCTTCTTGCGCCCAAACCATACGGCCATACACGACTTTGGCACGCCAATTGCAACCTTCGTACACGGTCAGGCTCTTTCCTGCCACTGCTTATTTTAAGGTGAAACTATGGGAGACGACGCAATGTCATTTCAAACCGATCGATTAACAACTAAAACGCGCGAAGCCATCTCTGCCGCCGGGCGTCTGGCCTCATCCAAGGGCCATGTCGAGATGGACTCATTGCATCTTTTGCATGCGCTGTTGAACGAACAAGGCGGCATCATCAAGCCGTTGTTGAAATCTGCCGGCATTCCTATCTCGCAACTGGATTCCATCGTTCAATCGGAACTTGACCGCCTACCAAGTTCATCTTCTGAAAACTCACCCGGTCCTTCACGCGAGCTGCAATCCATTTTCGAATCCTCGGGAAAAGTGATGACTGAGCTGAATGACGAATTTATCTCGACCGAGCATTTATTGCTGGCGATGACGACAACCGAATCAAAAGCCAAACGTATTCTCGACCTCAACGGCGTCGATAAAAAAATGCTTTTGCCGGCAATCCGAGAGGTGCGCGGCAGCGCCTCGGTTACAGACGCCGATCCAGAAAACAAGTATCAAGTGCTAGAGAAATACACGATCGATTTAGTCCAGCGCGCCACCGAAGGCAAGCTTGATCCCGTCATCGGCCGCGACGCAGAGATCCGCCGCGTAATTCAGGTGCTCTCGCGCCGCAGCAAGAACAATCCTGTGTTGATCGGGCAACCGGGAGTCGGTAAAACAGCCATCGCCGAAGGTCTAGCGCTGCGAATCGTTCACAACGATGTCCCGCAAAGCCTGAAGAATAAGCGCGTAATGGCATTGGATATGGGTGCCTTGATCGCTGGAGCGAAATTCCGCGGCGAATTCGAGGACCGCCTTAAGGCCGTTTTGAAAGAGGTGTCAGAAGCCGCGGGGCAAATTGTTCTGTTCATCGACGAACTGCACACCGTCGTTGGAGCCGGTGCGTCCGAAGGCGGCAACGATGCCGCGAACCTGCTAAAACCCGCGTTGGCCCGAGGCGAACTACACTGTATCGGTGCCACGACGCTCGATGAGTACCGCAAGTACATCGAGAAAGATCCGGCACTTGAGCGACGTTTCCAACCAGTCTATGTGGATGAACCATCGGTTGAGGACACCGTTTCGATTCTGCGTGGCCTTAAACAGCGGTACGAAACTCATCATGGCATCCAGATCACCGATTCGGCGTTGATCGCCGCCGCGAATCTTTCCAACCGTTACATCACCGACCGTTTTCTTCCTGACAAAGCGATCGATCTGATCGATGAAGCGTCGGCCCGGCTGGCGATGGAGCGTGACAGTGTCCCTCAAGAGATCGACGTTATTCAACGCCGACTGACTCAACTAGAACTGGCCGCGCGGCAATTGGCCGATGAAACCGATTCGGACGTTGTCAAACGTCTCGAAGCCGTTGAGGAAGAAATGGCGGAAAAGAAACTAGAGTTGGCCGATCTACGTCAACAGTGGGAGCTTGAGAAACTTGGCATGACCGACGTACAGAATGTGCGTCAAGATCTAGCCGATGCCACTCTGGAGTTCGAACGACTGGACAACGACATTAAGGCTCGCCAAGCGTCAGGGCAGGGGACCGGCGAAGAAGATTACCATCGCTTGTACCAATTAGATTCACGACGGAAGACTCTTCAACATCAGATCGAAGTGTCGGAGGCCTCAGCTGCCGAAGCCGAATCTCCAGAGACACCGGATCGCAAACGCTTGCTTTCGGAACAGGTTACTGAAGATGAAGTGGCTCAGATTGTCAGCGCATGGACGGGGGTACCTGTGACACGCATGATGGAGACCGAGAAGGCGAAATTATTGGTGATGGAGGAGCGTCTGCAGCAGCGCGTCATCGGCCAGCATCCGGCAATCGAAGCCGTAAGCAATGCCGTTCGTCGTAGCCGCAGCGGGCTTCAGGATCCTAACCGTCCGATCGGAAGTTTCATGTTCCTTGGTCCAACGGGTGTTGGCAAAACAGAACTGTGCAAATCGTTGGCTCAGATTTTGTTCAACGATGATTCGGCGATGATCCGTATCGACATGAGCGAGTTCATGGAACGGCATAGCGTCAGCCGCCTCATCGGTGCGCCTCCCGGCTACGTCGGTTTCGATCAGGGCGGAAAACTCACGGAAGCAGTGCGTCGTCGACCGTACAGCGTGATCTTACTGGATGAAATCGAGAAGGCTCACGATGACGTCTACAACATCCTTTTGCAGGTGCTCGATGATGGTCGATTGACCGACAACCAAGGACGTACTGTCGATTTCACCAATACCATTATCGTGATGACGTCCAACGTCGGCAGCACGCTGATTCAAAAGATCGCCGGAGAGGGTGGCAGCGAGGAAGAAATGCGTGACGCCGTCGACCAAGCTCTACGGTCCCGGTTTACACCTGAGTTGCTCAACCGTGTTGACGAAAAGATCACGTTTGCTCCTCTGACGAAAAAAGAAATTCGTCAGATTGTTGACTTGCAGATTGACTTGCTGGCCAAGCGTACTGAAGAGGTCAACTGGGCCTTGAACGTGTCCGAAGCAGCTCGGCAAGAGATCGCCGAGGAGGGATTCGATCCGGTTTACGGTGCGCGTCCGCTCAAGCGAGTGATTCAACAGCGACTGGCCAACCCATTAGCGACCGAGTTACTCAAAGTGGGTGATGCAAAGGAAGGGCAAATTTCCGTCGACTACGACGGTGAGCGTTTCGTCATCGAGTGCGGATAACCGATTCTCTCGTGGCCGAGGAGGTTACGACTCCTGCATCATGAAGAAGCGTCGAGTGAAGGGAATCCGTTTACTCTCGGAATATTTCTTCAATGGGCCGCCTCAATCTAATGCTGGGACTCGTAACCTCTTCCCCCTCGGGCGTAGGCAGATTCGGTTAACAACCGAACCTACTTAACTATCAGAAGGTCGACCCGTGGTTGATCCAAGCCCCAAAAACCACGCCGGATTTGGAGGACATTGCAACTCAAACGCTACACCGGCCGATTGACGTAAAACCAAATACTATTAGACTCAAGCGAAATGTTGGCGTCATCTTGTTGTTCAATAACGCATGTAAAGGTTACGAGAACCGATAACTGAGGCACGAAGCGATGGCAATTTTCCGTTCTCTCGGTTCATTATCGTTCGCAGCGACGATCGTTATTTTGGCGTTGTCTGCTTCCGTTCAGGCTCAGCAGCGCCAGCAAAGTCACGAGCGGATGATTCGAACCTTGGCGAAGATCGCCAAACAAGTTGACGCGACCAATGAGTATGTCGGTGACGGCGAGCTTGTCGCCGACCAGAAGAAATGGGAAGAAGAGAAGGGTAAACCGCGGACCGCGGAGCATTGGGCGTTGGCATTGGAGATGGCCAACAGCCACTTGACACTTGGCAACGAAGAGAAAGCCATCAAGTCCTTCAACGATGCGGTGGGCATTGGCATGGGATTGCGATTAACGCGGAAGCAGGCCATACTCACGGTTTACTCTCGAGCTGTCGGCTATCTGCGGTTGGGAGAAACCGAAAACTGCTGCACATTGAATCACCCTGAGAGTTGCATTTTCCCAATTCGTCCCGCCGCCGTTCACCAAAAAGAAAAAGGCTCTCGACTGGCCATCAAGGATCTCGAGTTATGTCTTGGAGTTTTTCCGCCCAAGGCTAGAGAGTATCGTGAAGCTCGGTGGTTGTTGAACATTGCTTACATGACGCTGGGCGAGTATCCCGACAAAGTCCCAAAGCAGTACGTCATTCCTGAATCGCGGTTGCGTTCAAAAGAGCCCTTTCCGCGATTTCCAAATGTTGCGAAAGAGTCCGGCCTCAATAAGTTCAGCTTGTCCGGTGGTGCAGTTACCGAAGACTTCGATCGTGATGGCGATCTCGACCTGATGACCACTAAGTGGCATCCCGCGGCTCAAGTTGATCTGCTGCTCAACGATGGACAGGGAAAATTCTCCAACGCAACGTCTGCGGCAGGGCTCGACGGAATCGTAGGTGGTTTGAACATGGTTCAGGCCGACTTCAACAATGACGGTTTTGAGGACGTCTTCATTCTTCGTGGCGCTTGGCTGGAAGCAGACGGACGACATCCAAACTCACTCCTTCGAAACAACGGTGATGGGACTTTCACCGACATCACATTTCTGGCAGGACTTGCTGAACCCGCATGGCCGACGCAGACGGCGGCTTGGGGAGACTACGACTTGGACGGTGATCTTGATCTGTACATCGGCAACGAAACGGTGAAGCTAACATCACCCTGCCAGTTATTTCGAAACAATGGTGACGAGACATTTACCGACGTGGCAGAAGCTGCCGGTGTGACCAATATGCGTTTCACCAAAGGCGTCGTCTGGGGGGATTACGACGGAGACCGTTGGCCTGACATCTACGTCTCGAACCTCTTTTCGGAAAACCGCTTGTATCGCAACCGTGGCGATGGAACATTTGAAGATGTCGCTCAAAAGCTGAAAGTCACCAAGCCACACCACGGATTTCCCGTTTGGTTTTGGGACTTCGATAATGACGGACAGCTGGACCTTTTCGCTTCATCATACCACGCCACTATCGATGATGTCCTTGATTACTTCGTGGGAGACACTGTGCGCTCCGAGCGAGCCCAATTGTACCGAGGGACTGGCGACGGATTTGAGGAAGTCGGCGTCTCGGCAAATCTCGTTCGTCCGTGCAACCCGATGGGAGCTAACTTCGGTGACTTAAACAACGACGGATTCCCAGATTTCTATCTTGGGACGGGGACGCCTCCGTTGATGCAAGTGATGCCAAACGTCATGTACCTAAATAAAGGCGGGAAGCATTTTGCCGACGTTACCACCGCTGGAGGTTTTGGCAACTTGCAAAAAGGGCACGCCATTGCCTTTACAGACTTCGATCAAGACGGTGACCAAGACGTCTTCGAGCAAATGGGAGGAGCATTTCTAGGAGACAAATACTACGACGTGCTCTACGAGAATCCCGGATTTGGCAACAACTGGCTTTCCATTCGGCTTATCGGTCGCGCGTCGAATCGATCGGCGATTGGTGCTCGGATCAAAGCAGTCATCAAGGAAGACGGCGTCCAACGCTCGGTATTCCAACATGTCAACAGCGGCGGCTCTTTTGGTTGTAAGTCGTTGACACAGATGATTGGCGTGGGAAAAGCAGAGGTGATAGAGCGTCTAGAAGTCTACTGGCCAAAAACCGATTCGACACAAGTGTTCGCCCAAGTTCCCGTCAATTCACGACTGACCATTGAAGAAGGTCGCAAGGATTTCACAACGGCGAAACCAAAATGACGAGAACGTCTTTCGGGCAAATGGTCTGGGGGTAGCAGGAACCACGGACCTACATGGCTCCTTTATTCCGCAAACAATCTGCACATTCTTACTAGAGCCCCCAAGGGCTGCATGGATCTCAGTACCATTTAGAAGCTCCCAAAATCGAACGACCCAAAACACCGCGACTTGCCGACGCAGACCGGAAATCATACAAAAATACGCGATGCGCGCTCGTCATGAAACTTTGCTATCCGATCGTGTTGACGTAGAATAATGCTTGCCTCTCACGACCACTGCCAAGGAAAGATCATGCTGCGATTGTTACTTCTCTCTTTGATTGCTATCGCCCTTTCGAGTCATTCTGCCGTCGGCTCGCCACATAACGAGCCGAGTGGTTTGACCAATGGGCCCGAAAAAGATCTTGTTGAGCCGACGATGATTTCTGAAGCCGATCTGTCGGATTACTCGTTGCCAGACGATCGCTTAAGTTTAAGTTTAATCGATTCGAGTCCTGACGATTCGTATTTGGCGGTCAAATGCGATAGCGAAAATCAGCTGTTCGTTGGCGGTAGGCGGAAGCTGTTTGTGCTCAAGCCCAACGGCGATGGTACATGGAAGCCTCGTGAGTTAGTTTTTGAGTTTCCAGAACACACGTGGGTTTATGACATCGTATTCCGCGGTGACGACGTGTTTGTCTCGACAGTCAGTGCCATCTATCGCCTACCGGGAGCGCGAACCAGCACCAAGAACATCAAACCGGTGCGTCTGTTGTACGGCATCCCACGCGGCCATACGCATCAGTGTTTTCACGCGCTGGCGTGGGGACCAAATGGGAAACTGTTTTTCACCTTTGGCGATCCGTCTTGGTATTACGGTGACTTCACGCGTCCCGATCATTGGGCCCACTGGACGTTTATTTATGGACCGGAAGAAAAACAGCAGAAGTACAACGGCGTTGGTGCCGCGATGTGCATCAATCCGGATGGAACTGAGTTACAGGGGTACACGCGCGGATTGAGGAACAGTTGTGGATTGTGTTTCGATTCCACTTGGAATCTGTTCACCAATGACAACGACCACGAACAGTTCCCTGCAATCTATTCACCGGGCCGGCTGTTGCATATCATTCAGCACGCTTACTTCGCTTGGCCCAATGGCTGGCTGCGTTCAAAGGCGCCCGGACGAATGGATCTGATGGAAACTATCAACGAGAACCTTGGCCGCTACGTTCCAGTTCTGCAGGCGTACTACAACGACGCGGGTCTACCGGAGGAATATCGAAATTCCTTAATGGTGACCCGTTGGGGAAAGCGTACCGTGTCATGGCATCCTCTGAAGAAGTTTGGCGCAACCTTTCATGGCGAAGAGAAGGATTTACTCGTTTGCCAGAATCTGGCTCGTCCGGTCGGCATCTGCGTCGGCAATAGCGGCAATGTCTTTGTCGCCGTTTCTCATATGGCTCAGAACGAAGGATCGCCAACTTATCGTAGTGATCTTCTGATGATCAAGCCCAAAGGGCCAACTCAAACAGCGGCACCAATCGATCTGACGGGAGCATCGAGCGAAGAGTTGTTGCACACCTTTGGGGAGGCATCACACAAACGTTCAATGGAGAGCTTTGTAGAACTCACGACGCGCGATTTAAGCCAACAAGAACTGCCATCAATCACAGCCTCCAACGCCAGTCATGTCCTGCCATTGGTGGCAAAACAAAACGGTCCCAAAATGGTTGAGACGTTTCAATCATGCTTGAGAAACGAAGACAGTGCGATTCAAATTGCCGCACTCAAGGCGATTGAGCATTTTCCATCGCCCAAATTCTCAGCGTCGATGGTGATGCCGTTGGTTGAATCGACCGATCCAGTCGTTCAACACTCGGCCATGTTGGCGCTGCTATCTCTCAAATCATCTCTGGCAGATGACGTACTTCAGCGCGTATTGCTGGCTGTGTCGAGATCCGATGATACGTTCATTCGTCACGCAGCGGCGGTGATGGTTTCTCGTCACGCGACCGACGAGCAGATACAATCTTGCCTTGGCAACGAGAACGAAAATGTACGCTTGATTTCCACCATCGGAGTTGGCTACCGAACTTGCTTGATCCCTGAGACGGCTTCACTGCCCGATGGAATGGAAGTCCAACCCCACCGCAACGAAGATGCGTTTACGGTCGAATTGGTGGATAAGAAAGTGGATCTGCGCACGATCGGCACCAACGGCAACTATACGATCGCCGACCTATGGCCGTTTATCAAAGACAACGCTCAATCCAAATTCGGTTTTGAGATGTTGATGAACGGGCTGGATGATTCGGCTCAGAGTATCAAAGACACTGCCGGACATTTCCTCGCGCTACTGCACGACGACCGCAGCGAGTCGAGACTCGAGAGTATTCGCGCAGCGGCCGAGAAGCTGCAACTTGAAGTCGCGCAGTCGCGCGACATCTACGAGGTCTGGCTGATCGGGCCATTCGACGACGAGGCAGCAGGGTTCGAGACGTCCCGTGAGTTTGAGAACAGGGCCATTGATCTGGCAGAACCAATTAAGGTTGGCGGCAAAGAGTATGCGTGGAAAAAACAACAGCGGAACGAACAGGGTTATGGATCATATATCGATTTCGTAAAAGTGTACGGAGCGATGGATAACTCCAGTGTTTATGCCTACTTCCGTCTGCAAGCATCCAATCCCGTGCCAGCACAGTTAATGCTCGGCCCGGACGACAGCGTGAAAGTTTTCCACAACGGTGATGAGGTATTTTCCAGACAGGCTCAACGCAGCGCTCAACAATACGAGGACAACGTCACCGTCAAGCTATCCGCTGGGGCAAACGACTTCTTGGTTAGGTTCCACAATGTCGAAGGACGCAGCGGTAGTTACCTGAACTATCGAGCAATTGGAAAGACTCATCTAACGCTGCCCGATAAACCGGAAGGCATGTCGCTGGCTCAACGACTTGCCAGTAGTGCAAAGAATGGCAATCCCGTTCCTGAAGAGTTGCTAAAGGTGAACTGGGAAGAAAAGATGAAATCTGCCGATGCTGTTCGCGGCAAGAAACTGTTTGCGGGAGAGGCGCTGGGCTGTGCAAAGTGTCATTCGGCGTCGGCAGACGACAACGTTACCGGTGGGCCAAGCCTCGCAGAATCAGGCAAGCGATTTACGCTGGCGTATTTGGTGGAATCGATCCTGCTCCCGAATCAACAGGTATCACCAGCATTCAAGTCGTCTTTGATCCTCGACGTCGACGGCAACGTAGTGGACGGTTTGGTGATTGAAGAGACCAAGGACAGCGTGACGGTTATGAAATCTGACACGACGCGTGTCACGATTGCCAAAGACGACATCGAGGAGAAGAAAGAAAGTAGAATTTCTGCGATGCCGGCCGGTTTGGTAAAAACAGCCGACGAAGTAGCGGACGTCGTGGCTTATTTGCTGCAAAGCAAGTAACAAACGGCGACGCACCAACAACTGCCATTAAAGTTGCCTCGCCCCACACTAATTCAAACTACCGTTTGAGGCGTCGGTTTCCGGCACGAATTCGTATCTAAATTCATCCGGTGCGGCTTCACGTTTCCCTCATACGTGGCTTGCGTAAAACCAGCTTTTAACGAAGAATCGCACTATGTTTTCAACATGGAATTGTAGTTTTGTGTCGGAATGAGAATTCGATTTTTCTCCGCGAACGGGTTAATTCAACTCGATAGTTCGACGAGGAAACCAGAATCCGCCGCAACTCGTTTAACAGAAGTTGTACCTAAGAGTCGCTCACACCTGAAACGATCCGTTGACGGCCTTTGCCAAATCCAAAATTTAGGCGGCAGAGGTGTCAAACATCTTCCAGAGCTCAACGATTGGGCTGAACGTGCGAGTGGACTGAGCCACTATTGGAGACCTGAATGAAATTTGCGTTGTGCATTTTTGCATTTATCGTGGGATGTTACACGACCGTTTTTGTTGGCGAACAACCGGCCGACATTAGTCAAGTCATCGAAGACTCCCAAACGATCACAAGTCATAAGCCGTCCCTAACACTGATGTCCACCAAAAGTTCGATCTCTCAGAGCAGCTTCGGCAATACCAAAGCTGGAGACGCAGTCAGCCGATTCACGTGCACCAACACCAACGGATACTCGGTCGATCTAATCAACTACGGTGCGACCGTCGTCGCCCTCAACGCTCCGGATCGAAATGGAAAATCCGCCAATGTGACGCTTGGCTGTGGCGACATGGCCGGGTACGAGGCGAACGAATCTTTCCTAGGCGCAACAGTCGGTCGTTACGCGAACCGGATCAGCGAGGGTAGGTTTTCAATCGACGGACAATCATTCACTCTTCCGATCAACAACGGCAAACATCATTTGCACGGCGGCGTCCAAGGACTCGACCGAAAGGTCTGGCAAGCCGAGACGTTGGAAACCGACGACTCGGTTGGCATCAGATTCTCCATCACTAGTCCAGACGGCGACAACGGTTACCCGGGTGAAGTGGGCATCTCCGTGGACTACGTTCTCAACAACGACAATGAATTGGTGATCCAATACAACGCGACCACTGACAAACCGACCCATATCAATCTGACCAACCACAGTTACTGGAATCTTTCGGGGGCAGGGCAGGGCACCATCGGCGAGCATGAATTGACGCTTGCTGCTGGTGAACTGGTTGAAGTCGACGATGAGGGAATCCCAACGGGCTCAATGTTGGATGTTACCTCGACGCCCTTCGACTTTCGTACGCCGCGACCGATCGGTGAAGACATTGAAAAAACTGGCACCATCCCCAGCGGCTACGATCACTGTTACGTGATTGATCGCGACGACGAAACGCAGACCAAATTAAAACTAGCTGCAATTGTTCATGATCCGACATCGGGTCGGACTATGGAAGTTCTGACGACGCAACCGGGCCTTCAGCTCTACACGTGCAATTGGATGGATGGCCAACCAG
>CAZDBE010000180.1:0-11331 GCA_964503675.1 uncultured Pirellulaceae bacterium | reverse complement strand
ACCAAAATCTTTGGGAAAATCCTCCTAAGTTATCTATGAAGAAGGAATTACCAATCGCCGCATGTTTGCTAGCACTGGGTGTTGCCCTGTGTTGGAACGTCGGTAGCCCTTCGCGCAGTCAGGCGACCACCGGTGATTCGCTAGAAACGGCAGTCGAAGTGCTGGCAGAAAGTGCTTCAGATGTTACCACTCAATCGGCAGCTTCTTTTTTAGATATCTTGCAAGCAGCCGGAGGCGAGCAGGATCTATGGTGTAAGTCTACGCTGGTCTCCACGGGCCAAGCATTAAATAGGCTGCCGTCGATTGCCGCGCTAACCCAGCTGAAATGCCGCCTGCACAATATGGACTTGCTGGCCCGAGGAAAGTACTTCCAAACGGAGAACGGGCGGAAGTCGCGGTTAGAGCTCATTTTTGACGACTCACAGTCACCGCTTTCGGTTTTGCAGATTTGCGATGGACAGTATTCGTACACACTCCGCTCTAGTGGAAAACAACAACGGCTTGAATTCGTCGATCTTGGTCGCCTAGAAAATGAAGACGCAGGCCTGTCGGCACTTGCTTTGCCAGCCAGTTGGGTGATGGGCGGCGGGATTGGAGCGACACTGGCTCACTATGCGGATGCCTTTCACTTTCAAAGGCTAGATACTTCTGATCCCGAAAAAATTCACGTGAGAGGTGTTTGGGACACGCGTGCCTTGGCTAGTTTGCTGTACAGCGACGTGGATGTCCAACAGAGACCCACAGAGGTGCAATGGGAGAAGCTGCCTGATCACATGCCACACGGTATCGAGTTAACTTTCTCCAAACCGGGCGGCCAAGTGATGCAGCCGGAGACGATTACCTTTTTCCGGTTCGCGCAGCAGCAGGGCAGGGCGGTCGCCACGGCGATGATGACTATCGAATTTGACACTTTAGCGGTGTCCGACGTATTGCCGCCGGCGCTGTTCACGATTGAGTCAAGTGGATTTGAAGCGGTTGAAGTGACCGATAGCTACAATCAGAAGATTCGCGAGTTGACCGATGGGCTGCCCAAGGTCGCGGGTGCTCCAACTGGTGCCCGACAAAATGTACGGTAAAGAAATCCTTGTAAAACCGTTAGCGGATATAGAGTTTACATGAGAGTCGTAATTCAAAGAGTAACTTCGGCATCAGTCACCGTCGCCGGAGAAGTCGTAGGCTCAATTGATCACGGCATGCTAGTCTTGTTAGGCGTTGCTGAGGGTGATCAAGAAGACGATTTGCAGTACCTGTTAGAGAAAACGACGGGACTGCGTATTTTCGAAGACGACGTAGGGAAAATTAATCTCTCGATCGTCGATGTTGCGGGAGCAATGTTGGTTGTCAGCCAATTTACGCTCCTCGGTGATGTGCGTAAGGGGAGACGTCCCAGCTTCAACGCTGCTGCATCGCCAGAAGTTGCCAACCTTTTCTATGAGCAATTTGCTTCGAGCGTTTGCGAAAGAGGAATCTCTGTTGCGACCGGAAGTTTTGGCGCCAGTATGGAGGTCAGCTTGGTCAATGATGGGCCGGTCACCATTGTCATGGATAGTCGCAACCGGTGACGTTCATCAACTGGGACCTTTAGTCGACAACGACGCATCTTTTTTATTGAGTCTCATGTGAGCGTGGCATAGAATTATCATTGCCGAAACGATTTGCTTTGATGCGAAACGTCTGGTGGGTTTCTGCTCCGTCGTTTTATTCCTGTTTGTCCTGTGCTTACATCAAAACATCTTTCCGAGAGTGTCTTGCGACGGTGGCTCAGTCTGGAGATGGAGGCGACGGATGAACCAGAAGTTGAATCGCATCTTGAGCAGTGCGAACGTTGCGCTCAACTGCTGGAGACGCTAGATCCTGACGGCGGCTCCTTTATTCAGCGGCTGAAAAGTCTTGACCCCAGATGCTCGCGTTTTGACACAACCTTCGATTCCAACCGAACGCTTGTCGACGGGGTGGGTAGACCTGCACTTGGGCCAGGGATGAAGCTGCCAGCTGATTCGCAGCAGCGCTGGAAATTGGTACGAAAATTAGCGACCGGTGGTATCGGCGAGATCTGGATCGCCGAGGATTTGTTGTTTGGGCGTCAGGTGGCCGTTAAACGGTTACGAAAAGAGACTGCGTCGCTTGAATCGGTGCAAAGGCGGTTTATCAGCGAGGCAAAAATAACGGCGCGACTTTCACACCACGGCATATTGCACGTTTTCGATCTAGTGGAAGATGGACCACATAGCTTTTATGTAATGTCGCTGATCAATGGAAAAACTCTTTGGCACCGAGTGATGAAGTTTCATCAGTCGTTGCAGCCCACAGAGAATTTCTACTATCTAGAGCTAGTAGAAATGCTCAGGATTTGGAGGATGGTCACGAATACGATTGCCTATGCACACGCCAACGGAGTGCTGCATCGGGATCTTAAAAGCGACAACATCATTGTGGGTGACTACGGCCAAGTAACCGTGATCGATTGGGGCCTAGCAAAAACTATAGCGCACGTCGGATCTGGTGCCGAGGACCTCAGTTCGGCTGCAGCGGCTCTTGCGGTCGACGAGAGCTTTCTTGCGTTGGACGCGAGTCGCGGTACCGTTCATGGAGCCCGGTTGGGTACGCCAGCATTTATGGCGCCAGAGCAAGCTCGAGGCGATGTCGCATCTATCGACCAGCGTACCGATATTTACGCTCTCTCTGCCATGTTGTACGAAATCTTGACGGGGCAAACCCCATATTCGGGTGATGGTCCAGAAGAGATGATGCGGGCAGTGCAGTTTGATGCGTTGGTTTCTCCTATGGAACTGGTTGCCGAAGTTCCTAAAAGACTGGATGAGATTTGCTGCAAGGGACTGATGAAGAACCCCGACGACCGTTTTCAAAATGCTAGTGAGTTATCTTTGGCGGTCGAGCAATGGATGGCGGAGGAAGCCATTCGTCGCCAATCGGACCAAGCCCGGCAGAGACTTTTTGAAATGTCGGATGATCTGATGCTGATTTTTGATCAGCAGCAGCGCGTCACTTGGGCCAATGCTGCTTGGAAGAGAGTGTTAGGGCAAGATACGGAAGCGATGATCGGTAACATGCCAATGAACTGGGAAGGCGATGAAGGTAGCTCAGACCTCTCCAGCGATATTGAGTTTTGGGAGCAGATCGCACGCGGCAACGCGGTGAAGGGAGTTCGACGGCGAGCTTTAACAGTTGATGGGAAACAGCGTTGGTTTTCTTGGACCGCGACTCCTGTCCCCGGCGAGGGAATCACGATTGCAATTGGACGTGACATCAATGATCTAGTAAACAAAAGTGACGAACTGAATGCGATGTTAGAAGTTGCTCCAGAAGCGATTGTCGTGATTAATCCAGACGGGAGCATTCATCGCATCAATTCGCAAGTCACCAAGATGTTTGGTTACGAGCCAGACGAATTGATCTTCCGACCCATTCAAACACTGATTCCAAGCCGGTTCCACAAAGTGTTCAATCGTTTTTTTGATAGGTACGTTAGGAAGCCGTCAGCAAGACCCTTTTTGAAACGTGGTGGACTTCAGGGACAACACAAAAACGGATCGTTGTTCAAGCTCGGCGTGCGATTTAGTCCAGTCTTTCTCGATACTAGTTTTCGAATCGTCTGCTCGATTCGGAGGAAGGCGGACGATGGGGCGAATCGATCGCCAGAAGTACCGTAGTTTATTGCTGGAGGAAGAATCTTGGGGCATGGTGGCTGGCCAACGTGATTAATCGTGCGGGAGTCACCTGCGATTAGTTTAGCTCATCAATATCGATCAATCCTGCACCATGATTTTTTAGCCATTTGAGAATCCGGTGCTGCTGAACACGGATGGAGCCTTTCGACAGACCGTAGCTGGCTGACAGATCTTGGATCGGAACTTCTTTCAAAACCAATTCGCGAAACAGCTGCACGCGTTGGCGAGGAAAATGAGCTTCTGCCCGCTGAAGCAATTGCTGAACCAGAAACTGATCGTGAGTGCGACTGAAGTCGATGGACAGACGGTTGGAATTATCTTCCAGCGACTCGATCAATTGCTCTAGATCGTTTTGTTCTCTTCGAGACTTCTTCTTTTGCCAGTGACGCCGAATCCGGTTGGTTAAAATTTGCTTCAGCCAGTTTCGAAATGCTCCGGTTCGGCCGTTGTGATTAAAATTTTGCAGCTCCTGCAAAACGACCATCATCGTTTCTTGGCGAATGTCGTCGGCATCGGCAGGGGGCACGTTTTGGGCCACCAGCCACTTGGACAGTAACTGGCCGTAATTGGAGAAGAACTCAGCCCACCGATCACTGCCGTGGGTGGCTTGAATCTCATCCAGAAGTGTGATTCGAGTTTTTCCCGACAAATGGTGCTCCAAGGAAGCGACTAGCTTGGGTGATTTGATCAAATTCGGGTCAACCGAAATGGGAATCTTCGGGTAATCGAATTTAGCACATTGGATTGCTTTGCAGCGCGAATTGCCGAGATTTGTTTCTGAATTGCCGAGGAAAAATTGTAATTTTTTGAGTTTTACAAGGATTCCTGTAATTTCGAGGGCATTTCAACTGCTCTGGTTTAGAGATGTTAGCTTTGATTTTGGAAAGTGTTAGCCATGCAAAACCGACCAGCGATTCTTCCGGACCTAGGAAAGTTTGGGAGCCCTTATATCTTCTTCTCCAATGATGCCAATTCGGATTTGTTGTATATCAGCGATTCTGTGAAAGACGTCCTTGGGTTTTCCAGCGAGCAGCTAATTGGAAGAAAGTACACCGACTTTTTGGCCGGCAATAAACTCAACAGTGACATCCCGGAATTTCGAAAAAGAAGATTTGACGGTGATGCGAGCCATGAAAGTTTACGCGCTGTCAAAAACCGCGACCACGAGACCAGAGTACTGAAGGTGCAGACCTTCGGAGAGATGGACGAATCAGGAACCGTTATTGCTAACCACGGAATTGCGGAGGACGTGACCGATGCATATCAAAAGCATCAGGAACTGCAGGGCCGTTTCGGTGAACTGGAAGCAATCAAACAACGGCTTTCCGAGCGAGAGTTCACTGTTCTTGAACTAGTCATGGCGGGGCGATTAAACAAAACCATCGCCAGCGAACTAGAGATAACTGTAAGAGGAGTAGAACGAATCCGTTCTCGGTTGATGACGAAATTCTCGGCAAACACATCAGCACAATTGGTATCGATCGCAACAGAATGGAAAGTTTTGTCTAGCGTACTGGAAGCATTCCTGCCCTTCGCCGCAAACGATTCGGCGGATGCGTTCAATGAGGGAATGGGTAAGCACAGGTGATTGGTCAATCCTGCGGCAGCGCAACTGAAAAGTATTTCCTGAAAGCATATTGGCTTTTGAAGGCATTCGGGATTCCCTCTAGGCTACAATTGCCTTAGGCACCACGATTCCGTTGACAAGCTTTTGACGTCAACCTGAAAGCCCTCGCTACTCTTACTTTCGGCGTGGCTAAGATCTCATCTTCGAGTCAAGGCCGTCTTTTCCGCTTATCTTTAAACTAGAAAAGGATTCTTGATGAATTCGACACTCCCCATTAGCAAGGCACCATCCGCCAATCGCGCGAGTCTCACATCCAGAAACTCCCGATCCGAAGGAGCTGGTGAATCATCGGATAGACAGTTCGTTCTCATCATTGATGATGACAAGAAGTTCGCAGCATCTGTTGGTGGCACACTTGAGCGATCTGGATACGATGTTTCGCTAGGACACGATGGCAACACTGGACTCGCCATTGCTGTCGCGCGGCAGCCAGATCTTATCGTGCTGGACATACGGATGCCGAAACGTGGCGGCTTTTTAGTCCTAGAGTATTTGCGGACCCAAACGGATCTCAATTGCCCCACAATTTTCTTGTGCGATTGTCATGGCAACCGCCATGAAAAGTACGCCGAACTTCTTGGGGCCAGTTTGTATGTTCGTAAACCTGTCAGCGGCAGCCAGTTGGCGAACATGGTGGAAAGCTTACTTCCTCTGCGCGGGCAAGGCGTTACCCCACGATAGGTGATCATCAGAAGATTAGCTTTCGGTCGCAATCTTATAGTGTTGCCACTTCGACCGAAGCATCGGGGAATCTGGAAAGGGCAGGGCGGTACCTGAATGAGATGGAGGAGAACCGGCCCTGTTCCCTCAGTATTCGAACCGCCTTCTTCAGTCATCAAGCCGACTCCGTCTTGGAATCTTCAGCATCAATCGATAGATTTGCTCGCGTGAAACTTTCCAAGGAGAGACTTTGAAGCAGATTCTCGAAATCATTAAGGTATCAAGACCGGGGTTCTGGCCGACACATGTCTGGTTCTATCTGCTTCCATTTGCACAAATCGATATGCTCCAATCGATTTCGTTTTGGTTGGGTGGAGCCTATGTTTGCTTTCCACTCGGGCTTTTGCTTTACGGTTGGAATGATATTGGTGACTCTGAAACGGATGCTTTGAACGCCCGCAAAGGAAACTGGCTTTTTGGTGCTCGCCCGAATGAATCGACCAGAAAAAAGCTACCTTGGATAATCCTCGCGGTCCAACTTCCTTTCGTATTGCTATTTGTGTGGCTGGCAGACTGGAAGATGTTGGGCTGGTTCATTGGGGTTTGTGCGTTCAACGCGACCTACAACAATTTGGGATTCAAGAAGATTCCCGTTTTGGATTTGTTGAACCAAGTTGGTTATTTAATGATTTTCGTGCTAGGTAGCTGGCTTTGTGCGGTTAAACAACTCAATACGCCTGCAATGTTCTTTTCAGCCCTGTTTGCGATGCAAAGTCATCTTTTTGGGCAGATCATGGACGTCGAAGAAGATCACGCCGCCGGGCGCCATACGACTGCGGTCTCCATTGGAGTACCGCTCAGTAAGTGGCTGCTTTCTGGAATCATGATTGCAGAAGCGATTATTGCAGCAGTCTACCTAAGTGGATTCGTCGTTCCTGCATTTATGGTTTGTGGTGGAATTGTGTTTGCCGTGGACGCGGTCGTTGGCCCCGAAAAATATCCACTCAAGCTCTTGGCCGCATTCTTTATTGGTTGGAACATCGTTGCCATCATCTCTATGCACTTGGTCTGGAGATACGGTCTCTTTCTCTTGAGCGAATAAAGCAGCAAGGGCAGGGCGGTGTTCAAAAAAATCGCAGGGGAATTACTATCGACCCAGCGATCACTTTCGCGCACTTGCCGCAGTGAGTGATATTTGTAAGCAAGCCTCTTGGAGGCTGCATTCTCATGCGTTCTAAAGTTGGTTCTGATCCAAACGTTTTAGCTGAGTGATCGCATTCTCAAAACTGCGTCCCAGCGGCGCCGACACAGCGATGCGTTTTCCCGTAATGGGATGGTTGAATCTCAACTCCCGCGCCGTCAGTAGCAACCGGCAGACTCCAGTTACTTCTTTGAACAAACGATTGTGGCGTCTGTCTCCATGTTTTGTATCGCCAATCAATGGCCACCCAAGATGGTTGAAGTGACGTCGTATCTGGTGGCGCCGGCCCGTCAATGGTTCGATTCTCACCAAGGAGTAGCGACTCGTCGGATACTTGCCGGTTGAATAGGGAATCGTCTATGACTCTAGTGTTTGGAATCGCGTGATGGCTGCCTGAGCGGGTTTGTTCTCACGAACCTTTCGGTCGGTGGTGTCGTCTCGTTTCTCGACTAGGGGTTCATCGTGTTCGCCCGATTTAGGTGGATGACCGCGCACAATTGCCAAGTACTCTTTGCTGACCGTTCGTTCCTGAAATTGCGTTGCCATCGCGCGGGCGCTCTGTGCGTTTAGCGCGAACAACAGTACACCTGAAGTCGGACGATCTAAGCGATGAACAGGATGAACGCGTTGGCCGATCTGATCTCGCAGGATTTGCATGGCGAACTGAGTGGCGTGGGCTGCAATTCGACTACGATGTACCAACAGGCGAGACGGTTTGTTGATTGCAACAAGATGCTCATCGCGATACAAGATCTCCAATGGCTCAACCGCTTTGATTGCGACTGCCGGATCGGGAGTTGAGTTTTGTTGTTTGTCGTCGCTAATTGTCATGCTGTACTAAAGTGGGCTAAGCAAATTTAGAAGCAGCGGGAAACGAAACCCTGAAAAAATGAGTATATCCAACGTTCGAGAGTATACTTTGCTGAAAACAGATAATACCGCCTATATGGTTTTTCAGATCCGATGAGATTTCGGATCGCTTGCTTCAACCCGCCAGAGAATTGGAAAGTAAACAATGATTGTAATTGCAGGAACGATTCGTATCCCCGCTGAGCATCGTGAACAGATATTGGATTGCTTAGTGCGACTGCGAAAGGATTCGCTCGAACACGATGAGGGGGTTTCGGCCTTTCGGTTTGGGATCGACTTGGAACACGAAGACCTGCTTCATGTCTACGAAGAATGGGAATCGACCGAAGTGTTGAAAGCACATATGCAAAAGCCGCACATGGATGAGTTTCGCGATCTAAAAAACGAACTGCAACTGGAAACAAGCAGCTTCAGTCGATGGCGCGCCGATGAGCTGGGCCAATTCTGAACTTTTGAAGACAAGATTTTGTCTCGACTTAGTTTTTCAGCGTTGTTGTGGGGCAGGGCGGTGCGGTGCGGCGCAAAATTAGAAAGACGCGTGAGCAATGCGATACTCACGTAGCCTATCGGCCTTCCAAGATGGCAAATCGATTCGTTCGACTCTTTCGACAACTGGCGGATCGTCTCTTATCAATTTGCGATACTGCTCAAAATCAAAATCGCGTGCAGCGTAAGAGTCGCAATGCCTGTCGTACCAGTGGACGCGCATCTCAAAGTTTTTTCCATCCTGAAAAAAACTATAGCCCCAACCACAATCGATAAACTCCGGCGTACCCAGTTCACGCAGCAACTCTCTTTGCGACATTCCTGCGCGGATCATGTCTCGTGATCGAACGACACAACTTTCGGGATACTCGCATTGTTTTTGATCATCGTAGGTAAAGATGAAGTTAGAAAACCATCTTGGTTCAACACCAAGTCGCAACAGAGACATTTTGGCAACAAGCCTCAACGGAAGTAATTGGTATGACAGTCCGTAACGGCTACTACTTCCACCGGTTACAGCGCATGCCTCCAGAGCATGAAGAAGAGGTTGGGCTTCCTGAATCTCTAATGTTCCCGCGTGGTACGCTGCGCTGTAGCAATTAGACATCATCTTGCTCCAACGATCATCCGGTTCAGTCAAATTGTTTGCCAGACCGAGCTTGTTGAGCAACCAGTCTTTCTCAAGCTCATTGATGCCACCTTGGAAATCGTCGGTCAGCGTTTCCACAGGACAACTCGATTCGAGATTGATGACAAGTCGCCGGCCCCACCAAGTGCGGATCGACCAAAACGACTTTCCATCGTATTTGATGAAGACCGCGATTGAACTCCACTCCCAATTGGGGCCAGCAGACGTTCTGCCGATATGCTCATCTGACTCACCTGCCATCAACCCCGCGTCGCCTTGGCCGTCATTTCGGAGAGTGCGCAGCATGCGTAATTCGCCTTGTGGTGAAAGCACAAGAATTCCAGCGTGGAACGACGTATGTAGTCGCACAACGACCCACCCATCGTCATTGACCCATGCTTGTTGCGGATGGTCAGCGAAATCATTTTCTTTTGGCGGTTTCCATTGCCACAGCGGTCGGTTGGACGATGCCTCAAACAGCGCGTAGGTAAAATCTGATTGATCACGAAAAAATGGGCTCTTATCAGAGACGCCAGTGATCTCGATTCGGTACTTGCCCAGAGCCGATTGAGCTTGGATATTGGGAAAAGAAACAAAGGTCATAGGGCAGCGAGAAAGCGGGAATTTGAATGGAACGCCAGCATTATTGCATAATATCCAACGTCCGATAATGTTTCTTATGTTCGGTTAGAGCCCTGATTTCCCTTGGGAAACAGGCATTTTGCACTTCAGAACTTAAACGGTGCTTCCATTGCACTGTCAAAACCTTATGAGATTGTTGCTATGCCATGCATTGCGGAGCAATGCTTACAAAACGTTGCCGCGGATCAAATGAAATAGCGGTGACCGGAAGCCGCCGCTGCAGGAGCGGCGCTGCGGTAGCGGAGGCTTCCAGCCACCGCGCAATCCCAAATTGTTCGGACCGCTCAATCGATTCTAAAAGTTCAGTTCGCAAGAGATTCTCTACTGAGCGAACTGAGCGACCAACCGAATCCAAGCTGTCGGCGTAGCGCGGCACCGTTCAAGAGATCTTCTTGGAAGCGCGAACGACAGATCGTGGATCAAACCATCCGTCCAATCTTGGCCAAATTCAGCGTGTTCGGGTTGTTCCGGTTAAGCCCCTCATTCGGAAGAGGCTCCGGCAGCGATCGGTGGTCGTTTACTTAACGAACTAGCGAGCTTGATTGGATGCTTCATAAGCGCGACGAAGCATGTCAGCCGTCGTCGAAGCGCCACGCTGAAGAAGTTCTTTGGTGTCGATCGAAGTGTTGATTTGCGGCCAGCCGTTGGCGCCGGTGGTAACTGTCTGGCGAGGTTGGTATTGGCCGTTCTGGTTGGTTTGCGTTGATGGGTTCTGGTTGGGAGCAGATTGCCAGAAGTTTTGGCCGCTGTTCTGTTGTTGCTGCGGCTGCTGATACCTTTGCTGCGGTTGCTGATACGGTTGTTGGCCATTGTTTGCGTAGCCGGCGTTTGAATATTGGCCGTTCTGAGCCTGAGCTTGATTTTGGGGGAAGGGCGTTTGGAAATTGTTTCCATTTTGAAATGTGTTCTGGTTTTGGAATTGCGTCTGAGCTTGGTTACCTTGGTTGAATCCGCCCAAAGTCCCCTGCCCGCTTGTCGCCTGTTGGTTGTTTTGAAAACCACCGGTGTTTTGTTGAAACTGACCGCCTTGGCTGGCTGCCGGAAAGAAATCACGTTTGGCAGGAATGCCACCAATGTTGTTTTCGAATTGCTCAAGATGCGGATTGAGGAAGCCCGCTAATTCAGTAGGTGTGAACCGCGAGAATTGCTGAATGCCGCTGACCACGTAGTGACCGGTGGCCGAGTTGTGCACCATGTCTCGCGTTGAACTGAATAGCGAAACGGCAAACACAGTGACCAACATGCAAAGTATTCCGCCTTTGAACACACCAAGTATTGCACCTGCCTGACGGTCGAAGCCTTTCATTTCCATTCGCTTGATGGATTTGCTGGTCGACGCATATACAGTCCACACGACCAGCGAGGTTCCAAGGAACAGTATCAGCATCGCGGCAAATTGATTCCATGGAGCTTGGACAGAAATCAATTGCGCTACTGGATTACGGAAGTTAATAGCTACGAAATAACTAATCACGATTGCGGCCAAAGACGCGATCTGCCACGCAAGTCCTTTACGGTATCCGAAAAT
>CAZDBE010000179.1:0-11350 GCA_964503675.1 uncultured Pirellulaceae bacterium | reverse complement strand
TACCGTTAGCCTTGATTTGGCCTCCACCAGCGTCAATCGTGATGGCTCGCGTGCCAAGGTTGTTATTATTTACAGCAACGAAGTCACCATTGTCTAACGTTAAATCGCCAGTGCCAATCGAATCGTTGTTGTACATCCAAAGCTGGGCACCATCAGTCGCAAGCGTTCCACCAGTGTAGGTGTTGGCTTCTGTCAGCTGAACACGTCCGGCATCTGAATTTTCACCTCTAAGTGTCAGCTGACCAACACCAGAAATGACGTAACCGCCAAAAATGTTTCTGTTGTGGACATGAACGAGAGTACCGCCATTGGCAGTCAGGACAATGTCACGTCCGGACAAGTCTAGGTGATTATTACTCTGGGACAATGTACCACCGTCGAGGGTGATGGTAGTTTTGGGATTGGCCCCATTTTGTCTGATGGCTTCACGGTCAGATGTAAGAGTAGTACCAGTGCCAACAGTGATGTCGCCGGTGTAGTTGATCGAGCTGTCTACTCCAGTCAACGTGAGCCCCGCACCGGTGATTGTGAGGTCGCCAGAGCCGGTGAGTCCGTTGTCGTTAACGTCACCGGAAGTAAGGATTCCTGCTCCGCTCAATGTTGTTGCGGCGCTGACATCGATTCCTGCGACGCTGCGGTCAGCCGCCAGATCTACTGTGCCACCGGTTAAACCCGCGATGTTGGTGGTGAGATCATCAGCCGGTGCGACGCCACCAGTCCAGTTGGAATCTGTGGCGTAGTCGCCGCCACTAGCCCCGGTATACGGGACTAGAGATTGCGCGAACAACGACAGCGGCATTGCCGAAATGGCAAAAGCTGCGATCGATCGGCTTAAAAGTGTTCGTTTTTTCATGCTTCTCTCAACAGTTAGGGAGGTAAGAAATGGTCTCGACAAGACTCTAATAAAAATGCATGTCGCGATATAGAAACTCCGCGTCGCGATACGGAGTATCTCCATGCCGCAATATTGGATAGTTTTGTCTAATCCCCCCTAGTTAGCAAGGATAATGTTGAGGGAATATGAAGGAAAATGGGATTCTTTGCTGTCTGGCTATGCGAAACCGTTTTCAGTCATAAGACCTGTCTCAATTGCACAAAAGTCCCTTATTGCGACAGTTTATGACACTAGGGGATGGTAAATCACTTTGGTGCTGGTATTTCCATGGGGAAATTGATTCTGTGGGCGAGCAGGTGGCCTTTAGGGGGGCAGCTGCTGAGGTGCGCTAGACTTGGTGCTCTGCCTCTCACCAGCGACCAAGAAGGAGCCTGAAATTGGTTAGGAGCCCAAAGTTGGCTCTGGCGTCCTCTGAGCAGTGTCGCCTCTAGGGGCGCAATAGACGCTCTCCTTTTTTGGATTGGCTTTCCAAATGAAGTGGATAGCCATTTCTAGTTGGGTTCTGATGGTAATGAAGCTCGACTTCATGAAGTTGCTGCCGTAGCAGCGCATTGATCGGTGAATGCAAACCCTTTGAAGGGTTGTCAGGTCTTTTAGGCTCTCCACAGCGTTGCGATTCCCAGTGACTCTTCCATGTTTGATCCCAATGGGACCAGCCAATTATTTTTTGCATGCGCAAGGACGCCAACATCGCTAGGTAAGCTGATGGATTTGCAAGCCGATTGTAAGTAACTTCATCGCCCCCAATTTGATCGGTGCTCCGAAGCATGGGGACGCTCATAGGAGACTTTGGAATCGGGGAAGATGATCGTCCGTGTTTGAGGAATTAGCTTGTAGTTGAATTTTTGAATGGTGGATTTCTCTAAATCAACGACAGCTCATTTTGACGGCGTTCTTTTTTGATTGAAGCGCCGATTTTAAGGGTAAACTTTTTCGGAAGTTCTAACAATTCAATCTCGCATCATTCGCAAGATGAGTGATACTTGATTTGCACCCAAACGCTTGCTCCAGTCGATCCTCGACCTATTTCGTTTGAGATTACGGATCTGAAAAATAATGAAACTTTTCTTCAAATTCTGTTGTTTGCTGGTTGTTGCTTTGGTGCCACGTAGTGGTTTTACTCAGGAAGGCTTCAAGCTCGTTTCTCCCGAGCAGTCAGGACTGAAACATGTCTGTCCGATTGAAGTAGATCATCCGCTTAGCCGCGTCTATTACAACAGCTCAGCGTGTGGCGGAGTTGTTGCGGCTGATTTTACAGGCAACGGAAAACCAGAACTGTTCTTTGTCAATGGACCAGGGAACAACAGACTCTACTTAGAAAAATCAAAGTTCGCCTACGAAGACATTACGGAGCAATCGGGGATTTTTGATCTGGACCGCTGGGGTAACGGAGCCGCCGCTGCAGACATTGATAATGACGGAGATCTCGATATCTATGTTTGCAATTACGACGCGCCAAATGAGCTTTGGATCAACGTGACCAAGCCTGGAAGTTCTCACCCAACGTTTGAAGAAAAAGCGGCCCAGTGGGGCTTGGACATTGTTGATGCCTGCGTAATGCCTGCGTTTGCTGACTATGATCGTGACGGATTGCTGGATGTATATCTACTGAATCATCGGCTGTATCGAGAGGGTGGGCGGCCGAAGGAAGTCAAGATGCGAGTTTCAGCTGACGGGAAGAACGGCGTCGTTCTTGGGGATGAGGCACGCTACTATGACTACGATGGTGTCGAAAATGGCAAGCCTATTTTTCGCGAGGTTTCACGCCGAGACATCTTGTTGCGAAACACGGGTAAAAAGTTTGTCGACGTATCAAAAACTGCTGGTGTTGGGCAGCGGCCGGGATTTGGAAACTCGATTTCATGGTGGGATTGGAACCGTGATGGGTTTCCTGACATCTTTGTAGGCAACGATCTTTATGAACCCGATTTTTTCTACCTGAATCGGGGCGACGGCACGTTCGTCGAAGTGCTCAAGCAGATCGCTCCTTCTTCGGCATGGACTTCCATGGGCGCTGCCGTTTTGGATGTTGACAACAATGGCTGGACGGAATTGATCATGGCCGACATGTCGGCAACGTCGCACTATAAAAACAAACTTTTCATGGGGGCGATGGGCGGTGGGTTAGACAAGATCATGAAGGAACCATTCGGACCTCGTCAACTTCCGCGTAATGCGTTTTATCTTAATCAGGGCAGCGCGCGGCTGTTGGAAATTGGCAACATGACTGGAGTTTCCTCAACTGATTGGACTTGGGCAATTCAGGCCGAAGACTTTGACCAAGATGGCTGGCAAGATCTTTTTTTTGCCAATGGAATGGTACGTCAGTTTACCAATGCTGATTTACCGTCGCTCGAAAACAAGGAAAATCTGATTGGAAAAAACCTGTTCGATTTCTACAAGGACCAGGCTGAACTGCGCGAAGAAAATCTGGCGTACCGAAACCGTGGCGATCTGAGTTTCGAAAATGTTTCCCAGAAGTGGGGACTCAATAAAACGAGCATGAGTTTTGGAGCCGCGACGGTCGACTTGGATCGTGATGGAGACCTAGATTTGATCGTAACCAATTTGGATGAGCCTCCTTTTCTATATGAAAACACAGTGTCTCAAGGCAATAGCATTCAAATTCAACTGAGAGGAAAGAAATCCAATAAGTTTGGGTTGGGTGCTCGGGTTGAAATACGCACGGGAGAGAATGAACAAACACGAGAAATCTATACCAGTGGCGGGTTCTTGAGCACCGATGAACCCATCGCACATTTTGGTATTGGCGAAGCAACGGAGGTGGATCGCGTGAAAATCCTCTGGCCAAGTGGAGCGGTCCAAGTGGTCAAGAATCTTACGGCTGGTGAGATTCACTACATCGACGAACCCGCTGATGCACCAAACGCACCTAAGGCCTTTGCTGTGAAAAGTCCCACGCCGTTATTCAAGAAAGCTGTTTATCCACTTGGCCACAATGAAATTGAGTTTGACGACTTTAAGTTTCAACCGTTACTTCCTAAATCGCATACAAAATTGGGGCCCGGGGTTGCGTGGGGCGATGTCACCGGAGATGGCGTGTCCGAGTTGTTTTACAGCGGTTCGAGAGGTTACCCGACCAAAGAATTTCGTATCACCAAGACTAAACAGGGCGGTTTAAATTTTATTCCTAATCCATCTGATGACATCGCCAATGATCTTGTTCCCGAAGCCATGGGAACTCTGTTGTTCGATGCCGATGGAGACGGGGATCAGGATCTTTACATTTCCAGTGGCGGCGTAGAAGCTGTCGATGATGATCGAGCCTACGAGGATCGCCTTTTTCTAAATGATGGAACGGGCAAGTTTACGCTTGCTGCCGATGCCTTGCCAAAGATCGCAGAATCTACCTTTTCAGTGGTGACTGCCGACTACGATCAAGATGGCGATCTCGATCTTGCTGTTGGTGGAAGAATTGTTCCGGGGAAATACCCACTGCCCAGCAACAGCCGCGTTTTCCGCAATGACGATGGGAAATTTACCGATGTCACAGAGGCCATGATCCCTGAGTTTTTAGAGACGGGGCTAGTGACAAGCCTGTTATGGACCGATTGCAATCACGATGGTTGGGTTGACCTAATGGCGGCACATGAATGGGGGCCGGTCAAAGTGTTCCTCAATGAAAACGGCCAAAGGTTTGTCGATCACACAGAGGAATCGGGCATCAGTGATCTGCTAGGGTGGTGGCAAGGGATTCAGGGCCGCGATCTCAATGGCGATGGCATGATCGATTATGTAGCGACCAATTTCGGCACCAATACAATTTATCATGCATCGAAGAAGAAGCCTGAGCTCATCTTCTACGGAGATATGGCGGGCGCAGGGGATTTCAATATTATCGAAGCGAAGTTCGAGGACAATGTTTGCTATCCAAGGCGTGGATATAGTTGCTCATCGCGCGCCATTCCGCAACTAAAAGACACGATCAAAACCTTTAAGCAATATGCGCTCACACCACTCGAAGGGGTCTATACGAAAGGCCGGCTTGAACCATCGTTGAAGCTCGAATGCAACACGCTTTCTGCGACTGCATTGATGAACGATGGTAGCGGTCGTTTTACTCCGGTCAATCTACCTTGGATGGCTCAGGTGTCGCCAAGTTTTGGACTTGCTTTAACCGATATGGATGCCGATGGTATTACCGATTTATTTCTGGCGCAGAATTTTTCTCAGCCGCAAATCGAAACGGGGCCTATGAATCCGGGGGTCAGCGCGTTGCTACGTGGTACCGGCAAGCTAGATCGCCCCTTTGAGGTGATGCCGGTTTTGGAAAGCGGTATTTTAATTCCTGAGGACGCGCGCTCTGTAGTCGTTTGTGATGTGAATCAAGATGCGCGACCTGACTTGTTTGTAGGAATCAACAGCGGCAATCCCTGTTTGTATCTCAATCAGTCGAAAACAGGCCGACCAATTTCCTTGCGGCTTAAGGGAGACAAAGGAAATCTGACTGCCATCGGTGCGCGAGTGACATTCAAGGTCCCTGATATCAGTATGCAATCGGCGGAGATCTATGGAGGCAGCGGGTATCTGAGCCAGAGCGAGCCCGTTCTCCACTTCGCTGCTCCAGAGCTTGCCCAAACCGGTAGTGTCACCATTCGTTGGCCTGATGGCTCGGAAGAACAGCGCAACATTGATCTTGCAGATAGCAGAGTCGAAATCGAGAAGAAATAGAAACTCCTTTGCTCAGGTCTGTGCCTTGAAAGATGTGATCAATCACTCTGCTAGTCGCCATGGTTGATTGTCTTTTACTGAGCAATCAGCAAGTCAATGAAGAAGCTAATGTCCGAGAAGTCGACCACGCCATCTCCATTGATATCTGCTTCGTCGAGGAATCCACCGGCTTGCAGAATAGAGATGAATAAAGGGATGTCTGAAAAGTCAACCATTCCGTCTTGGTTTGCGTC
Organism: uncultured Pirellulaceae bacterium; assembly: GCA_964503675.1. Classification (GTDB taxonomy): domain Bacteria; phylum Planctomycetota; class Planctomycetia; order Pirellulales; family Pirellulaceae; genus Mariniblastus. Next base: position 5,530 of record CAZDBE010000179.1, on the reverse strand, counting down.
GCCCAGTAGAAACGTCGATGGAAACTCGTAAGCGCCGATGTCAACTTGACCGTCTGAGATTCGAGCTTCCCCACGCTGATCTGTATCTCCAATGTTAACAGTTACAGAACCGCCGGCGTCGATTGCTGGGCTGCCGGGGAACAACGCATGCGTTAAGGTTGGACCGCCGTTGTCGGCCAAAGCGCCCAATAGTGGATCAATTGGTGCGGCGTCAGTTCCTGCAAGGTTGCCATCGGTGTCAGTCGCGTCTAGAGCTGTCGCCACTAGCGGCGTGCCCGCATTGCTGCCGATCAAGCTGTTGCGGACGCTGCTAACGATTCTGGAACCATAATTCAAATCAGATCCAATGCCGTTTACCGTGATATTCCCGGCAACAATCGAGTTCTCAATTATCAAGGTGTCCAAGGATGAAAAACCATCGTGATGGATGCCGCCTCCGTCACCATCACTTTGGTTATTGAAAATGGTGCTATTAACGATGCGCGTGAAATCACCGAAGTCCTGATAGATCCCTCCGCCAGAAGCTCCACTTTGGTTTCCGCTAACGGTGCTGTTTCGTAGCAGTATGTCACCAAATAGCGTTTCGATTCCTCCACCGTCCAAACCACTTTGGTTTCCATTGATGGTGCTTCGATCAAAGGTTAGGTCTCCAGAACTTGTTGAGACTCCACCGCCTTCGTCGCCTGCCGTGTTATTGCTTAAGCTGCTGTCATTGAATGTTACATTGCCCGAACCGGAATGGATGCCTCCGCCTTCGTCACTACTTTGGTTTTCGCTTATCGTGCTGGAATTGACGAAGATGTCCCCGGAACTTGTGTTGATGCCGCCACCATCTGCGTTTAAGCCAGCCGTGTTTGCGCTCACGTTGCTGTTGTTAAGTATTACATCGCCCGAACTGGTGGAAATGCCGCCACCATCTCCAAGATCGTCGGTGATGTTTGCGGTTATGTTACTGTTGTTAAGTCTCACGTCGGCCGAAGATGTAAAGATGCCGCCGCCGTCGCCGAAACGGCCGGTGCGGTTGTCGCTGACGAAGCTGGCGTTCAATGTGACACTGTCGCCATTGGCGTAAATGCCTCCGCCTCTGCCGTCGCTGAAATTCCCCATGACGGTGCTGCTGTTGAGGACGAGGTTGCCGTCTTGGGAGTAGATGCCTCCTCCATCGGAGTCGCTGAAGTTCTCACTGATGATGCTGTCGATTAGCGTTAGGAAACCGTCGTCGGTGAAGACGCCGCCACCGTCACCAGATGAGGCTGTTCGATTGCCGGAGACTGTAACGTCAGTAAGCTGCAAACTGGCATCTTGATTTCTGATCCCACCGCCGTGATCGAAAGTATCAGGTGCATAACCACCGGTGATCGTAATCCCCGTGATTGATACGCGCTCACCTTGGGCGGCGGTGATGTCAATGACGCGCACGTTGTCTGCCAACGTTCCATTGGCGGCGCTGTTGAAAGTGTCAGTGAGGAAGCTGCCTGCGACCAACACATCGTTTCCGCCGACGTCACCGGAGATGACCACGCCAGTCTCTGCGGCGTCAATCACGACTCCCTCACTGATCGTGAGCTGGCCAAGCTGCAACCGGATCACGTCCGAGGGCTGCTGATCAAACACAGTGGCATCAAAGTTGATCGTGTTTGTCGCGGAATTGATGTTCGCAATGGCCAGTGCCTCACGCAGAGACAGATTACCCGGTGTAAGGTCTCCGTCGAGCACATCGCTACTGCTATCGACGACTAGAGTAGATTCAAAGGATTCGAGAGCACCAATATCTACACCGTTGCCGTCATCACGGGCAAGAGCCAGTATGTTCCGCTGGTCGGTGGCCAACGTTGAACTTCCGCCGGCATTGATGACGGGGCTGTCCACTAGCGGCTGGTGAGTCAATGTTAAGCCTCCGTTGTCGGCGAGATCTTGAAGAAGTGGATCAATGATTGCCGTGTTGGTGCCGATCAGATTGCCGCTGGCATCGGGTGAACCGACTGCAGCGGCGACCAATGACGTTCCCGAGTTGTCACCGATCAGGCTGAAGCTAATATCTAATGGAATGCTGGAATCGAAATGCAGATCGGGGCTGGTGTTGCTCAAGTTTCCCGCGATGATCGAATTGGCGATGGACAGTGATGGATTGGCCGCAGAATCGACTACGAAGACGCCGCCGCCATCACCGAAGGCGCTGTTGCGGGTGATTGTAACGCTACTGAGCGTAATGTCGCCGGAGAACGTGGAAATGCCGCCGCCATCGGCATCTGAGAGAATGGCTCTGTTGCCACTTACGGTGCTGTTAGCCAATGACAGCGAAGCCGTATTGGTATGGACACCGCCGCCGTTGGAATCATTGCCCCTCGTTTCATTTCCACTGATGGTGCTGCTGCTGATTGCTACCGAGCCAGCGTCACTGAAAATAGCTCCTCCATTTCCGGAGACACGGTTACCAGCGATCGTTGAACGTTCGATCACTATGTCGGCCGCCGCGTTTCTGATTGCGCCGCCATCACTGGCAATACCCCCAGTGATAACCAGCCCCCCAAACGCAACGACCTCGCCGGCTGCCGCCGTGATGTTAAACACCCGAGAATTATCATCCAGATGGAAGTCTTCGCTGCCCGCAAGATCGGTAATTGCGGTTCCGGTTAAATTTCTGTCATCTCGAAAGCGGTCGCCTGTAACGACCACACCAAGTTCTTCTCCGTCGATGTTGACCGATTCAGTGATCGTCAACTCACCCTGAGTCAAATGGATCGCATCGGAGTTGAAGCCGCGGAACGTGGAGGAGCTAAAGCGAATAAAGTCTTCGCCGGGGTTTATATTAGCCAAATCAATGGCCTCTCGCAGCGATAGGTCTCCAGCAGAGAAGTCGCCGTTGACGACATCTGTCTCAATGTCAACTAACAGGTCGAGGGCTTGGGATTCAAAAGCGCCGATGTCGGCTGCGAAACCGTCAATTCGAGCAAACGGAACGCCGCGTTGGTCGTTGGGTAGCGATGAATTGCCCGCGTCAATCGCCGGACTTCCGTCCAGTAAAGCGTGTGTCAGCGTGACGCCTCCATTGTCCGTCAAAACACCGAGCATCGGATCGATGGGCGCGGCAGGGGAACCGATCAAATTTCCAGCGGCATCAGGAACGGTCGTGGCGGCCAAGAATGTCCCTGTGTTATCTCCAATGAGACTTGATTCCACAACAATCGAATCAGTGTTGATGCTGATGTCGTTGCCTGCTCCCGAACTGTTGCCAGAGATGATCGAGTTCTGAATCGTCAAAGCTCCAACCGAAGCCGGGGTTGCAATGTGTACTCCTCCGCCTGATCCACCAAAAGCACTGTTCAATCGGGTGAAGTTTTCGGTGATTGTGCTGGACGCAATCGTAACGTTGCCAGAAGTTGTTGCGATTGCACCGCCATCTGCAAGAAATCCAAACGTGTTGTTACCACTAAACGTACTCGAGGTCGATGCGATATTGCCGCTGTTTGTCGCGATCGCGCCACCACTGGAGGCTTCCCCAACTGTCCTGTTGCTGCTGAAGGTACTGGCATTGATGTTGACGTCACCTGAGTTGGTTGCGATGGCTCCTCCGGGAGCGAATTCACCAAACGTGGTGTTTCCTTCAACCGTGCTGAAGGTGACTGTGACGTCAGCTGAATCTGTTCGTACAGCTCCACCGTAAAATTCATCACCGACAGCACTATTTCCGCTCACCGTGCTCCGGTCGATTGAAACGCTGCCCGAAGCAGCGAAAATTCCTCCACCTCCAGAAACAATAATACCTCCATTACTGAGGTAAGTGGCGGAGTTGTCGTTGAGGACACTGCTTGAAAGCAAAACGGTACCCGAGAGAGTAAAAACTCCACCCCCTGCTATCTCGGCCTCGTTTCCGCTGACGTTGCTGTTGTTGAGCGTTACGTCGCCGGAGTTTGTGAAAATTCCCCCGCCACTGTCACTAGCGATATTTCCGCTGATCGTGCTGTCGGTGAACGTCAAGTCTTGATCAGAAAGAACACCACCACCGTTGCCGAGAGAAAGGTTGCCAGAGACGGAAGTATCCAACAATTCTAGGTTAGCCGAGTTGACATTAATTCCACCGCCATCTTCTGCCGCGTTTCCGCCGGTGACCGTTAATCCTGCAAGCGTGACATTTTCTCCGACTGCCGTCGCGATACTAAACACGCGGCTTCCATTGTCAGACAGCGTCCCTGAAAGACCACTGGCTTGAGCATCAGTGATAAAGGTGACCGGATCAACAATGTCGTTGCCAAGTGCATCGGCCGAAATGACAACATTGGAGTCGCCGGCGTCGATCGTGACTCCTTCGGTGATCTGCAGTTCTCCTAATTGCAATCGGATGACATCGTCGAGTTGTCCATCGAAGACGTTTGGCGAAAACAAGATCACGTCATCAGTGCCGGGACTATCGTTGGCAAAAGTTATGGCCTCACGCAGGGACAGGTTACCGGCTGAGAAATCGCCGTCGACCAAATCAATACTTGAATCCACGGTCAGGACCAAAGTCTGGAATTCGAAGGCACCGATGTCGGCGCCATTTCCGCTGCTAGAATTAGGTGCGATAGGTTGAACAACCGGACGTGGCTCACCACGTTGGTCGGTTGTTGCCAGCGAGTTTCCCGCATCGATCGCGGGGCTGCTGGGGAGTAAGGCGTGCGTTTGGGTAGGGCCGCCATTGTCTGCCAATTCAGCTAGCCGTGGATCGATTCGGTCCGAAAAGGTACCAATGAAGTTCCCATCAGCATCAGAGGAACCAAGTGGGGCTGGCGAAAGAGAAGTGGACTGGTTGGTGCCAATTAGACTCGATGTGATGTCGACCATCGTGCTTGTGGCAAGACTTAGATCAGCATCGAGACCGGAACTGACGATATTGCCGGCGATGATTGAATTACTAACAGTCAACGATCGCTGAAAATAGCTAAAGTAGTTTGCCCAAACTCCCCCGCCGCCGAAAGAAGTGACGTTCCCAGTGATCGTGCTGTCGGCGATCGTGACTGAGCCTTGAAATGTTTGGATACCACTTCCGCCTGAGCTTGATACGTTTCCGCTAATTGTACTATTGGAAAGTGTCACCGCCCCTGAGCCATTGACGATACCTCCCCCGCCTCCGAAACGGGCTGTGTTGCCGCTAACTGTGCTGCCAGTGACAACGACAGCTCCGGTTGGCGAATCGATACCGCCGCCGTACTCCTGAGCGGTGTTCTCGCTTATGTTGCTGTTGGTGAGGGTAATACTGCTATATCTCGAATGGACTCCTCCGCCGTTTCCAGTCGTATAGTTTCCAGTGACCGAACTAGTGACGATCGTTAGGTTGGCAAAGCGAGTTCCAACTCCACCGCCACCACCAGAATTCACAAATGAATTGGAGCGATTACCTGAAATGAAACTATCGGTAATCGTGACGCTGCCAGATTCGCCATAGATTCCACCGCCAGAATCATCGGCTTGGTTCCCTAAGACAATCGAATCTTCAACAATTAGAGAACCACCGCTGCTTAAGATTCCACCACCATCACCGCCACCACCGAAC
>CAZDBE010000178.1:0-11354 GCA_964503675.1 uncultured Pirellulaceae bacterium | reverse complement strand
CTCAAGTGCCGCATTTTGGCCGTCGATACCGATCGTCGTCGAATCGCACTTGGTCTGAAGCAAATGAACGACGATCCATGGTCGGCAGACATTCCTGATCGCTACCAGCCTGGTCAGTTGATTAAGGGTAAGGTCACTAAGATCACTAACTTTGGTGTCTTTGTCGGCCTTGAAGATGGACTCGAAGGTTTGCTTCATATCTCAGAACTCTCTGACGACAAGATCGAGAACCCGGAAGACCTCGTCAAAGTTGGCGACGAACTGGAAGTCAAAGTCTTGCGTGTTGACACCGACGAGCGAAAAATTGGCCTGTCGCGTAAACGCGTCGACTGGACTCCTGAAGAAGAAGCCAAGGCAGCAGAGAAAGAAGGCGGCTTAGGAGGTGGTGGAGATCGCCTGTCTGCGTCAGTCAGTTCTGCACCGGATGCAAACCTTCAGGGGGGGCTGGGGTCCAGCGGTCCGCTGATTCAAACTCCCGGCTCACAAGCTGAAGAAGCTCCAGCGGCTGAGGAGGCAGTTGAGCCTGAGGCCGCTACGGACGCGGCTGAAGCCGAGGAGCCTAAAGAAGATTCTGCCGAGTAGAGCGCGATCTTTCGAAAAAAAGCAAAGCCCCTGTTACAGCAATGTGACAGGGGCTTTTTTGGGTCAGCAACTGCCCTATATGGTCAAAGAAGACGTAATGCAGAATGAAACACCTCTACTAAGTGCTCATGCTGCTCTTACGCGGCCCTGCCATACGAGCCACGTGAGCAACAAAACGGTTCCGATTACTCCTTGGGGTGTCCAGCAAATGAATATTCCCATGAGTACCTCGTCAAATGGAATTCCTAGCCCGGAGCCGACTGCGATCGCGACCCCAATCGAAGACATGGCCAGCACCGTTAGCGCTGCCATTCGAAACTGAAGCGTCCACCGGCGCGGCAGCATCGTAATGCCGATCATGATGACGGGGGCAAACAAGAATAGCGCGGCCATGACTTTAGGGTCTGGACGCAGCTTTGTTGCAAGTCCGACAATTACCGCCACGATCGTCGTACCGATCATCAATCCCCCAATAGAAAATTGATTTCCTGCCGACTCTCGGGGTGACTTCGCTTCGTCCGCTTGGCGTGATTCTGCGAAATTCATTTCTGAATGCAGCACCGCCTCAGCAACCCTGTTCAGACCGTTTTTGAACAGCATTGAACAGGCACCAATGATCAGTCCCAAGCCAATTCCTGCCGCACCATTTTTGTAGAACGCGGCGAAATTGATCAAGTTCCTGCCGTAGGTCTTACCTCGTTGCCAGACTTCGAAAGGAAAGCCAATCTTCTCTTGCTCGTCCGTCTCCCATCCGAAGAGATTGGCATAGCCATCGGAGAGAACAAAGTAGGAAATGGCATTGGCGGCGCCAATCACCATCAGCCCGACCAGAAAGCCGCGTCCAAACCAGTGCCATGAACTAGTTCCAATCCCTAGCTGTTGGAGATTTGTGGTTTCAGGCTGAATCAATTATTGCTCCCGGAGTGTTGTTGGCGGTCAAAGGTGGGGGCGATTTTCTTGACAATCGTGAAGCCTGTCAGTAATCTCTGGGGCAATGATCTACGGCGTCAAAGTGCCAAACTACGTCTTCCGGGAGAAAGAACGATGCAACGATTAAACTTGAAACATCTCCTCATCGCGTTTGCGATCGGTTGCAGTTTTTTTGGATTGGCTCCAAACATAGTTGCGCAAGCGATCACCTATCAATTCGATGGTACACTGAATTATACCCCTGTTGGTTTTAACAATGTCGACTTCGTAGATTTTTCCGGACAGTTTAGCGTTGATTACCTCGCGCCTGACCAAAACCCTAATCCGACAGAGGGACTGTTCGAACTTACTAACGTCTCAGTAACTTTCGACGATGGATTCACGCCGGAAATCACCCAAGGCGAGATTGTTCAGAGTTTCTTCTCCGGTCAATCCTTTCAAAGAATTGAATTTAACGAACTGTTCACAGTCAATAGTATGTTCCTCGTGTTTTCTTCTGACTTCCTTGATGCCAATTCGTTAGCCTCGATTGACTTTGGTGAGTTTGAAGGCGGTGAAGCCACACGAAATGTGATCGTTGGCACTGGCAATATAGGTGGAGTTGTTAGCTTTGGTGTTCAAGCTGTACCTGAGCCGGGTTCTATTCTAGGCCTTCTCCTGATCGTCGGAGGTCTCGCTTGTTGGCGGACGCGTTGAATTCTGTCTTGGGGTGGGACGCCGACAATGATCGTGAAAAGTCCTGCTAGACTTAGTTTCAGTTACACGTCAATGAACGTAACAGATAGCGTTCGATGAGTGTGTTGTTTTGGGGTTGGAAGACGAATACATATGATTGCTTGCGTGGACACGCAATACTTTGAGGACCATGCGGCTACTGGGGTGGTGTTGTTTGACCATTGGATGGATCGATTGCCAGTCAAAACTTTCCGCCATCAACTTGCCGGAGCGCCGGCTCAATACGTTGCTGGCGAATTCTATAGACGAGAGTTGCCGTGCATCACGGCTGCGCTTTTGCCGCATCTTGATCAGATTGAGACCGTTGTTATCGATGGATACGTTCATCTGGGAATCGACCAACCGGGACTTGGCTTAAAGTTGTTTCAGCAGCTTGACGAACGTAAAGCAATTGTTGGCGTGGCGAAGAAAGCTTTTCATTCGGCCGATTTAGCGATTGCTGTCACGCGCGGGCAGAGTCAAATGCCGCTGTTTATCACGGCCGCGGGAATTGCCGCGGACGAGGCGGCTAGACAGATCCAGAAGATGCACGGTCCCTATCGAATACCGACTCTTTTGAAACTCGCGGACTCGATCGCTAGAGAAAACAAATGATTGGCCCTACATCCGGGTTTTGTCGGCGCGATGGGCTCGACGGAATGAATGTTAATTGTTGGTTCAGTCCTTCCGCACTAGTTCCAAGGGAACGAAAAAAGAGGTAGAATGCAAGTCCTGAACTGATCAAGCTGCAGTTCGGGAAGAGACGGAAATTTTTATTAAACTGATCAAATTTGGCTTCTTTCGAGCCACCGGGAATAAGTTGATGTCAGAAGTAGCGAAACTAAAACACGGCGACATAGAACTAGACCTACCCATTGTAACTGGGTCGGAAAACGAACAAGCGCTTGACATTGGTAAACTTCGCGGTACCACAGGGATGGTGACGATCGATCAGGGCTACGTTAATACGGGCTCCACCACCAGTGACATTACTTTTCTCAATGGTGAAGAGGGCGTGCTGCGATATCGTGGCTATCCCATCGAACAACTTGCAGAGAACTGTGATTTTATTGAGATCGCCTATCTGCTGATTTATGGTGATCTCCCCAACGCGACTCAAATCGAAGATTTCCGCGCCAGCATTCGCAATCACACAATGCTGCACGAGGATTTAAAATCGTTTTATGATGGCTTTCCTCGCGACGCCCATCCGATGGCGATCCTGTCCAGTGTCGTCGGTGCGTTATCGACGTTTTATCAGGATTCGTTAGATCCGCACGACCCAGAGCAGGTCCAAGTATCTATTCATCGTTTGATTGCGAAACTGCCGACGATCGCGTCCTACGCTTATAAAAAGTCGTTGGGCCAGCCTTTCTCTTATCCTGACAACACGGTCTCTTACTGCGAAAACTTTCTGCAGATGATGTTTTCGACGCCTTGCGAGGAGTACAAGTCGGATCCCGTATTTGTCAAAGCACTCAACATGTTGTTCATTGTTCATGCCGACCACGAGCAGAATTGCAGTACCTCGACGGTTCGAATGGTTGGTTCGGCGGACTCGAATTTGTTTGCATCAATCTCGTCGGGAATTTGTGCATTGTGGGGGCCTCTTCACGGTGGAGCGAACGAAGCGGTCGTCAAGATGCTGAACCAGATCAAGGACGACGGCGGAGACGTAGACAAGTACGTGAAAATGGCCAAGGACAAGGAAGACGGATTCCGCTTGATGGGGTTCGGCCACCGTGTTTATAAGAATTTTGATCCTCGCGCTACGATTATTAAATCTGCTTGTGATCAGCTGTTGGAAGGACTTGATATCGACGATCCTTTGTTCGAGATCGCTCAGAAGCTGGAAAAGGTCGCGCTGGAGGATGAGTATTTCGTCAAACGTAAGCTTTATCCAAATGTCGATTTTTACTCGGGCGTCATCTATCGAGCGATGGGGATTCCTGTCGAGATGTTTACTGTGCTGTTTGCGATCGGTCGTTTGCCGGGCTGGATTGCTCATTGGAAAGAGATGCAGGCATCGCCGACCAGCCGTATTTGTCGCCCCCGCCAGATTTACACTGGGCCGACCGTACGAGAATTCGTTCCTGTCGCCAAACGCAAGTAATTCGGGTGGTAGAAAGGTAGGACGGCGGTCACCAACATTATTTGCGTCAAGAACCGCTTGGATTCCTTTGACACCGTACTATTGGCTTTGAGCTTTGCGGGTGAGACATGACATTCAAGATCGCTGGCGTGCAAATGGATATCGCTATTTCCGATGCCGATGCCAATCTTGCGTCAATGAAACGACTGGCCACCACCGCAGCCAAGAACGGCGCAGATCTGGTCGTGTTTCCCGAGTGTACCTTGACTGGCTACTGCTTCGATACGTTTAAAGATGCACTTGCCGTCTCTGAGCCATTGACCGGAGACTTTGTCGCGCGTGTCGTTTCAATGGCGCGGGAGCTGAAGACGCGCATCCTGTTTGGGATGCTGGAGCTTGACGACTCAGGTGACCTTCCTAAGATTTACAACGTCGTGGTCTTGGTCGACCAAAGCGGTATCATTGCCAGCTATCGAAAGACTCATTTGCCAACGCTTGGCGTGGATCGATTTACGACACCGGGCGAAAGCGCGACGGAGATCGTTCGGCTGCCGGAAATCAATTTGGGAATGAATATTTGCTACGATTGTTCGTTCCCGGAAACGGCACGAGTGTTGGCGCTTGCTGGCGCGGATTTGATTCTCCTTCCAACCAATTGGCCCCCGGGTGCCGGTCGAGTTCCCGATTATATCCCCAACGTGCGGGCGCTCGAAAACAACGTGTACTACATGTCGGTCAATCGAATCGGTAGCGAACGCGGTTTTGATTTTGTTGGTAAAAGTAAAATCTGTGATCCGCTTGGTGGTGAACTTGCATTCGCCGACCATGCAGAAGAAGCGATTTTATATGGCGAAGTTGATGTGAGCTGGGCTCGGAAGAAGCATTACGTCAGCGTTCCGGGCAAGCACGAAGTGCATCGTTTCGATGATCGCCGTCCGGATCTCTATGGGCCAATTTCGAAGTAGCGATTCAGCGGGCTGTTGACTGTTTTCAGATTGCAATAAGGCAAAGCCTGACCTTCGATGTTACCCATTCCACAAAACCTACCATCTTGGTGTTTGTTTGCCCAGCTTTCGCACTCCACTGGGATCCCTTTGACATAGACGATCTACAAAACAGCGGTTAAGCTTCCCGTTGGCAAGTTTTTTTGGGTTCAAACAAGTTTTTGAACCCAGTTGACGGCCTTCATAAATCCTCCCTCTGCAGAGCAGAATTCCCTTTTATGGTGAAGCCGCTTTACTCGAAGAAGATCCCGATCTTTGGGACCGTTGCGATGCTGATTCTCTGCATCGTCTGCTTCCTGCTGCCATTTGCCGGACGTGGAGCAAAGCTGTCGATTTCTTCGATGGTCAACAACGTGGCTGACTGGTTGCCACAGCACTATCAAGAAACCAAAGAGCTTGAGGAATTCAAAAAGTACTTTTTCGGTGGCGGTCAATTTGTGGTCGTCAGCGGTCCTTGGTGCCGCGAGGGCAATGGTACTTATGCGCGTTTCAAGCGGAAGATTTACGAGGAGTCGCTGGACTATCAGAAAGAACTAGAAGAACAGGGACGGGATGAAGAGATTCGTGCGCATGAGCTAGGAGACAAACTGGGCCTGATGTTTGCCGGCACGTGGCATGAAGATTGGGGCGAACAAAGTGAGAAATGGTTGCAAGGGCGCGATCGGCAATGGTACTTCATCAACCGCAAGGGCGAGCTCTATCGGTGGGACGGCCGGGAGACAATCAAGGATGCGGCAGAGTTTTGGCTCGAACGTTCAAGAAACGGCAAGAACAAAGCTACCGGTAAATACATCGACAGCTTTGGCCGATTGCCGGATGACAAGAACAACATCGACAACGAGTTTTATACCGATCCACAGAAGTTATGCTGCCGCCCGTTCAAATCGGTAATCTCTGGGCCGGATGTGTTCGAACAGATGGCAGGGCCAGATGGTTCACTGCGAATCACGGACATGGCCGAGGATGATCGGTCGACTTTTGAGGCTAAGGTCGAAGCTCACAATCGATTGTCTGGGGCTTTGTTTGGGCCAACTCCCGCCCCTGAGTTTAACTGGACATATGATTCGTTGTTGCAGCACGTCAGCGATCGTGATCGCGAGTTGCTCGAGTCGTCGCCGGTTTATCAAAATCGGTTCAATGAGTATCTGAAACAAAAGATCGACGAAGAGTTTGACGGTAGCAGAAGGAAACTTCTGGACGCTGTTTCGGACAAGCGATTGTCGATGTGGTACGAGTTGTTTTTTCAACTGGAAATCGATCCGCCAGCGCGTCAGACCTGCCTTGTCATTACGCTCAACGAACCGGTGATGAAGGAGTTTGCCCGCGCAGTGGGGCGCCCTTTGATGGGAAAACCACGTGGCCGAATTCTAGAACTGGCCATCGGTGAATCTGGAATCGCACCTGAAAATTTGCACATCGGCGGTCCTCCTAGTGACAACGTGGCGATTGACGAAGAAGGCACCATCACATTAAAGAATCTGATCGGCCTGTCTGCGTTGATCGGTATCACATTGGCGTATCTTAGTTTCCGTAACGTGCGTATTACGATCATGCTGTTCTTCACCGGTGGCGTGGGTGCCATGGCCAGCCTTGCCTATGTTTGGTTTGGCGGCATGAACATGGACGCGATTCTGATGTCGATGCCATCGTTGATTTATGTGCTGGGGCTCTCCGGGGCCGTGCACATCGTTAATTACTATCGTGACGCCTGTCATGAGTTCGGTCACAAGCTGGCTGTCGAACGCGCGATTGGACACAGCTGGTTTCCGTGTCTGTTAGCCGCGTTCACGACCGCTTTGGGACTTGGATCTCTGATGACTAGCAAGCTGGCTCCGATTTGGAAGTTTGGCTGTTTCTCGGCGATCGCCACCATGGCCACCGTTATCATCCTGTTCACTTACCTGCCAGCTGCGTTAGTGGTATTCAAGCCAGGCTACACGAAGCAAAGTAAGAAGCAGCGTGAAACGGGCGGCAGTGACATCGCGGAAATGGTAACGCGATTTTGGAATCGAGTTGGCGATGTTGTTATCCGGAATTACACCGTGTTTGCTTTGGCTGGTGTTTTGGTGATCGCTGCCGGGGCGTGGGGCATCACCAAAATTCAAACACAAGTTCACCTACTGAAGATGTTTGATCCGAGTGCGAAAGTTCTTGCCGATTATCGATGGCTGGAGAAGAACTTAGGCGAGTTGGTGCCGGCAGAGATTGTGGTCAGCATCGAGCGCGCTGATCAACAGGAAGTCTACATCGAAACTCTACAGGAACGTCAACGACTCGCACTGGAGGCGGCTCGCCAGAAGGAGAAGGAAGCTGTCGAGAGTGGTCTTGCGGCAGACAAAGCTCCAGCGATCGCATCGGCGGTCGATGATGGTCAAGCCGATCAGGTTGACGCGGATGAACCGCCGCCTCTGATCATGACACCCACTCAGAAACGTAATTACGCGCTTCGGTTGTCGATGTTAGAACGGATCGAGCTCTCCAGTCGCGTGCGCGAATTTTTGCAGTTGTACTTTGGTGACAACGGATTGGGCATCGTCGGATCCGGCATGTCGACAGACGTGTTTGTACCTTTAAGCCAGTTTAGCACGACGGATGAATTGGCGCGTCGCCTGACCAGCGCTCAACTGTATAAGCGCCGGCCGGAGATGCTGGAACAGCAATACCTAGCGGTAGCTGACGAAGGGAAAGTTGTTCCTGACGAGCAAGTTCATGGTCGTGAATTGTGGCGAATCAATGTGCTGCTGGCGGCCTTGAGCGATGTTGATTACGGTCGATTTATTAGCGACATGAAATCAGTGATTGAGCCGATCGACAGCGCCTATCGCCATCGTAAGCAGATCTTTGAAAAAATTCAGAACGCTGAACCTGATCAGCCGCTTCGAGAGTCCAACATCCTAGTGCTGGGGGGGAAGCCAGAATTCAGTGAAGAGGATCTTGATATTCGAGGCAAGATTAAGGCGAATATTCCTCATGGTGAATTAGTCGATCAGACCCTGATCTTTTCGGACACACTGCGAAAGTTGTTTAATGATCGAGGGATCAACAAGAAGAGTAAAACCTTGGATGGGTACCTGTGGATTGATCCTCAGCGGTATAGCCTGTCCAATCCTGAACTGACCGATAAGGAACGTTTGAAGCTGCAGAAGTTTTTCGAGCCCGATTCGTGGAAGAGCCGCGTGGCCAGCAGCGATTGCGTGGTGTTGATCGAAGACAATGATCTGTTTGACGTTGAATTTATCAAAAAGCACGCTAAGAACTTGGTCGATTGTCGCGATCACCAATTTCTAATCGATCACGAGACCAAAACGCCATTCCCCGGAATGAAGACTGCAACGCAGCGAAAACAAGGGGGAGAAGACATTGGCGTAACTACGATTTACACCGGAATTATTCCAATCGTTTACAAGGCTCAACGAGCGCTGCTGTGGAGTCTGATTGAAAGTATCGGTTTGGCGTTCGTGATGATCACCGTCGTGATGATGTTACTGCTGCGTGACTGGAACCGTCCGTGGGGTAAAGGAAACCGGTTGAATGTGCGTGGCGGTTTGTTGGCGATGATTCCTAACGTGTTTCCGGTAGTGGTCGTGTTTGGCGTGATGTCCTATCGTGGAATCAAAGTAGACATTGGGTCGATGATGACGGCGAGCGTTGCGATGGGCGTAGCGGTGGACGATACCATTCACTTTCTGAATTGGTATCGCGGTGCTCTAGCAAAAGGACTTGATCGGATCGCGGCCATTCGAGTGGCCTATACGCGAGTGGCGACCGCAATGACGCAGACAACGTTGATTGCGGGACTAGGGCTGTCCGCATTTGCGATGAGTACTTTTACTCCAACTCAGCGTTTTGGAACGCTGATGTTGTTCTTGTTGGCAGCGGCGTTGATTGGTGACCTGATCGTGCTCCCAGCGATTCTCGCCAGCCCGTTGGGAAAGTACTTCAGCAAGATTCCTATGGGCAACGATGGGGCCGGTCAGAATGATGTCGGCGGACCTAATGATGCAATTACCGAAGAGTGCAACGAGGAATTGAATTTGCGTCTCATCGGAGACGATCCGTCCGAAGAAGATTCAAAGTTCGGTTGAGACGTCGATCCACCGCTGACACCAGACGCTTGGTTTACGCCCTGCCTAACAACCCCCCTAGTCGTAACAGCTTACGCAGATGGAATATTCGGCATCCGCCGCGATGTAACGTAGTGAGAGGCTAGCGCGGCCATCAGGTAGGTTTCCCGATCCAGTTAGAGAATCCCAAGCAAATGGGACCTCACACCGTTTGCAAAAAGCGACGATTGTGAATAATCTTTCACTAATTGATTTTTGGCAATGAATTTGCGTCGACGGTCGCCCCGCAATGTTCCAGCCAATCGGAATTTACCAATATCTGATATCGAATTATCCGATCGACCCATGAAAAGTTTAATGACTCAATCTTCCTCCGCCGCTCCTGTTTCTCGATCCACGCGATTTGTCTTGTGGGTGAGCCTGATCGTAGCCTCCGTTCTGGTTGGTTTTTTCTCTCCATTTACCAGCCCCGTAACAGCGCAGGAGATTGGCGATCGGGTGTGTGTGACGGGAAACTTCAAAACGCGTATTTACCGCAAAGAAGTTGATCGCGTTGTTGAAGGCTCGATCTACACCGTGATTTCTAAAAAAGGAAAGTGGTGTTCACTGGAAGGCGTCAACGGTTGGTTACCGCTTGAGTATGTCATGAATCTGGACGACGCTGAAAAGCATTTTTCCAAGCGCGTGGAATCTGACGAACGCGATTTCGCCGCACTCGCCCACCGCGGCATGATTCGCTATGAGAAGGAAGAGCTGGTTGAGGCGTTTAAGGATTTGAATCAGTCTTTGTCTGTGAACAAGAAGAATGCACTCACTTGGAACAATCGCGGCATCGTTTATAAGGCTCAAGGGAAGTACGACAAAGCATTTGAAGATATTCGCTATGCGGTCAAACTTGCTCCTAAATATGCACATGCTTATTTCAATTTGGGCGTCGTGCATTACGCTGTGAATAATTACTCTGCGGCTATCAAGGCGTTTGACGAGGCCATCAAATTGGATGAAAAGGATCCGTGGTACTTCGTCAGCCGAGGAAGTGCCAAATACGGTTCGGGTGACTTTGATGGGGCGCTGGAAGACTACAACAAATCAATCGAGCTAAATAAGCGCATTTCCGATTCTTATGTGGGCCGCAGCAACATCCACTTGGCAAACAATGAATTAGATGAAGCATTTGAGGAAGCTGACAAAGCAGTCGACATCCAGCCAAAAAATGCTGTGTCTCTGAACCAGCGTGGCTGGGTCTTGTACAAACAGAAGAAATTCGAAGAAGCGATGTTCGATCTCAACCGAGCGATCACCTACGCCCCCCGACTACCTTTGGCTTACAACAATCGGGCAGTCTGTTATGTAGAGACAGGCGAATATGAAAAAGCAATCGCTGACTACAATAAATCGTTGGAGCTTTCTGGCGATTCCGCACTCGTGTTTGCAAATCGAGGCGTTGCCTATGAAGGTAAAGGTGATTATTCGAAAGCCCGTAAGGATTTGGTGCAGGCCAATGAACTGGCAGGTGATATTCCGGACGTGGCGAACACGGTCGCTTGGTTCTTTGCGACTTGCCCAGACGAAGACTATCGCAGCGGGAAAAAAGCGGTCGAAATGGGTGAGGCTATTTGCGAAGAATCTGAATGGAAAGACGCCAGTTTCATCGATACGCTTGCCGCAGCCTACGCGGAACAAGGCGAATTCGAGAAAGCGGTCGAAGCCGAAGAAAAAGCCATCAAACTGGCCGAAGGCGATAGCTTGGCTGCTTACAATGAGCGACTTGCTCTGTACAAGGATGGCAAACCATTCTTTAGCAACACTGGTAAATCGGCTGAGACAGATCGGTAATGTCGCGTCTGGTATTGAAACTAACCCGACGCGTGAGCGAGGCACGCAATGCATCGGGGCCCATCGTCAGTACCTCGCTCACGCGTCGGGTTAGGTGTCAGTACTATTTCCCGATGCAAAACCTGCCGAAAA